>DCGQ01000019.1:2056-31499 GCA_002314635.1 Clostridiales bacterium UBA1774
CCGGCTCATCGGGTTTATCCGGCTCATCCGGCTCCTGACGGGTAAAGACCGCTTTCAGCGTCACATTGCCCTGCTCCGGCATGGCAAAGCTCACCGTCAGTGCGGAAGGCTCCGGCAGTGTTACGCCCTCGGCGCTCCACCCTGAAAACAGATAATTCTCCTCCGGTACAGCCGTCACCTTCACCGTTTCACCGGGCAGATACCGTCCCGCACCGGTCACGGTGCCGCCTTCGGTGCTTTCGATCCGCACCAGACAGTCATCCGCCGTTTCACCGAACACCAGCGTACAGCGCATGAAAGCGCCGTCGCTGATTTCCAGTGCGCCGGTCACGATACCCTGTGCATCGGCGCTCAGGCTCAGAATGCCATCATCGGTAACTGCGGCGCTGCCCGCCGCCGTCTCAACCGACCAGCTCACATTGGGCAGGTTTTCCAGTGAGCACCGGGAACCGTCCTCCAGAACGCCCATCAGCTCCAGCTTTCGGACACTGGCGGTATTCTGCTGCGGCAGTACGCCGTCCGAGTGGAACACCCCGTCTGCCAGGACGACAACGGAACGAACACCCGCTGTGCCGCCCCGGTAGATGGCCGCAGTACGGGACACCCGATTTCCTGCCTCGTCCGCAGCGGTGATCACCAGCTTACGGCTCAGTGCATCCGACTCCGGCAGCTTCACCAAAGCCGTCAGCACGCCGGTCAGCATGTTATAGCTGCCGATGCTTTCCGCTTTTCCTTTGAGGACAGTTTTCCCGTCACAGGTCACGGTCAGTTCCGCGTCCCGGTCGGTCAGCGCTGTCAGGGTGACTGTGCCGTCTTCCTCCGGCATTGTGCCGTTCAGCGGGGAAGAAACCACCAATCTGGGCGCGGTGGTGTCCACGGTAAACACATAGCGTTTCGTACAGGCGTCCCCCTCCGCGTCAACACATTCCAGTGTCAGCGTATGGTTGCCCTCCGTCAGCGCTTTCAGCGCCACTTGAATTGCAGAAGTGTTGGTATAAGTTCCGTAATTTGCATCGTTTTCTCCCGCTCCGTCCAGGCTCCAGCTTCCCGTTACGGTTTCGCTGCGGCTGTCGGACTGGGAGCGTTGGGCGGCAAAGGTCAGCGTCAGCGCAGAAGCCGTGTAAGCGTCCTGCGTGTAGCGGTTCCCCGTCGTACCCCGGGTTAATGTCACCGGTTTCAGGTCGGTTTTCATGGTAAACACCGGCGTGGTCTGTGCCGCCAGCACCACGGTTCCGGACAGAACTTCACGGCCCCGCAGCAGAGCGTCCGTGCTGCCGTCCCCGTCACTGTCCACCTCCCGGTATGCCTGTACGCCCAGCGCGTAGGTTTTTCCGGCTTCCATTCCATAGGCACTGCCGTCAAACACATAGGAACCACCGACAAGCACCGCGATTTCACCGGCTCCGCGCTCCCGGGCAAAGTTCATAGAATCCTGCGTTTTGGTATAGCTCTGCTTTGCCGGGTCATATTCATACACATTCACCAGCACGCCGTCCGCATTTCCGTCCACCTTGGCAGTCAGTCCAATTCGGCTGCTACCCATATTTTTCAGCTCGGACAGCGTCACCGCGCCGGGGGTCTTGTCGTTAAACACCGTCACGGTACTGCTGCTGAACACCGCGTCATTCACCATGTCCTCGTCTGAATACACGCATTTGATATAATAGGTCCCGGCGGGCACCTGCTCCGGAATGATCAGCGTATCCCAGTCATCGCCATAGCTGCCGCTGCCCCGTTTCTTAGTCAGGGCAATGCCGCTTTCGGCCGGATCATCGGTCTCGGTCAGATAGAACCGATAGTTATCTCTGGAGCAATAAGCGAGGGCGCTGCCGGTCCATGTCACAGCCATGCTGTCTCCCGGCTGATAGCTGTCCTCATCGACGGAAACGCTGTCCACCCGGGTAATGTCGTACAGCGTATACAGTGCGGCTTCGCAGGGCGTGCTGCCGGTAGATACCTTCCAGACCCTGTCATGCTGTGCTTCCTCGGTCACGGTAAAGGCGAAGGTGGCCTTTCCGGTTTCCCCGTTCCATGTCACATTGGCATTGGCGGTCTCCGCATTTCCCGCACCGCCGTTGGCGGCAGCGTCATAGAAGCGAAGTCCGAAGCCGGTGCCGGACAGATCGGTCACGGTAAAGCCTGCCGCCAGCGTTTGTGCCGCTTCCAGAGAGGCCGCGTCATACACAAACTGCACGATCACGTCCCCGCTGCCGTCAGTCACAAATTCGTGGCTTGTTCGTCCCACATTGGAGCGGAGATACGGTGCATACGGGTAGCTCATCAGCTGCATCCCGCTTTCCCCGCCGACATCCGCCGTCAGCACATTCTTCACATTGGTGCCTACCCGCAGATAGAGGGTATCATCCCGCTCCGCGTCATAGTACACTGGCACATCCTCATAACCGAGCAGCTCCGGGAAGGTGGGATTCGTCTTGCTTCCCACGCCGAAGTCCACGTTTTTGCTGCCCCAATAATAGGTAATGCCCAGTGTGGTGCAGACCACATCCGCTGCGCCCCAGATCTTCTCATTGTTCACGCCGAAGTCCACGGAGGCAAGGCTCATTCCGCCTACCACCGGGATATCACCGGGAATCTGCACCTTTGCCCGCAGGAACATTTCAAAGAGCCAGTCAGCGTAGTTCTTCCCCACAACGGCCACATAGCCGCTGCCGTTGATCAGGCCGTAGAACAGATTTGCCGAAAACGAACCCTTCAGGCTGAATCCAGGCCACCATTCCATGGCCAGCGCGATATGATCTACCGCGTCAATGGTTTTCAGAATCTTCAGGTCGTTTGCCACCAGCGAAAAGCCGGTTCCTCCCAGACTGAGGGTGGCAGTTCCGTCCAGCACTTGCAGGATGGAGAAGGACAGGGTCATGATCAGCTTCAACGGCGGCACTTTCTGCACGCACATCACCGTGTCATACAGGTTGGAGAAGCCGCCACCGCCGCCGGTGATCCACACTACGCCGCATCCGTCAATGTTCACGCCGGGTTCAAAGCCGCCGAAATAGAAGTATATCTCATCGGGGATGGGGATATCGTGGTAGCTCTTGAAGGACAGCCGGAACTCAGTCTCAAACATTTTTGCGTCCATGCTGCCTGCAAAGCCGAAGCTCCAGTCCCCGATGGTGTTCACCTCCAGAATACCCTCCAGATCGCCCAGCTGCGCGGAGAAGTTCGCCAGACCCACCTGCACCTTGAAATGCACGCCGCAGAAGCCCTTACCACAGCCGAACATCACATCCGGCACCATGACAGAGGCGCTGAGGGTGGTTCTCTGGTCCTCGAATTTTTCCAGTCCCTGAGAGCTGAGCATCTTATCCCGGAAGCTGGTATTATCCAGAAATCCCCATATGCTGGCGGTCTGATTCAGATGGTAGGTGCTCCAATAATCCGTAAACTGCGTCCAGTAGGAGCTGCCCTGCGCCTTGGAGGAACGGGGGCCTGCAAAGCTCAGATCCAGATTGGCGGTAAAGGCCACCACATAGCCGGTAAAACTCTGGGACGGCTTACCATAGTTCTCATAGACAGCGCCCATCTCGCCGAAGGCCAGATTGAACACCATACCGGCCAGCGTCTGTCCGATTCCGGCGGCAGCGGGCCACACAAGGGCGATGTTCTTATCATTGCTGCGCCCTTCGTTTTTCCTTTCGTTGCCGTCATAGGGTTGGAGGGAGATGGCCTCGCCCTGCTTGAACTCGGTAAAGCAGGCCTTGCCGGACCAGACGGTGGTTCTTGCCACGCTGGTCAGCAGTTCTCCGTCAAACTCCACCCGGATCGCATCCTGATCCCGCTGGCTGTCCGATTTGGGACTGCCGTAGTAGTACACGGACATGGTACCGTTTTCAAAATCCAGGCAGTTATTCACCGTCACGCCGTTCTGCACCACGGTTTTCCGGGTGTCCGGATCCACGGATTTTTTGCTGACGGCGGTGATCTTTGTGGGCACTTCCACGGTTACGCCGTTCCGTTCCGCAGTGTAATGTTCCTCCACAGTGAACTCGCCCCGGAAGGTGAGCAGGATGGAATGGAACTGCACCTTGCCGCCCTTGGAATCGGTGGGGTCGCCGATTTCCCACTTTGCCTTCTGATAGGCCAGCAGCTCGGCTTCGCTGTTAAACAGCTTGAGCCGATAGGCAGGCTTTTTCTCGGTGCCCTTCCCCGGCACATCGAAGCGAACCACCGCCGCAATACCGTAGCAATCGTTTTTCAGTTCCGGGTCATCGGAGACGGAGAACATCAGGCAGGGTGCGCTCTGGGTCTGATAGGCCGCCTGCGCGACCCCGGCACTGACTGCGTCATCCGTCCACTCCAGCTTCAGTTCCCATGTGCCCTCCGACAGACAGATATCCGCTCCGATCACCACATCCATCACATCGTCCCGGAAGGTCACTGCCTGCCCATCCAGCAAAACCCTCTGCCGGGTGCTGCTGTTTTCCGCATAGAGATTCCATGCGGCGCGATCCTGCAGCATGGCGGAATTGGTCAGCGACACGGAAAGATGCCGCACGCCCTCGCTGTAAACGGCCTTGGGAGCCATGTCCACAAAGCCTACCCGGGGCAGGCTGCCGTCACTGGCCGGAAGCAGCACATAGACGGTCTTACTGCCCAGCAGATTTTCCTGCGTCAGTTGTCCGTCGGTGTTCTCCGTGTTGTAGACGGACACGGTCAGCCGCTCATAAGAGGCATTTTCCACCGGTCTCGCCTGAAAATTCAAGGTCTTTGTGATCGCCTCGCCCACTGCCACATCCGAATAGGCAACGATCAGCGGGGTGACGGTCTCGTAATCATAGCCGCTAAGGGGCGTACCGTCCTCCGTTTCCAACGGACGCAGATTGCCGGTGCTGGTCACTGCAAGGGTCAGCGATTTCAGATCGGCCGCGTCGGTCTGCGCGTAGTTTTCAAAGGTCACGCCCAACTGCAAATTGGTCTTGCCGGGGCCGACGATTTGGAACCCGTCCTGTGCATCGTTGTAATCCAGACGGCTCCGGGCGGTCACATTGACGGCCACCCGTTCCTCCGTGCTGATGCCGCTGTTGGAAAACACGCCGTAGAAGGTGGTCAGATCGGCGGAGGCATCAGGAGCAACGGTTCCCAGCTCGAAGTACAGCGCCATGGCGCTGTCTGCGGTCAGATATGCATTGATGGGGTCGGCGAAATCCAGCGTGGGATCCGGCGTAAAATCAAACAGCGCAGCCGCCAGATTGTTCCAGTGTCCTATCGCGATGCGATAGGGTGCCTTTCCCCCGCCGCTGGCGGCATAAGCCGCAACCCGCACATTCTCCAGCGCGTCGGCAGCGAAGATATTGCGAGGAAGCTCCGTATCGGCAGCGTCCAGCACCGTCTCTGTATGGCAGGTGACGTCGGCGATCTGATAATAGCCGTAATCCTGATTGCCCAGACAGGTATCGTACAGGATTCTGGTCTGCACCTGTACCGCCCGGGAGCCTGTATTCTCCGCCTTCACGGAAATGGAAACCATGCCATGCTCATTGGAGGAGGCATTCGCCAGCGAGAGGGACACCGTAAAGGTCAACGTTCCGGTGCCCCACACCGCCGTGATGGGGGTGTTTGCGCCGCCGGACTGGGTGACGCTGACTCCCTTCCGGCTGGGGTCGCTAAGCCCGCCGTAAACGCCGCCGAAGATATAGTCCCGCTCCTGCTCTCCCTCCGAAACCCGGAAGGAGAGGAAGGAGGTATCGTAATTTCCGTTATGGTACAGCAGTCGTTTGTTGTTGTCGGATTTTTTCAGTTGGCTTCCTTCCACCGTACCCACGGTGAAGCCGCCGTTTTCCGTGGAAACCTCCGCTTCGATATAGCCGTTGGAGATGGTGTAAACCTTGGGTTCCTCCGCTGCCCTTGCCGGGGCGGGAAACAGACCCAGACACAGGGCCGCCGCCAGAAACAGGCTGAGCCAGCGTTTAACTTTCTTCATGATCTGCACCTCACTTTTCTGCGAACAGGATGACCCGGAAGGTTCTGCGGGACTGGGTCACTACATAGATCGTGTAATAGCCGGGATTCAGTCGGATGGTTCCGCCGCTCACCCGGTCGGCTCTGCTGCTGTCCTTCATCTGTCCCGCTGTCCGGATGCCGCTGCGGAGATAGATCGTGCACGGCTCCAGCTCCCCCGCTCCGATTTCACTGAGACCGGTGACGCGGATGCTGTGCTCACCTGCCGACAGGACTGCCAAGGATTCCGGCTGGTACTCTCTGCCGTCCAGAACCAGACCGGGAGTATTCCGGTCATATACCCGTACCGTCCGGGTTGCGGTGGCACAGTTCCCTGCTTCATCCATTGCGGTGCAGGTCACGGTATAGGTGCCCACCTGCTCCGGATTCAGGGTGCTCAGATCCCAGACCGGGTCAATGGACACGGCGGTTCCCTTCCACAGGTCTGCTGCGGCAGCACCCGCTTCCAGCAGCGCCCGTATCTCCGCCGGAGACGTATTTTGACGGACGGTAAGGGTGGAAAGGTTCACGGTCAGCACAGGCGGCGTGTTGTCGATATTGGTAATGGTCAGTGCCTTGGTGATCTGATTGCCTGCGCCGTCCACCGCCGTCAGCGTCAGCACCGTTTCCTCCGCAAAGCGCAGGGACAGCACATCCGTCTGCGGGTCTGCAACCGGGAATGTGCCCTCCACGCTGACCGTCTGCCCGTTTTCCGTGCGGGTGTATGTATATTCGATGGCACAGGCTTCGTCCGCCCGAACCGTCACCGTCTGCTCCCGGACCCGTGCGGAAGCGGCAAGCTCCTGCACGGTGGGACTGACGGTCAGCACAGGCGCAGCCGTATCAATCTCCCGCAGCGCCATGCTGTCGCCGTTTGCATCGGTCAGAAGATATTGGTCGGTTCTCCGCTCCCCGGTTCTGATGATGGTCTGGGAATACAGAGGGGGATAACCGCCTTCCGTATCACTGGGCAGGGGGATGGTCACGATGGTCTGGTTGCCCGCCGCATCCGTAAAACGGAAGGTATGGCTTCCCGTCGCGGACAGAACAGCGGTATAGGGATTTTCCTTTGTATAGGCTGTCCGGTTCGCGCCCGACGCTCCCGCGGCATAGACCGTGCGGTCATTTCCGCTGTCATCGGGGAACATGGTCAGCCGGTAGGCGTAAGGCTCGGTGCAGCCGTCCCGGCAAAGCGCCTCTGCCCACACCTTCATCTCCGGCGAGGTCACATCTATCACGCCGCCGGGGATCCCCAGAAGCTGCACGGCGGTTTTTCCGTTGGGTGCAGTCACTGTAACCCTGACCCAGAAACCGTATTCGCAGCGATCCGGATAAAACAGCAGGCTCAGGTCGCTGATGCCCCGGGATTCATACACCTGATAGTAGTTATCCTCCCAGCGCCGGTCATCCGCCGCAGGCATGACATTCACCGGCGCATCCTTGCTGCCCTCAATGCACTCGATGCGGCAGTCGGCGATCTCTTTTGTGCAGGACAGCACCGCCGTCAGACTGCGGTTCACCGGCCCCGCCGGCATCTGCTCCGGAATCAGCACCGTTTCCCCGGTCTCCGGATCCGTATCCGCAGCGCAGGGGCTCCAGATGACCTGCAGCTCCGGCACGCTGTCGTCAATCACATTCGTCTCCACGGTAACGGGGCGGAGATTGCCGGCCAGATCCCGGAAGGTCAGGATTTTGCTGCCGTTTTCGGTCAGCGTATAGCGGAATACCAGCGGTTCCTCGGTAAAGCGGGCAACGCCCTCCGTCAGCGCCGTGATACGATCCCGAACCGGACTGCCGTCTCGCAGCGTGGTCTGTGTGATATCGTCCCCGCTGTCTATGGCGTCCGTAATCGTAATATACGCATCGACAGAATACAGGCCCTGCTCATAGCGCACCTGCGATGCCCGGGGCGCTGTGGTGTCAAACCCTGACAGCGGCAGCGGGAGCTTCATGGTAACGGCGTTGTCTGTTTCGCTGCCGGTTTCCGCCGCGGCATTGTCCACCACGGTGAGATAGATACAGTCCGCCTTGCAGGCTTCCGTCAGGGTGACACTGGTTCCGCTGACGGATACACCCGGAATCTCATCGCTCACCGCCGCAGCATAGCTGACCGTCTGCGGAGGTGTGAGGGTCGCGATGGTCTTATAGGCACATTCCTCGGAGATGCTGAGACTCAGACGGATGGCACGGAAATACTCCGGCGCGTTCATTGCCTCCGCGATTTCCTCCGCGGCGGTTCCGGTGCTGAACTGGGATGCCAGCTTCCAGCCCTCCGCAGTATTCTCCAGAACGGCAACGCCGACCACCGGCGCATTCCGGTCTGTTGCCGGGGCGGTGGGTTCGGACAGATGAATGCCGTAATCCGCCAGATTGACGGACAAATGGCCGATGTTGCCCAGCTGGTCCGCATAGGCAAAGGAGCAGGACTGTTCGCCGTCATATTTCAGAACCGCATAGGCACTGCTGCCCTCCAGCGGGTAGATCACCCGGTCAGTGCGGCAGGAAACGGTCACATTGCCGGAAACCGTCATATCTGTATAGCTGTCTACGCTGCGGTTGGGCAGCTCGGACGCGGCATAGCCGGTTCCCAGCTGGTGGAAATAGAAATACGGCTCCGCCTGCGGCGCTTCTTTAAAGATATTGTCCACATACACGGTGATGCTGTCCGGCCTATGAAGGAAATAACTTCCCAGATTGTAGTAAAGGGTAAAGGTATACGCGCCGTTCTCTGTGGCAGTGATCGTCACCGACTTGTCAAATTGCTCTCCGTATTCCACATAGGGATAGCCGTTGTCGATATAATCCCGCTGGGGCGCGGTGACGGTGATCGTCACATCCCCGGTGGTAGGCTCGGTTTCCGAAACGGAAACGCTGACCTCATGCACCCGGTTATCCCCGCGTCTGGGGTTTTTATCGGAATAGAAGTAGTTGAACATCCCGTTGAAGGTATACGGAACGGTCTGCAGCATACCGAAGGCATCGTAAACCTCCATCTGTGCTTCCCCGTCGCCCGTCACCGGCAGCTCGCCGGTCTTTTCCTCCACCGCGTAGCCGGAGGGATTCAGGCATTTCCAGCTTTTTTTCACCGTTACCGGCTGGGTGAAAACGCAGGTCAGCTCATAATCCGTCCCCTCGACTGTGGCAAAATAGGGATAACCGTTGGTGTCCATCGTGGCTTCCAGTTCATACACCGCAGGTGCCTGATAGACCACGCTGCCTGAAACTGCAAACGGTTCCGTGCTGTGGCCGAAGCGATCCGCCACGGAAACGGTAAAGGCCGCGTCACAGACTTCCCCCGCCCAGGAGGGCACAATGCCCTTGATGGTGATAAACGCAATCGCGCCGTCGTCATTCTCGCTGCTGTAGCTCCGGTATTCTGCCTCCGCATAGAAAATGCCCAGTGTGGAGGGCGCGTTCGTCAGCTTCCAGACGGCAGCGCCTTTGTCGTTGCGATTCTCCCAGACAGAATAGCTGCCGGTCTCGTCCTTCACATTTCCGGAATACGCAATCGTCAGTCCGTTGGCCGCCGTGCGCTTTGCAAAGGTAAACCGGAAGTTCTCCCGCTCCGATACGCCCAGCACCGCTGCATATTCCTTTGAAGGCTGCACCGTCAGGGTCATTTCGCCGCATTCCTCAATCACGGAATCCATCACGGCAAAGGTCATGGCCCATGTCCCGTCTCCCAGATCCGCAAGCGCCGGTGCGGACAGGGTGCTGTCGGTGCTGATGCTGCCTGCGCCCTCGGTTCCGTACACGGTGGGTGCGCCGTCGTCAAAGCGCAGACTCCCTCCCGTCAGCGGGAAGGCATATTTCGCGCCACTGTCGTAGCTGACAAACTGCTTGCTGATGTAATTGGTCTTTTCATTCCAGCAGGTGATAACATACAGGGGAGAATAGGCCTGCTCCCACACATAGGAGTAGGTTCCGTCCGGATTCAGCGTCATTTCATCATCCGGAATGTCCGCGTGCGTATCACCGATGCTCCACACGCCATCGGTTCGGGAAGCGGAATACTGTTTTCCGAAGATGTCGATATACACGTGCAGTCCATCGGTATCCGTTCCCTCTGCCGGGGTGAACACGGTACGAACCTGCGCCGTACAGCCCGGGGCCTCCTGCTGTCCGTCCCGGGTGCTGTAAATGGGATCCTCCCGTTCGGAGGGGTCAACGGCCTGATCGGTAATGGCGCCGGTCACAGGGTCCGAAGCCGCATTCACATACAAAACCCGAGTCTCGGACTTCCTGCCGTTCAGATTGTAGAACTCCACGGTAAGGATATTCACCGTGCCGCGCACCACCGGCAGGCTTTCAAATTCGTCATAACCCTGTGCGTCCTTCCCCGCGTCCCCGATATACCGGCTCTCCAGTGCCTTCATTTCCGCGCCGGAATCCACCGGAATCAGGGTCATGGGAATGGTATCCCAGCTGTTATCCAGAGTGCTGCACACCGCCCATTTGGTAATGGTCTCCCCGTCTGCGGTGTTTGTCACCTTTGCCCAGCGAATGCCCGCATAGTAATCCCTTCCGCTGCTGCGGGTTTTGACGAGCTGCTTCGTTTCATCCACCAGATACAGGTTCGTCTGGAAGCCTGCCGCGCCGGTATGCTCCCGGCTCGGCTGGGTCAGATTGACCGTGCGGGAGACGGGGATCGTCACCATGTCCGCAGCCTCCGCAGCACCACCCACGGTAAGGTGTGCGCTGCGGCTGATATCCGTTCTCCCCTCCAGCAGCTTGTCTGTATCCAGATACTGATTGCAGCGGTTTCCGTTCTCGTCCTCCGTCAGGAACAGAGAATATCTGCTGAACCGGAAGCCGGAGCTGGGAGCCGAAGCATCCACCTGAATCCACAGCCGTTCCTGCGTATCATCGCGCTCAAATCCATAAACTCCGCTGCTGTTTTCGTAATAATAACCCTCCGGGCCGTTATCCGCGAAGCTTCTGCCGCTTTTCATCACTGCTTTCAGTCGGAAGGTGTAAACGCCGCTGCCGAACTCCGCCGAAACGGAGGCCGGGATCCGCACATCCTGTGAGGTCAGCGCCTCCAGACTGACCGGGGCGGTTTTGGTGACAGACTGACCCAATTCATCGGTACCGCAGAATACCACTTCCAGCCGGGTCTTGGTATAGCCGTCATCGGCAAGGCTGAAATCGTATGCGTCCACGCCCCACTCCGGCATCAGCTTGTCACCCAGCGTCAGATGCAGTGTCAGCTCGTTCAGGCCGCTCAGCAGCGTGTCTCCCGTCTCCAGAGCCTGATAGCCGTCCAAAGTCAGATACTTATCGCTGGTATTCCGATACCGGGTCAGTCCGTCGCTTTCCGTCACGGTCAGCGTGGACTGCACCTGATCTGCCGGGTCTGCGGCCTTCCCACCGTCGCCGCCGGTGAATACCGTCCGGCGTTCCGTGGTGTACAGAGCTTTTTCACCGATCAGAGTGATGCCGGTTTCCGTATTTCCGTTAAAGGAGCCGGTATAAGTGTCCTGCTCCGCAGTATATTTCTTGCCCGCAAACAGCAGCACTTCCATCTCGCCGCAGTAGCTCTCATCCTTCAGGCTCTTTCGCCATGCGCTGAGCTGCTGAGCAGATGCGGTGCAGTCCGTCAGGCTGACGGTGTTTTCGTTCTGTGTCATGATAACCGCACGATGCTCCGCAGTCTGTTCCAGCAGATTCCCGTTGGATTCCCGATAGATGACGAACCAGACCTTTTCCCCGGCAAGGGTCATGTCCGCAGTCCGGTACAGGGACAGAACCGCATCGTCAGCGCCCAGGGAGGTCAGCTCCACAGCCGGGTCCTTCGTCACTCCATCGGTGCTGTTCACTGCATAGTCGGCGCAGGACAGGTCATAGGTATAGGTGCCGAGGCAAATCGCACCGGAGGAATTGCCGTATACATCCACGGCTCTGACCCACAGCTTCTTTTCCGCCCGGGTCTTGGCGGCCACCGCAATGGACGCGCTGCATTCCTGCGCCGTTCCGCTTACGCTGACCCACTGTGGCGCAGTCCACCCCTCTGTGGGAGCCTCCTGTGCCGAAGTCTCCGACCAGACAAAGGTGATGCCCTTGTCCGTTTCGCTGCCGCTGTCCCCCGGCTGGATGCCGCTGAGACGGAAGCCGTTTCTGTCATTCGCCGTAAACCGCACTGTCAGGGTGCCTGCGCCGGTGGTCTGGTTCAGAATACGTTCTGTCTGCCCTGCCGTCACGACAGGTGCGGTGTTATCTACCACGAAATCAATGGGAAAAACCGCTGCCTGTGACCGGTTGCCCGCGTAATCCGATGCGGTTACGGAAAGCTGCAGCTTCTCCAGATCGTAGGACTCGGTGTCAAGGAAGCGGACATACAGGCAGCACTGTCCGTTTTCATGCTGCACAAAGGGATAGGCCGTGCCGGAGCTGCCGTCCGTCCAGCTCAGCTTGTCTTCGCTCTGGTCGGACAGGGCAGCGGCCGCCCACTGATACCGGAAGTCGGAACCGTTCCGGTCGGTGAGGACAAAGCTGCCGGACAGGCCTTCCACACCGGAACCGCCCGCGTCCTGCAGCATCAGCTGACAGCTGAAACCGGCCATGGGGTTTTGGAGATCTCTGGCTGTTGCGTCGCTGCCTGTGCTGACGGCGGGCGGCGTCACATCCAGCCGCTTCTGGGACTTGTTCACCGCTGTACTCCGCAGGTCACTGAGGGCGGAATAGGCGTTGCCGCTGGCGTCACGCGCAGTCGTGCCCGCAAACTCCACCTTGGTCACGCGAAGAACTCCGTCCGCGTCCGCACAGGTCATATCGGAAGTAACGGTGATAGATTGGAAGGTAATGTAGGTAGCCATGCCGCCGGAAGCACCGTTATCGCCGCTGAGACCGGCTTTTTTCGTACCGGAGGCCAGATAGGCCGCCGTGACAGGCTGGCCGTTCTTTCTGAGGTTGGTGGTAATCACCGCGTTCTCGATTTGAGAGGCAGCTGTGAAATGCAGGATCTCATCAAACAGAACAGTAAAGCTGGCGCTGTCACCCTGACCCAGATACAGATCGCTGTTGTCGGTTTTTTTCGAGTCTTTGCCGTAAAGCTGCGTCTTTACATCGCCGTTGTTCACCTTGGCGTCCATGGAAACGGAGGCCACGACAGGTGCATTCCCGTCAAAATACGCCGTCACTGCATGCTGTCCGAAGGCGGACAGGGAGTTGCCTGCCGCATCCGTAAAGGGACTGGCAGCGGTGGTATAGCCGTCTCCGGATTTATCCAGAAAGAACCATGCAAATTCCTTGCCGCTGTTGGTCTGCACTGTCCCCTCTTGATAATCCACATATTCGTCCTGATCAGGATGAATCAGCCGGGTCGTTTTTTTCAGAGGATCCAGATTCACCGCAGAAATGGTGCCGACTGCGGAATAGGTTTTCGGGATTGTATAGGTAAAGACCGCCTGAGAAACGGTGCATTCCCGCCCGTCCCGGGTGATGGTCTTTGTCTGCAGCGCCGTCAGATAGGCCTTGGGGTTTTTGGCGCTGCCCGCAGTCTGTCCCTGAGGCAGCAGCTCCACATAGGCACTGCCGTGCTTTGCGCTGTTGTCTGCAAAACGCATGACCTCGCTGAAGGTCACAGTAACCGTAACCGTGTCACCGGCGCGGAAGTTTTTGCCGTCCACACCGCCGGACAGCGCGACCCCTGTTACAAAGGGCGCTGTGCCGTCATAGAAGCAGACCACCTGATTTTTGATGGTGGCGTTGCAGCCGGTGCAGGTCTTGTCCGAAGTGTAGTTGATCTGGCTCAGGCAGTCCGTCAGCGTCAGATTTTTCCCGGCGGCGCAAGAGCCGGGGATATTGGAATAATCCATATCGCCCAACCGCGCCGTGCTGCTGGAAGCCTTGGAGCTGCCATACAGATTGCGAACCGTGCTGCCGTTCAGCGACAGATACATCTTCGCATAGCTGATCACATCCACGGATTTTTTCGAAAAAACGCTGCCCCAGCTATGGGTATGGCTGTGATTGCCAAAGGTGGCGCTGGTCCCCACCTGCAGGCCGGAATAGGGATTGGCAGCCAGACGGTACAGGTTGGTGGAGGTAAAGTCCGACCACGACGCATCATTCCAGTTGTTGTCCACCAGTTCCTTTTTGCCGTAAGTAGCAGAATACTCGACAGCGTCTCCCGTGCTTTTGACAAACCGCCGAATCGCATTGTAGTAATTACGGGTGCAGTTACCCTTGACCAGCAGATCGTATACATCCTCGTCCTTTCCGGTTTCGGCATTGAGGATCACATACTCCGGCATCAGCGTCTCATAGATCACTGTGCTTTCCTCCGCGGCAAACACGCTGCCGGGCAAAAGTCCCGCCAGCATAACAGCCGCCATAACAACAGACAACAGTCTTTTTCGGAATTTCATAACGATGCCTCCCAGCAATGTAAATGGGATCTGATTCTTCCGTTTTTATATTCTTTCAGTGTACCACAACCCGCAGGTTTGGAAAAGCATAATCTGAACGGAATTGAGAGTTTTATATTCGTTTTGTCATCAACGCACACGGCATTTGTCACATCACTCACCGGCACTCCGTCAAACTCATAGCTGCGGTAGCTTCCCACTTCCACTTTCATTCGCGCCGCAAAAAAGGGACTGTCTCGAATGTTCGTATACATTCCGGACAGTCCCGATTCAGTTTTCCATCCGCTCCGTGTCAGGTGGTAATCATGTAGCGACCCTTACCGGCGTTTTTGGCCTGATACAGTGCCGCATCGGCGCGGCGGAACAGATCGTCATAATCCCGCTCCGTTCCGGTATAGGGTGCGATGCCGATGCTGAGGTGGACGGTTTCCTTCCGGTTGGGGGTATGCACCTGCGCGGCCACGCTGTCAATCAGACGCTGCGCCGTGTCCGCGGCCCTTGCCCAGTCGTCCGACCGCAGCAGCACAATGAACTCGTCGCCGCCGAAGCGCCCGCAGATATTGCCTGCCCCGGTCAGCTCGCTGACGATGCTGCCGATGCCGATCAGCACTTCATCGCCTACGGCATGGCCGTAATTGTCGTTGATGCCCTTGAAGTCGTCCACATCCAGTACCAGCATGGTGCATTGCTCCCGCTGGGCAATCACCTCTCCGATGGACTTCATCAGGGAGGACTTGTTCTCAATGCCGGTCAGCAGGTCAGTGTCCCGCTCCTTCTCGATCTTCTTCTGCAGCAGGAATCCCTTCACACGCTGGCTGTTGTTCACGCAGCTGACCACCACGCCGGAGATGAAAAACAGGATCGTATTCATCATGTCGCCCTGATGAACCACCGGGTCCTTGTAGGTCAGCGCGTGCCAGATATGGAGAACCGCAATGAGCAGCAGCACACCGGTCATGATGATGGGCCGCCCGATGACGAACATGGGCATAATGACCATCAGCACGCAGAAGGTCACTGCCATCATGGTGGGGCGATCCAGACTCAGCATCAGTCCCAGTGCCAGCATGACACAGACATTCACATAGATCAGCGCCTGCCCCGCAACGGAATCCTCCGAAACCACGAAGAAAAACAGCAGACAGACGGTGCTGCAAACGATGAAACCGGAGATGTAGACGATGATGTTGGCCGGCTCGGACGGCGTTGCCAGCGTGATCACCACGAACATGGCAAAGACTGCCGCCAGAAAAATATTCAGGTACTTCCATGTTTTGAAGTTCGTCGCGTAAGCCATTTTCCGCACGCTGCAATATTCCTTTTCGGCAACCGTGCAGCTCAGCAGAAGCCTTTTGATTTTCTGGGTCAGCTTCATACTCTGTCTCCCTCTGCGGAATCCGCTTCCGCTTTGTTCTGTTTTCGAAGCAGCGCTTCAAAGGCTTCCCCGGTGATCGGTCTGGAATACAGATATCCCTGCATCACATTGCACCCAACACTGTGCAGATAGGCGGCCTGCTCCGGCTTCTCCACCCCTTCCGCAATCAGACCCGCGCCCATGCCATGACCCAGACGCACAATGGCGTCCAGCAGTACCGCATGTTTGCCGGACAGGGAGTTATTCTGAAGCAGGCTCATGTCAAGCTTGATGGTGTCCACATCCATGTCCTTCAGCGAGGACAGGGTGGAATAGCCGCTGCCGAAATCGTCCATCTCCACATGAGCGCCCAGCGCCCGGAGCCGCCGCACGGTTTCGATCAGCAGACTGCTGTTGTCCAGATAGGAGGATTCCGTGATCTCCAGCCGCAGCTCCGCCATGCAGCAGTTCTCCTCCCAGACGATATGCGTCAGCGTTTCGACCAGATCGCTGTGGAAAATGTCCGCCCGGGAGATGTTGACGGAGATGGGCGGCAGCTTCAGTCCCGCTTCCCGCCATTCCCGGATCTTCCGGCAAACGCTGTGCCAGATGGCTTTGTCCATTTCATAAATGAAGCCGTTTTTCTCAAACAGCGGTACAAATTCTGCCGGTGAAATCAGGCCCCGTTCCGGATCCTGCCAGCGGGCCAGCGCCTCCGCGCCGCAGATTAAGCCGCTTTCGTAGTCGTACTGAGGCTGGAAATAGGGAACGAACTGCCCCCCCTCCAGCGCGCGGTGCATCCGCTCCGAAATCTGCTGTTCCTTCTCCAGCCGGACGCGGGCGTTTTCGTCAAACCACGCCCAGTGCCGGTAGTAATCGTTCTTCACGCTCCGCAGCGCCAGCAGTACATGGTCACACAGCAGACCCGGATCCTCTTTCCCGCCGTTGACGGCGGCCAGACCCATGCACACGGACAGATTGTACCCGGCGCTGGCGGTGTCCACCAGCTTCACCGCTTCCCGATAGATCACCTCCGGGTCGGAATCCACCGTGTCCCGCAGGGTCAGCACAGCGAAATGATCCGCTCCCAGATAGGCGCACAGCAGCAGATCCGTCCGGGACTGCTGCAGCTTTATCAGCTCACTGCCGATCTGTTTCAGCAGCAGGTCGCCCGCCTTCGTACCTTGTGTGCTGTTGAAGGACTTGAAGTTATCCAGATCAAAGCGGATCAGCACATAGTCCCGTCCCGGATGCTTTTCCAGAATCTGACCCATATGAAGCTGAAATGCGTGCATATGATACAGTCCGGTAAGCTGATCCCGTTCCAGCAGATTCCGTTCCCGCTTCTGCTTCTCCATCCGCAGTCCCGCTGTCAGCGCCGCGACCAGCAGCACCGCCAGCAGCGACCCGATCAGCACGGTCTGATGGTTCTGCTGCAGGAACTCCTGCAGCGTCAGATTCGGCTGGTAATGCACCGTCCACTTTTCATCAATGCGCCGCAGCTCTCCGGCAGCGGACAGGGTGGCCAGCGCGTTATTCAGCCGGTTTCCCAGCGCGGCATTCTGAATATTATAGGTAAAGTAGTAGGCCGAGCCATACAGCGGCGTTCCCACCTGCTTCAGACCCAGCTCCAGACCGGCAATGATATTGGAGCCATAGATATATCCGGCGATCGCCAGATCGCTCTCTCCGGACGCTACGGAGCGAAAGGCCTCCGCCTGCGTGCTGAAAAACCGGGTATTCCCCAGCAGTCCCAGCGGCTCCAGATAGTTTTCCGTTGCACCGCCGCCGTCCAGCGCCGCGATCCGCAGCTGTTTCAAGCTGTCCAGACTGGTCAGATCCAGTCCTGCGTTCCTGCCGAAAAACACATAGCTGTCCAGACAGACCGGGTTGGTGTAGCCCATCAGCAGGCTCCGTTCCTCCGAATAGTCCACCGTCATCAGCATATCGTAGGTACCGTCCAGCAGACCGGCCTGCATCTCCGTCCAGTCTCCCAGCGTGACCTCCACCCGGTAGCCCAGCTCCCGCCCCATGGCAAAGGCCAGCTCCACATCATGACCGCAGGGCAGGCCGTTTTCATCCAGATAGGAGAAGGGCGAAAAGTCGCTGCCGCCCGCCACCCGCAGCACCCGGGAATACATCTCCACGCTGGCCGCATCGGAAGCATAGTCGTAATCCACGCTCCGGTCACTGTTCAGTCCGCGCCAAAGCAGGATACCGCCCGCGGCAAGAATGGCGAGGCAGAACAGACACAGGATCATCAGGTTGGATTTCCGTGTATTTCGCATATTCCGCATCGCTCCTTCCCTCACCGCGTTCGGTGTAATTTTTTACTGTAGTTTAATATAGAATTGTAGTTTTGTCAAGGCTGTTTCCCATGTACTACAATAATGTCCGCATTCCCCGACAACATGGTTCCCGCTGCCGGTTCCGGTTGCGTCGGAGGCAAAGCTGTGGTACAGTGACGCTGTCCGGTTCCCAAGAACCGGCGAATCGGAAAGGGGTATGAGCATGATGGAGAAGCCTGCGGACATCCGGCCGCTGAATCTGCGAAGCATCACCGTGGAGGACGATTTCTGGCTGCCCCGCATGGAGCTGGTACGCACGGAGATGCTGCCCTACCAGTGGGCGGCGCTGAATGACGCGGTGGAGGGTGCGGAGCCAAGCTGGTGTATGCGGAATTTCCGCATCGCCGCGGAGATGAACCGCCGGAAACGGCAGGACGGCGACCGTTATATGGAGCCGAAATATGAGGATCGGGGCTTCCATGCGCTGCCGGAGGACCCGGCCCACCCGGACGACAGCCGGTTTTACGGCTATGTGTTTCAGGACACGGATTTTTCCAAGTGGGTGGAGGCAGTGGCCTATTCGCTGACCCGGCGCCCGGATCCGGCGCTGGAGGCGCTGGCAGACGATGCCATTCAGCTGGTCTGTGCTGCCCAGCAGGAGGACGGCTATCTGGACACCTATTACATCATCAACGGCAGAGACCGCAGCTTTACGAACCTGCGGGATCACCATGAGCTTTACTGCTTCGGCCATCTGGCCGAGGGCGCGGTGGCCTATTACGAGGCCACGGGCAAGGATGCGCTGCTCCGGGCGGCCTGCCGCTTTGCCGACTGCATTGACCGGCACTTTGGCTCAGAGGAGGGCAAGTGCCACGGATATCCGGGTCACGAGATCGCGGAAATGGCGCTGATCCGGCTGTATCAGGCCACCGGTGAACCCCGATATCTGCGGCTCAGCCGCTATTTTCTGGACGCCCGGGGTCAGCAGCCCTGCCGGTTCCTCACCGAGCCGCATCCGGAGGGCAGCGGCATGGGACTTCCCTATTATCAGGCGCACCGGCCGGTGCGGGAGCAGTCCGAGGCGGTGGGGCACGCCGTCCGGGCGGTGTACCTGTATTCCGGCATGGCGGACGCTGCCCGTCTCACCGGGGATGCGGAGCTGGAACAGGCCTGTCTGCGGCTCTGGGACAGCATTACCAGAGAGAAAATGTATATCACCGGCGGCATCGGCGGCACTTCGGTGGGAGAGGCCTTCTCCTTCCCCTACGACCTGCCCAATGATACCGCCTACGCGGAGACCTGCGCCTCCATCGGCCTTGTGTTCTTCGCCCGCCGGATGCTGCAGCTGCATCCCCGGGGGGAATATGCGGATGTGATGGAACGCGCCCTGTATAACGGCGTGCTCAGCGGTATGTCGCTGGACGGGAAGCGGTTCTTCTATGTGAATCCGCTGGAGGTGCAGCCGCTGGCCTGCCGGGAGGACAGCCGCAGATCCCATGTGGAGCCGGTGCGGCAGAAATGGTTCGGCTGCGCCTGCTGCCCGCCCAATCTGGCAAGGCTGCTCAGCTCACTGGGCGCATACGCCTGCACGGAGCAGGAGGACACCCTGTTTCTCCATCTGTATCTGGGCGGCACGGTGCGGAAGGAGCAAAACGGCCGGACTGCGGAGATCACCGTGGAATCCGCGCTGCCCTACGCCGGGGACGTCCGGATCCGGGTCCGCGCTGCCGGAACCGGCCTTCGCCTTGCGCTGCGGATCCCCGGCTGGAGCGACCCCTATACGCTGGAGCAGCCGGAGCGGTATCAGCGGGAGGAGCAGGACGGGTATCTGTACCTTTCCCGGGACTGGGAGGCGGAGGAAACGGTCACGCTCCACTTCCCCATGCGTCCCAAGCTGCTGCGGGCCAACACCCGGGTGCGGGAGGACACGGGAAAAGCGGCGCTGGTGAAGGGGCCTATGGTCTACTGTCTGGAGGAGGCGGACAACGGCGCGGAGCTGCAGCTCTGCTCCGTCAGCCGGGAACCGGACTTTGCGGAGCAGGAGGGTCAGATCGACGGGCACCCCGTCCGCTTCCTGCTGGCTAAGGGACACCGGCTTGTGCAGGACGGGGCGGACGCGCCGCTGTACCGGGAATACACGCCGCCCGTGACCCGGGAGGTCACGCTGAGGTTTGTTCCATACTATGCGTGGGCGAACCGGGGCGAGAATGAAATGACCGTCTGGGTCAGGACGGAGTAACGCGAAAGCCTGCCGGGGATTTCCCCGACAGGCTTTCTTGGACAAGGGAGGACGGCGCATTCAGACCTTCTCCCGCTCCAGCAGCACGGCGCGGCAGGGCGCACCGTCCGCGTCGCCCAGATTCAGCGGCGCACAGCAAAGCAGATACGCCCCCTCCGGAACCTCCGCCAGACGGATGCCCTCCAGCAGCACCACCTCCGCCCCCAGCAGGCAGAGATGCACCGCCATAGGCGCGTCCTCCGGGCCAACGGTCTGGGATTCGTTGCCGATCAGGTCAACGCCGTGGGCGGCAAACACCTGCGCCGCCTCCAGCGTGACCGTGACCTTCCCTTTCAGCAGCAGCTTCTTTTCCGAGCCGGGGCAGGCTGACGCAGCCTTTCCAAGCAGCATCTCCGCCTCCGCCGCAGACAGCTCCCCCGCCGCCTCCACCACATAGGCGGGGCCGATACACTTTTGAAGCGGCACCTGTTCCACGCCCTTGCCATCCCGGTAGAAATGGCGCGGCGCGTCAATGTGGGTCCCGTTGTGGGCGCACATACTCAGCTCCGTCAGGTTGTACAGCGCACCGTCCTCCATTCGGCTGACGGCCTTTCGCACCGGGCTGCTGTCGCCCGGGTACACGGCGCAGGAGAATACCGGCTGTGAGATATCATAGATCATGGTTCTGCCTCCGAATCTGATGGGAATGGATTGCAATTTCGGGTCACGGTGTTTATGATAGCAGTATACACGAAAAAACGGAAAGGAGCATCCCCATGTTTGAAAAACAGCTTGTTCGCTGCACACAGGGTCTGCTGCGGGGCATTGACGCGGGAGGCGTCAGCGCGTTTCTGGGCGTTCCCTTTGCCGCGCCGCCCATCGGTGCGCTGCGCTGGCGGGAGCCGCAGTCCCCGTCCTGCTGGCTGGGCGTCCGTCCCGCCGACCGGTTCTCCGCCGGGCCGCTGCAGTCCTTTGCCTTCCCCGGCGCGGAGGAGGCCTTTCTCAGTGAGGACTGCCTGTATCTGAATATCTGGACGCCTGCGTCCGCAGCCGGTGAAGCCTACCCGGTGTATGTGTGGTTCTACGGCGGCGCCTATCAGGGCGGCAACGCCGACTCCCCCAATATCTACGGGGCGGAGCTGGCAAAGCAGGGCATTGTCACCGTTACGGTGAACTACCGGGTGAACCTGTTCGGCTACCTGTGCCACCCGGATATGCGCCGGGAAAGTCCCTATGGCACCGGCGGCAACTTCGGCACGCTGGATCAGATCGCGGCGCTGCGCTGGCTGCAGGAGAACCTGCCTGCCTTCGGGGGCGACCCGAAGCGGGTCACCATCGGCGGCCAGAGCGCCGGAAGCGCCAGCGTCAACAGTATGCTGGCCTCCCCCATGGCACGGGGTCTGTTCTCCGGCGTGATCAACGAAAGCGGCGATGTGTTCCAGCCGGAACGGGACATTCCCTTTGACGAGGCGGCGAAAAACGGCGTCCGTCTCTGCGAGCATCTTGGCTGCAAAACGCTGGACGAGCTGCGGCAGCTTCCGGC
The DNA here is from genome assembly GCA_002314635.1 of Clostridiales bacterium UBA1774. Classification (GTDB taxonomy): domain Bacteria; phylum Bacillota; class Clostridia; order Oscillospirales; family Oscillospiraceae; genus UBA1774. Next base: position 23,784 of record DCGQ01000019.1, read on the forward strand.
GGAGCGGTTCTGCCGCCTTGGCTTCGATGTGATGCGGGAGCTGCACGCCGAATGCACCCCGGTGATCGACGGTGCGGTGATTCCCGATTCTCAGGGCAATCTGCTGCTGCGGGGTCAGTGCCCGGATGTGCCCATGCTGCTTGGCTCCAATCTGGACGAGGGCAGCGGCGGCGGTCCCGGCTATGTGGAACGGGTGCTGGAGCGGCTGCAGGTCTCCCCGCAGGAGTACGCGGCGCTGAGTGAACCCCAGCGTACCCGCATCGTGGCCCGGGATTACTGGTATGCCCGCCATGTGGCGTGGGCCAGAATCCGGGGCGTGGATCAGGGCAGGCCGGTGTGGCACTATGTTTTTGCCCGGCCGGACGGCCCCATGGGCGCGGCCCACGGCGCGGAGATCGCCTATGCCTTCCGCAATCTGGACTGCGGCGGCTTCGGTTCCCGCCGCAGCGGCAACGAACCGGCGGACTACGCGCTGCAGGAAACCCTGTCCGGCTACTGGATGAACTTCATCCGCTGCGGCGACCCCAACGGGCCGGGTCTGCCCCACTGGCCGCAGAAGCAGGCGCAGCCGGAAGCGCATCTGCGTCTGGACGCGGAATGCGCCATGGAGCACGACCCGGTACACGAAATGGACGAAAAGCTGATACCCGCTGCCTGCCGCTGGATGCGAAACCGCGCCGCCGGCCTGCAGGACGCATAAGGTGAAACGGAGGCCGTCTCAGGCTGAGACGGCCTCCGATCCTATCCGTTTTCGATTTCTCAGTGTACCCGGACGGGGAAACCCATTGCTTCCAGCTGGGTCTTCCGGGCGTTCATCAGTTCTTCGGAGGGCGGCTCCGCCACAAAGACCTGCTGCTTCCGCAGCAGACGGGCATACTTGGAAACGCCCATCTTGTGGTAGGGCAGCAGCTGCACCATCACCACCGCATCCTTAATGGGGGTCAGGAACTCGCCCACCACCCGGTAAGCCTCCTCAGACTCGTTGAACATGGGCATGGTGGGGATGCGGATCCAGAGCTTGCCGCCTGCCTCCGCGATCTTTCTCGCATTTTCCAGAATCAGCTCATTGGGCACGCCGATGACCTGCTTGTGCAGCGCACTGTCCATGCACTTCAAATCGTACAGGAACAGGCTGGTATAGGGCAGCGCCTTCTCGATCACGTTCCACTGGACAAAACCGGTGGTGTCCACCGCGGTGTGGATGCCCAGCTCATGGCACTGACGCAGCAGCTCAATGGTAAATTCCGGCTGGCTCAGGCATTCGCCGCCGGACACGGTAACGCCGCCGCCGGAGTTCTCGAAGAAGGGCCGGTCGTGCTTGATGCGGCGCATGACCTCGTCAATGGTCGTATCCTTGCCGCACATGTAAAGCGCGGTGGCCTTGCAGGCTTTGGCGCAGAGGCCGCATTCATCGCACTTTGTCTTGTCCACCACCGGGTAGGTGATCGCTTCCCCGGCGGCATTCTGGGTGGCCGGGCCGCGGGTGATGCAGCCGTGGGGGCACACATCCAGACACTTGCCGCACTCGTCCACGCCGATGCAGCGGATGTCCATCCAGTTCAGCTCCGTCTCGAACCGCTGGGATTCGGGACTGTGGCACCAGGGGCAGCGCAGCGGGCAGCCTTTCAGGAACACGGTGGTGCGGATGCCGGGGCCGTCCTGCACGCTGAAGCCCTGAATATCATAAATCTTGCCGGTAAGGGTTTTGTTATCCATATTGAACCTTTCTCTCCGCCTCCCGCACCAACGTGCCGGAGGCGGAGGGGATCTCATAATCAGAAATTCTGTTCGGTACGGGTAATGAAGTCATCCTGCGTGCTCTTGGACAGGGTGACGAAGTAGGTGGAGAAGCCGGCGATGCGAACCACCAGATCCTTGTACTCCAGCGGATTCTGCTGGGCTTCCTTCAGCTTTTCGGTGCCCACCACATTGAACTGCACTTCCATGCCGCCCATTTTAAAATAGGTATCGATCAGGTTTTTCAGCTTCTCCGCGCCTTCCGCGCCGCTGACGGCGGTGGGCGTGAAGCGGATGTTCAGTGCGTCGCCGTTGCCCAGCTCCAGATGCGGCAGCTTGGAGGCGCTGCACAGGTAAGCGGTGGGGCCGCACTTGTCATAACCCTGACGGGAGGAGATGGCGTCGGCAATGGGTTCGCCGGCCTTCCGTCCGTCGGGGGTAGCGCCGGTGACAGCGCCGAAGTACATATGAGCGGTGACGGTGAAGGTACCGCCGCAGTAGTGGCCGCGGGGGCCTTCCTTCTGCTGCAGCAGGGTGCCGAACAGACCCAGCGCCCAGGAAGCCAGCTCGTCAACCTCCTCGATATCGTTGCCGTAATGGGGAACCTCGTTGATGATGGTCTGCCGAAGCTGCTCATAGCCGACCCAGTTGGCCTGCAGCGCGTCATACATCTCCCGCAGGGTGACGGTCTTGTCATCGAAGCACAGCTTCTTGATGGCCATCAGACCGTCGGCCACATTGGCGGTGCCGCACATGGTCAGACCGGTGCGGTTGTACTTGGCGCCGCCCTCGGTGGCGTCCTTGCCGGACTCCAGACAGCCTTCCATCATAGAGGAAGCCACGATGCAGGGGAAGTTCTGAGAGTAGGCCAGCTCGTACATGGAGGCATAGGACACGGCCCAGTTCAGGCAGTAATCCATTTCCTTCTCGAAGGTCTCTTTGATTTCCTCAAAGCTGTCATACTCATACAGCTTCTTGCAGGGCAGCGCGGTCTTCCCGGTGGTGGGGTTCACGCCGCCGTTGATCACCAGCTGCAGCACGTTGACCACGTTCCACACGGATTCGGAGCCGTTGTTGCCGGAGGCGGACCACTCGTTGCCGTCGCCGCCGGGTTCCACACAGCCTACGATGCCGTAGTTGTAGGCGTCCTCAAAGCTGAATCCGGACTTGATCAGGGCGGGCACGATTACATGGTCATTCTGGAACTGAGGCATACCGCCGCAGATCTTGCTGGACTCGATGCCCAGCCGCCACAGCTCGGGCGGGGTGTTCTTGTGGACACGGAGAGCCACGGTGGGGTCGGTCAGGTTCATGCGGCCGTAGGTCTGCAGGAAGCAGTAGGTTGCCGCATTGGAATCGTCCTCCCCGTTGGGCTTGGAGCCGCTCAGCGTCAGCACGATGCCGCCGGTGGCGGTCATGCCGCTGTAGATGGACATATAGGCGTTCATGCCGGCCTTGTTCAGCTCGATCACGTGCTTGTTGTTCAGCATACCGCCGTGTACCACGATGATATCGCAGAGACGGAGCAGGAATGCGTCGGTATATTCCTGTGCCTGTTCCTGCGTGATGGTCTTTTCGGCCAGCTGCTTCTCCAGCAGATGACCCACGTGCTTGTCAACGCGGCCCATGGACTGGCCGTGCTGCTGGCAGTCGGTGGCCAGCATCAGCTCATAGAAGATATGCACCTGCAGGCCTTCCCAGTAGGTGCGGGCGGGATTCTCCATGATCCAGTCCAGAGAATCGGCCATCTGCAGCAGCTCCGCCTTGCGGGCAGCGTCCGCCGTGCCCTCGGCCTTGTCGCGGCAGGCCTGCGCGTAGCGCTTGGACAGCAGAATAGCCGCATCGCAGACGCGTACCACGGCGTTGTAGAACACCTGCTTCTTGGCCCAGTCGCCGAAGATTTTGCCCTTATGCTCCTGGATCTTCTCCAGAGCCTGACGGCGCACCTCACCGAAGCCGACCTTGACGGCCTTGTCGAAGTTGCCGATGTAGTGGCCCTGCATGGTGGCGCCCACGCCCATGTAACCCTTGTCGTACTTGCTGAGACCGCCGATCACGCTGCCGTTGCCGAAGCCGTCCCACATATCCTCGGTCATCACGCCTTCAAAGACCCTGCTGATGGTGCAGTCCTTCCACACCTCGGCGGCCTCCAGCAGAATTTCCCGCTGTTCGTCGGTCATCGTCACCGCGCCGCCGGACTGCCATGCTTCCTTGAAGGTCTTTTCATCGGTAATGCCCTTGATCCAGCTGGTGCTGGTGTCCACATAGATGCTCATGCTGCGCTCATCGGGGCCGGGGGTGCCGACGAAAATATCATCGTCGAATACATTGATCTCCCGCTTCTGCGCCCAGCTCAGCAGTGCGCCGGAGCGCTTCAGCAGAGGCTGTTCATTGGGATGATCCCGATAGTAATCGGTGTAGATCTTGGTTCTTTCGGTGTTGATCTTGATCAGGCCGCCCTCGGTAAAGGCATCGCGCTTTTTACGCAGATTTCTGATTCTGTCACTGACCGGAGCAAATTCAAACATGATGCGTTCTCCTTTTCTGATTTTGATTATCACTGAAACCGGGAGCTTTTCCGTGTCCCGAAATTTTCATTCTGTTTTCACCGCCCGGACTGCGCCGGGTCTTGCTTACCAGATATATCATATACTATTTAGAACATTTATACAAGTTCTATCTTTGCATTTTGGAATTTTCTTTCAGGTGGAACAAAAATGCGGCAGCAGCAGCGTATCTCAGGCGCATTGAACTATCCCGTGTGCGGCGATGATTCCCCAATGCGTCCGGATTCTGTCTGGAACTGATTTCCAGCCCTTGCATTCCTGCACAAAACTGAGTATACTGACACTTGAAAAATGCCAGGTTGAAAGGGGGTCGAAGCAGATGGTCTTATACCATGGCAGCAATGTGTCTGTACCTGCGCCGATCCTGCTGAAAAATCAAAGAGAACTGGATTTCGGCAGAGGCTTCTATACAACCAGCGATTTGGAGCAGGCGTCCAAGTGGGCAAAAAGGACAGCCGCCCGTCTGAAGCAGAAGGATGGCTTCGTGTCCGTATACGAGCTCAATGACGCGGACTTTGCCGGATTGGCTGTTCTGCAGTTTACAAAACCGGCACAGGAGTGGCTGCGTTTTGTTGCTGCCAATCGCAAAGGAGAACCCACGGAGGCCGCGTGGGATGTGGTAGTGGGGCCGGTTGCCAATGATCAGACCATGCCGGTGCTTGCTCTGTACATGGATGGAATGTACGATGAGGAAGAGACGATCAAACGCCTGCTTCCGCAGAAATTGAAAGACCAATATACTTTTAAGACGGAGAAAGCGATCCGGCTTCTGGCGTTCAGAGAGGTGATCCGTGTATGACGAAGATTCCGGGATATACGCTGGACTATTATGATAAAAACGTGGTACGGCGTATCAGGGAAAAGTATGGTCTGGAACCGCTGGACGCTGTTCGTTCTTTTCTGACTTCGGAAGTTCACGCAATGCTGGAGGATGCGGAGCTTTCCATGTGGGATTTTTCGGATCGGGCAATTTTTGATATGTGGGAAGTGGAACAGATCACGGGAGACCCGCGAAACTCCGTTTACCTCAGAGGAGAATGAATATGGAAGTTGAAACGAACTTCTTTCTCTTTCTCGTGGAGCGATATGCGGCAAGGAAAGACCGCCTTGCCGGGGATGTCATCCGGGAGTGGGATCGCTGCGGCATCACGCAGGAGATATTTGACAATTACGAGATGTATCATCAGGAGCGTATCGAAAATGCGTTTGAGGATATTGACAGTCTGCTGAAAACCGGAAGGTATGCCTGGTGAATGTATGCCTTCGTGACCGGTAATATACCGCATTTCCTGTAAACCTTCATAATGGTGCGTAACCGCGGCACCGTTATGGAGGTTTTTCCGTATTCCGCTGCCGGTGCAGCAGCAGACCCGACTGCGCCGCAAAGCACAGCCGGGTCCGGTTTTCTATTTCGTTTCTTCGGGAACCGCAGTCAGATACGCCGCGCAGAAGGGGCGGATGGTGCCATGGTCATACACATGGAGGGAGCAGCGGTGCAGCCGCTCTATGTTCAGGTTCATGGCGTCCTGAAAGGCCATGGCGCTGAGGGTCAGGCTTCGGTTCCGGATCTGATACAGGAAGGTGTCGAAGTCCATCTCCTTAGACGGGTCGTAGGCCGCCGGTTCCGCTTCCGGCTGTCTGCGCCAGCGGCGGGCGATGTATTCCCGGTTCTGTGCGGCGCAGCCCCGGTTCCGGGCGGCACGGGTCAGGTCGCTCAGCGGTTTCAGCGCCCCATCCGTCCCCAGCAGGAAGCCTGCATGGAAGCCGCACAGGGGATGGTCGCAGCGGGAGGGCAGGAACGCGGAAAGCGGGATCCCTGCCTGCTCACTGAGCTCCGCCATCAGCCGATCCAGCGTATAGCGCTCCGCTGCCGCCGGCGCCTTGGGATACCGGCCGAAATAGGACACCGGCTGGAAGTGGACACCCCGCACTCCCGGCGCAAGGGAGGCGGCAAGGCGCACCAGATTCCCCAGATCCTCCGTATTCACGCCGGAAACCACCGTGGGCACCAGCGTCACGCCGATTTTCAGCGCTGCACAGACCCGGATGGCCGCCAGCTTTTCCTGCAGCAGCGGTCTGCCCCGCAGGGCGGTATAGATTTCCTCCCGGGTACCGTCAAACTGGAGGAACACGATATCCAGACCGGCTTCCGCCAGCCTTTCGGCATAGTCCGGCTCCGCTGCCAGACGGAGACCGTTGGTGTTCACCTGCACATAGGCACAGCCGGAGGTCTTGGCGAAGCGCACCAGCTCCGGCAGATCGTCCCGCAGGGTGGGTTCGCCGCCGGAAAGCTGCAGCATCACGCCTTTGCAGCGGCTGCCGATCTCCCGGATGGCCGCCTCCAGCTCCCCACGGGGAACGTCCTCCGCAGCGGAGCCGCCGTTTGCAAAGCAGAAGCGGCAGCGCAGATTGCAGCGCCGGGTCACCTCCAGCAGCACGCAGCAGGATTCCGTCTCATGCTCCGGACAAAGCCCGCAGCCGCCGGGGCAGGACTCCCCTGCGCCCTCCGGCAGCGCGTCCGCACCCAGCGTCCAGCGGTCAAAATCCACCGCGCCCTGCCAGACGGGCACGGAAAATTCCCCGTGTTCTTCGCACTGCTTTCGGAGCAGGATGCTGCCGTCCTCCTGCCGCAGCAGCGATGCAGGCAGGTTTTTCAGGCACACCGGGCAGACGGAACGGGTGTCCCGAAGCTTCGTTTCCATGCTCAGCCTCCCATGCCGAAGCATTCTTCCCTGAAGATCAGCAGCTCCAGCTGATAGGCCTCGGAAACCTCCCGAACCGCGCCGGTGATCAGCGCATTCAGCTTTTCGCCGGGGCAGACAGCGCTGGCATTCAGGATCACCGCCAGCTCGGTACAGGGGCCGTCAAAGGCGCGGGTGATCTCCAAGGGCCGGTCAGCACCCAGCAGGTCGGCCTTGCCGTAGTCCCCCTCCGGCTCCCATGCCAGCAGCTTCAGATGGGGCACATCGCAGCCGGTGCCGGTGAGCTGAGCACGCACCCGCTCCCCCATGTCCCGCAGATAGGCAGTCCCGTCAAAGGTATCGCAGCAGACCGAAGCATGGTACTGGATATAGTATTCGCTGATTTTCCCCATGGCGGCGGCAAACTCCGCGCCGCCGTAGCCGATATCCGGGCGGCGCATGGAGGCGTTTCCGTCCCGCAGCGCCAGCGCCAGCGCATCCAGACCCTCGCCCCCCAGTGCGCTGAGGGCAAGGCATTTCGCCTGCGGATACCGCGCTCCCAGCCACGCCAGCTCCGCGTCCCGCTGCTCCGGGGAAATGGTGTCGCATTTGTTCAGCACGATCAGATCGGCTTCCACCAGCTGGGTATTCAGAATGTAGGCAAGGTCGCCCCCGTCCCCTGCCCGCAGCAGCTCTGCGGTGCGCGGCTCCACCAGCACGGTAAAGGGTGC
>DCGQ01000023.1:0-20329 GCA_002314635.1 Clostridiales bacterium UBA1774
GCACAACGCCAACACTTTTACAGGACACGGGTTTTCCGTGTCCTTTTTTCATACTTTGCCTCTGATGAATTGCTGTTCATCAGAGTTTTTTTGTATAAACGAGAAAATCTCACGTACATTGTAACTTTCCCGCTTTTACGGGTGTATTATGTGCGAAGGGGGATTCCGCGGATGTGCCTGCGGATGGATTGAAAGTTCAAATTATGAATGTATATTTGGCAAAGCAGACTTGACAGAGATAGAACCGGTAATTTATAATGCTATAGAATGGATAAAAAATATATTAAAGGATGTGGACATAAATGGACAGCAACGTCAACAATGAAAAAAACAATATTCAAGGCGCAGAAAAGGAAGTTAATAAGGGAAAGAAAGCTGACAAAATTAGAGAGCAGACTCAGGCAGATATTGAAATTAAGGATTATTACTATCAAAAACGGAGAGAGCTTTTCACTCCTGAGGATTTCGTAAAATTTTCTAAGACAGATCGCTTTCTACAATTTGTCGCGGATGCAAAAGAGATGCGCAATATGGGCAAAAACTACACTCTGTTTGAAGAGACAATTTTCATGGACAAAAAAGCGCCAAAGGATTTGTTGAGTCAAGTTAAACCGGATAAAGAAGCAAGCCCGGATGAAACGACTAATGCCAAATTCCTGCAGGATATGATTATGCAAACATTTAAAGTAGCAGACGGAATTAAAAAAGCTGTAGATAATAGCAATTCAGACGACAGCGGCGAAGCTGCAGATGGCGAGGAAAAAGAGGCTGGCGGGTTAGTCGAATTAGTTCAAGGTACGAAAGCATACGAAAAAATTAACCAGATCAGCACGATTGCCGAGCCCATCGTTGGAGCGGTAAGTCTGGCTATAGCCAAGGCCATCACGAATGAGCAATCTAAAAACATAGAACAACAAAACAGTGAATTTCGCAAGGTAGCCAGCAAGGTGGGTTCTAACCTGCGTCAATTTATAGAAAATTTCCACACGGAAAACGGTGTATTCAGCGGCGAAGTGGGACAAACACTTGAGACGATTTTCGCACCTGTGACGAAGATTTACCAGGCAACAAAGCCGGTTCAGGATGCATTGGCACCCTGGATCAACGATTTCGAACAACAACAATTGAGTGACCAGCAGGCACTGTCTGGGCATGTCAAATTCACAAAGCTTCTGCAAGTAGACAAGTTTTGGGAATATGAGAAAGATATCCTACCAGAGCACAGAGTGCCAAAAAACCCCCTGATAGACGACGGGGAGATGGACGAAATTCCGCTCGATGAAATCGTAGAGGGGTCACACGAAGATAAGCTGGACGATGCTGCCCCGATCAATGCAAATTCAGCCAATCACGCACAGCCAGAGGCAGTTCGCACCGATATAATGGCCAGTAGGGAACAGCAGAATTGCTTTAAACAGATGCATACCACTATGACAAAGAAGGACTGCCTGAACCAACTTCAATTAAACCTGAAGACATTAGAAAGCATCGAATTCTACGAGGAAGCCGAGGATGCCAATACAAAACCCAAGCGCAGAGAATTAAGTCCTGGAGAAGTAGCTAAAATTTATAGTATGTTTCATAATTTGAACTATCTATATTTCCAATATAACCATCTGTGTACGCTTGATACGGATCCCAGCAATCATCTGCAGCCCAACGAATATGAAGAATATCCCAAGTCCAGCCGCGTGACAAAGAACGGGTCGGCTATGTTTTTCCGGGTCGGAAAATTCCTGCAGGACGGCTTTGCCAGCCGGGAAATCAATCTGGATATTGAGGATAAGGAATACGAAAAACTGCGGGATATATACAAAGATCAACGCCAAAAGACACAACAAGAATTCGAAGATTACTATATGAAAAACGTTTTTAAAACGGTTGAGGTGTCGGAGCCAGATAACAAGGTCGAAAATAAGCTGGATGGCCAAGATAAACCCCAAAAAAAGACTACAAAAATTCAAACACAAGGAGGCGTTGACGCCGATACGTTCAATATCGGCAGCGATTTCCTGATTCTTACCAAGGATAATACCTATGCCGAGGAAACAGAGGCTGTGTGGGATCCTAAAAATGAAAATAATCCGACCGAGGTTCCGGAAACGCTGAAATCGATTAAGGATAACTGGAAGGTCATGCCCTCCGATATTCTGGTTTCTCCCGAGCTTCTGGTGGATGAAGACCAGGACAGGATCTCCGGACTGCAGGAATTGAAAAACAAAATCGCATCGAACAGGGAATACGAGAACGAGCTATATAATTCCGTGATTAATAAAAAGAAAGAAGCGATTGAAAAAAAGTATAAAGACCTAATAAAGAATGTGGAAGATAGAACCGAATCGACGGTCAAACCTTATCAGGATAAGGTTAAAGCCGCACAAGATAATCTCAGCAAAAATCCAATAGGAATAAAGAACAAGGATGCGCTTGATAAATACAAAGAAGAGCTCGACGACTTCAACAAAACAGAATCGGAAAACGCTGGTGCAGCACTGGAGGTTATGAAGGAGCTTTTACAAATAAATGGAGGTTCTTACCCAGAGAATACTGTGGAACAGGCTGACAATACCAAAATAAAGACCATGTTTATGGATTATAAAGACGGAGCAGGTGTAAGCTCAAAGGCTACCGTGCTTGACATAAAGAGTACTTCACTGAAGAATTCAATCAGTGGTTTAGATGAAGAAATCGAGAAACTAGATAAATCGATCAAAGACCAGGAGAATAAAAGGGACGCAGATCAGATAGAACGCCTTAGATTGGAAAGTGAGGCAGCTGATAAAAGATTTTTAGTAGGTAAGCTGGATAGTTATTTTAACGGAAATAGCGATAGCGATATATACAATATGCCCAAAGAAGTGAGTGAAGCTCTCGAAAAGTACGATCACAAGGATGCGCTCGACGGTCTGAAGCAACCATTGGAAGATGTAAAAACGGCCGCAGGCGAGTTAACAACTGTGCTGATTAAGGAACTCAAGACAGATTCAGATCAAAGCGTGACAGCGCTTTTCAGAATGGCCAATGCGGTTAACGACCTTAACATTCGTATAGCGCCCTTAAAACAGCATATGGAACAACTGCCGAATAGGACAAAAACGAAAAGAGACGTAGAGGCCTTAAGTAGCCATTTGTTTCTTTTAAACTTCAGCGGAGAGTCACTGGTGTCCCGGAAGCGTATAGATAATGAGTCTCAGCCAGAGCAGAATCAACAGCCAAGCAACTCGGATGGACAAGAAGATATGAGTAGAATGTTCACTGAGTCTCCCGATAATTCCAAAAATGAATATCAAACGGCGAAGTTGGCGCCTCATGAAGTGGAAACGTACTACAAAGATCCAGCGCATGCATCAGAATTTGCGAATAATGTTACGGCAATCATGGCGCAAATAAAAACATTCGTGGGACTAGCTTATAGCTCCACGAAGAACGGTGGTAGAGAAATCAATAAGGCATTAGGCGGCAACCTTAGCCAGGCCTGCATTGAAGACTTAGGAAGAATATCAGAAGTTCTTGATCGGTTTGACGAGTGCGAAGATATTTTGAAAAAAGCACAAAATTTCATGGATGTAAAAGGTAAATTTCAGAAGCCATGGGAAGCGGCTCAGAGAGCTGGCAGAAATTTGATGACTCAGCTACGGAGTGACATCAATCAGACGCCTTTCCGTAAAAATAAGGTACAGACCGTCACTGAAATAACAAAGAAAGCGTGTCAGGAACAAATCGATAAATTTAAGAAGATAAAACAGGAAAAACAGACGGAAAAGGAGAAGCTGAATCAAAAACTGGAATACCTGGCAAAGGTGAAAGTTCTTCTGACAACAGGTAATGACTTGCATAATACGTTAATGCGGGAAGATAAAGGTTATCAGGTGCAGTTGGAGCTGGATGCTCAACAAGCTCTTGTGGACATGGGAAACCAGCAGCTGCAAGAAGACAAGAATAGGCTGGACGAAGAGAAGAATACGGAGCTGCTTGCTGTCGAAACGGAGCTGGATGAGAACATCAAGAAGAAACACCAGAAAAGACTTGAGGTTCTGAAGAAAGCCGAAGAAAAGGTTGACAAGATCCTGGAGGGCGCAGAGAAGCTGAAAGAATCTGAGAAAGCCCTGTCCGATGCTGCTGAGAAATTCGGTAAAGCCAAGAAGAGTTACGAACAGAAGTTTGAGAAGATCAACCAGCAGAGGGAAAGTAACAGAATCAACAACGAAATCTCCTGGAACGAAGAGATGAACAGCGCTCTTGAGTCAATCAACAACTCGGGCAAGAAAATCGGCAATGATTCCTCCTTATATCTCACTGTGGTGGATGAGATTCGAAAGTTCGTCGGCAACAAAGGCGAGAGAACCAAGTCGGAGGTATGGAATTACAGGGCGATGAAATATAAGGAAAAGAAGCCTGACGCCAAATTGAATGAAATGCTTATCTATGACCTGAAAGACAGCACCAAGTGGGCAATCGAAACGAAAAAGCTGCGGAAGGCGCTGGACGATTACATCACGGCCCGAGTCAGAAAAAAAGAAAAAGCTAAGTTTACCAGTCTGGGACAGCAGCGTCTGGACGCTGTGATACGCCTGAGGAACATCCTCGACGCGCGCCAAAATATGCTGAACCTCTATGAACAAGAGACCCAGGAGATGGAGAATAAAAAGAAGACGCTGGATCCGGATTGCGTGGTGGAGGCGCTGGTCACGAATAAGCTCCAGAGAAACAAGAATCTGCCCGTTACCGACAATAATGAAAAAATGATCGAACTTCTGGGCGGGGAACGCTCTGCAAAAAGTCTTGGTATATTTCTGGCGGTCAATCCGGCTCAGAAGAAGGTTCCGAAAGTCGAAGCGGCGAACCACAAAAAAGAGGGGCCTGCAAAGAAACTGGAAGACAAAGAGAATAAGCAGAGAAGTAAAGAGAATAAAGAGAATAAAGTTGTCGATAAGAAAAAGGGCGGCAAAGCCATGGGCGGCCCTAACTGAAAAAAGTATCCCTCCCTGCGGTTTCGGCTGCAGGGAGGGACGAAAAGAAAAACGCTGAGAGAAAAACGATTCTCCCAGCGTTTTTTACCGGTGGTTCAGGTGAGCAGCTCAGTCGTTGTTATCCGAGCGAAGGGAAAGACCCATCCGCATGAGCTTTTCCTTGATCTCCTCCAGAGACTTGGCACCCAGATTCCGCAGCTTGCCCACGGTATCCTCATTCAGCCTGCACAGCTCGCCGATGGTGTTGATGTTGGAGCGTTTCAGGGAATTGTAGCTGCGGACGCTCAGCTCCATCATGTCGATGGACTGGGACAGCAGATCAGATCCGGTGTCCTGCGAGGCAGGAGCAACAGCCAGACCAATCTCCGGGTCGCCGCCCAGCGCGGAGCAGAGCAGCGCATAGTGGCTGATCAGAATTTTGGAAGCAAGCATGACCGCGTCCCCCGGGGTAATGGAACCGTTGGTGGTCACATCCAGCGTCAGCTTGTCATGGTTCAGACTGCTGCCCACGCGGGCGCTTTCGGAAGCATAGGCCACATTGGTGATGGGGGTGAAGATGCTGTCGGTGTAAATGGTGCCGATCTCCGTGGCGCGGGCAAGATCCTTGTTCTGGGAGCCGGAGAAGTATCCCACGCCCTTGGAGAATACCAGAGTCATGGAAAGATGGGCGCCTTCGCTGAGCGTGCAGAGGTAATGCTCCGGGTTTACGATGGTGATACCGGAACCGGACGCAATATCTCCGGCTGTTACCGTGCATGGCCCGGTCTTCTCAATCGCGCCGGTGACAGAGTCCTCCTCAAATACATCGGCAACGATTCCCTTGATATTCAGGACCAGCTCGCACACATCCTCTTTCATGCCGGAAACCGTGGAAAACTCATGGGCCACGCCGGGAATCCGAATGGCAGATACGGCGGCACCGGGGATGGAATTCATCAGCACGCGGCGCAGCGAGTTGCCAAGGGTGGTACCATAGCCCTGCACAAGAGGCTCAAATGTAAAAATACTATGATTTTCGGAGACATGCTGTTCCTTTATGGTTGGATTATCGAACTTAACCAGAGAAAAGAGCTGCTGGCGTTCAGAGTCAAACATTGGCTACCTCCGATTAGGAAAATTGGAATAACATTATACATAATGATTTCAAAAAATGCAAGGGGTATTTTTGCAGATATGGATGAAAGATTGGGGAAGTATGCCGGGGGATGCGGAATCCTGCCCGTTCCCGGGGAGCGGCGGCGAAAAGAGGCCATCCCCGGAACGGAGATGACCTGTTGATGATCGGGAAACTGAGCGCGGGGCGCATCCGACTGTTAGGGTTCGTCCGAATCCAGACTGTCTGCCCAGTCCGCCGTAATGGTTTTGCGATTCCGCACCTCGGAGACCACATTGCTCACACAGGCGTACAGCGCATTGGTGCCGACGCCGGTGGCCCGGTAGTTTGCGCTGCGTTCCCGGCGAATGCCGATGCGCTCCGCGGTTTCCGCCGCGTCGATATTGGCGGCGAGGAACAGAAACTCCCAGCCGTATTTCTCCTGTTCTTTTTGAATCATCTGCCGCACATGACCAGCGGAATAGCGGCGGCTGGCGTTTTCCATGCCGTCGGTGGTGATGACGAAGATCGTATGCTCCGGCACATCCTCCGGACGCGCGTATTTGTGGATATTGCCGATGTGATGAATGGCGCCGCCGATGGCGTCGATCAGGGCGGTGCAGCCGCCCACGGTGTAGTCCCGGTCAGTCATGGGCGGAATGTCCCGGATGTCCCGGCGGTCATGGATCACGGTGCTGTCATTGGAAAAGAGGACCGTGGACACATAGACCTTGCCGTCCTGCTTCTTCTGCTTTTCGATCATGGCGTTGAAGCCGCCGATGGTATCGGCCTCCAGACCAGCCATGGACCCGCTGCGGTCCAGAATGAAAACCAGCTCCGTAATGTTGTTGTTCATGTGAGATCCTCCCTGTATGATGTGATTGCAGCCTTGAATCGGCTTGTGGTCCCATCATAGCGGATCGGGAGCGCCTTTTGGTAAATCGCCGGGATACCGGTTCAGCAGCCAAGGCAGACCTGATCGTAGCGGAACAGCGCCGCGTTGATCTCGTAAATATCATAATTGCCGTTCATGATATAGAACCGGATGATCATATCAAAGGTGTTGCTGCGGGACAGGGTAAAGCCTACGGTTTCCAGCAGCTGCTGGGTTTCCTCCAGCGTCAGCTCCAGCGCAATGGCGAAGGCCAGCACCGTGGTCTTGCTGGGCTTGTAGGCCGGGTCGTTGTTGATCTTCCAGAAGGTGGCCTTGCTCACATTGGCTTTTTTGTAGCAGGCCACATCGGTCATGCCTTTCCGGTCGATCAGCTTCAGCAGCATCAGAGAAAAGGAATCGTCCTGCTGACGGATCCAGTCAGACAGCTCCGGGGGGAGCGCATCGTCCTCTGCGTCTGCCATGGGCAGCGAACAGGCATTGGCGCGGAACCGGCTTTGCAGTGCGCCCAGCAGGTGTTTCTTCTGCTTCGGCCTGACGGCTTCCTTCGGCGCGGCTGCCCCGGGCATTGGTGCGGACAACGCTTCCACAGGTTCCGCGGAGCGGGTGAGAAACCGTTCCAGCTCGGATTCGCTTTGCAGCGTATAGGCGCTGCGGTTCAGGATGCAGAGATACACGTCCATGTCCCGGTCCGTGCTGTTCAGAAAGTCCGTGATGGCGCGGACGGCGATCCGCAGCACCTGATCTCTGGGGAAGCCGAAGGTTCCGGAGGAGATCAGCGGAAAGGCGAGGGAAGTGAGGCCCATATGATCTGCCAGAAACAGCGCATTCAGATAGCAGCTCCGCAGCAGGACCCTCTCATTGTGGGTTCCATCCTGCCAGACCGGGCCGACGGTGTGGATGACGTACCCGGCGGGAAGCAGACCGCCCCCTGTTGCCGCAGCCGCGCCGGTTTCCAGCGCATCCAGCAGAGCACAGGATTCCCGCAGCTCCGGCCCGGCAGCGGTATGTACCGCGTAATCGGTGCCGCCGCTGCCGCTGAATCCGGAATCGGTGGGGTTTACAATGGCGTCGCATTCCATCGTGGTAATGTCCTGATATCGAATTGTAAGCGGCATGGGGCATTCCTCCTGTTTATCAGACCAGTTCTGACGGCTTTCTGCTTAATAGTATAGCACAGCTCCCAAAGCCGCGCAATGCTTTCGAAGCGCACGGCGCGGGGGAGATGCACCCGGTAGAGGGCACCCACTATGTACTGGGGACGGACGAGGAAGTCCGCTCCTGGCTGTAAGAAAAGAATGCCGCAGACGCGCCCCTGACTGGGAGCTGCGTCCGCGGCTGTTTTGAGGAATCGGCCTTATGCTTTTTTCAGGAAACCTCTTGTGACCCGGAAGCAGATGACGGCAGAAATCAGGACGGAGATCACATCCGCCACCGGCTGGGCCCACACAATGCCGTTGATGCCGAGAATGGATTTCAGAATAAACAGCGCAGGCAGGAATACCAGTCCCTGTCGGGACAGGTTTACCACCAGACTGGCAGGGCCTTTCCCCATGGCCTGCAGGATGCTGGCCATCACATA
Organism: Clostridiales bacterium UBA1774; assembly: GCA_002314635.1. GTDB lineage: Bacteria > Bacillota > Clostridia > Oscillospirales > Oscillospiraceae > UBA1774. The sequence continues at coordinate 8,538 of DCGQ01000023.1, forward strand.
GAATACGCCGAACAGAAACCCGGTGCAGAGCAGGATCGTGGTAAACGTGACCGCGTAGCCGGAGGCCTGCGGTTCCTGCAGAAATGCGGCGACAATGGGTTTCCGCAGCACCAGAACCGCCACGGTCATGAGAAGACCTGCGCCCAGCGCGATGACCAGCGAAGCGGATACCAGCTCCCGGAAGCGTTTCCGGTTTCCGGAGCCGACGCAGAAGCCGATCAGCGGCTGCACGCCCTGTCCCAGACCCACACAGACCGCGCCCACGATCATATTGATCTTGCCTGCAACGCCGTAACCGGCCACCGCCAGATCCCCGTACTGCATCATCTGCTGATTGGCCACGATCTGGGAGGTGCTCATCAGGAAGGAACCCAGCGCGGCCGATACGCCGATGGAAAACACCCCGGCGGCAATTCCGTTTCGGGCGGAAAAGTCCCGGATGCGGATGGAGAGCGCGGATTTGCCGCGGAGGAAGTAGATGAGGTAATAGACTGCGCCGCAGACATTGCCGATCACCGTGGCCACAGCCGCGCCGGTAATGCCCATGTTCAGACCGGAAATGAAGATGGGATCCAGAATGATGTTGACCAGATTGCCCAGAATCTGACCGCCCATGGCTTCTCTGGATCTGCCCTCGCTGCGGAGAATGTTGTTGTAGGAATTGGATACCACGGAGAAGGGGCAGGAAAGCGCGATGATCAGCAGATATTCCCGCGCATAGTCAAAAGAAAGCTCCTTCGCACCCATCAGATGCAGCAGCGGGGTGGAGAACAGAAATATGGCGGCGGACAGCAGGAGACCGCCGGCAATGCCGCCGTAAAAACAGAAGGAGCAGATCTGCTTTGCCTTCCGGCTGTTGCCCTCTCCCAGCACGCGGGAGATCAGAGAGGTACCGCCGATGCCGAAGATGGTGCCCAATGACACGCACAGCATGAAGATGGGCGAACAGAGGGAGATGGCGGCCACCTGATAGGGGTCGTTGGTTCTGCCGATGAAGAAGGTATCCGCCAGATTGTAGATCAGCACCATGATCATGGCCGCGATGGCCGGAAGCGCGTTTTCCATAATGGCTCGGTATACCGGCATCTCCACATAGCGGGTCATGTTTTTCATATCGTTCATGTAGAAACCTCCCGGTGTCTCTGTCTGCTGCGCTGCCGTTTATCGACAGTCAACAACTAATCTTAGCACAGATGCAAAATCGTTGTCAATCCAAAACCCGGTTATAATTGTCCGTCCTTTTTTCCATAATAATTCCGAAAACACCGTCTGCTCAGTTGATTTCCCGGCAGAATATGATATATTACTGTCAGAAAGTTAGAATCGGGGATAATGTATATATGAAGCATTCAGCTTCGCAGGAGCTGCCATTATACAAAAACAGCTTCTTCATCAATAAGCTGTCATCGAAATTCATCATCAGCTCCGTTCTGTCCATGGTGTTTCTGTATGCCGGGTCTTTGATCGACACGATCATTGTGGGCGCATACCTGAGTGAAGCGGGACTTTCCGCCATGTCGCTGGTCAGTCCGGTTTATCTGATCTACTATACCGTGGGGGCCACCATCGGCATCGGCGCCAGTCTGGCCGCCGGGCGGGTGCTCAGCGAAGTTAGTCCGATTCCGTATAAGCAGCTGTTCACGGCTGCCGCGGTGCTGATGTCCGGCGCGGTCGTTTTGATGACGCTGGGCGGCTATCTGTTTCTGGAACCCATCTCCATCGCGCTTTCCGGCGGTACGGTGACGGAGGAGACGCAGTATGTCAGGGACTATCTGAAATATTACATACCCGGCGGCGGTCTGAACCTGCTTGCCTATATCCCGCTGTATTTCCTGAAGGTGGAGGGCCGTCCCAAGGTGTCCTCCCGGCTGTTCTCCCTTTCCGCCATCATCAATGTCATTCTGTCATGGCTTTTCATGAGTCCTGTCTGCAATATGGGAATCGGCGGCGCCAGTCTGGCCACCACCATTTCCATGCTGGTAACGGCGGTGCTGGGTTTTGCCTGTCTGCTGATCGGTCACAGCTCCATCGGCTTTGTCCGCGGCAGCCTGACCATGGTGAATATCCGGAATATTATCGTTTCCGGCGTGCCGAACGGTCTGTCCAATCTGCTGGAATCGGCAAGGATCCTGATGATCAACATGCTGCTGATCTCCATCGGACAGGCGGTTCTGCTGCCCTGCTATACGGTGGTGCGGAATGTGTCGGATCTGATGAATGCCATCATGATCGGCATTTCCTCCGCGCTGCTGCCGCTGATCGGCGTATTCTTCAGCGAGCGGGACTATGACAGCGAACGGGAGGTCATGCGCCTTTCCCGGCGCATCGGCGTACTGGTTATGATTCCGCTGACGGTGCTGGTCTGCGTATTTCCGGGCATCTTCTTCCGGCTGTTCGGCGTCAGTGACCCGATGATTCTGGCAGCAGGCAGGATCGCCCTGCCCGTCATCGGAATCGGCCTGATTGCCGGTTATCTGAACACCATGTACACCGGCTATCTGACCGCCATCCAGCGGGAGGGTTTTGCCACCCTGATGGTGGCCCTGCGGCTGATCGGCGTGCTGGCGGCCTTCGCCTTCCCAATGGCAAAGCTCTGGGGCGCGGTGGGAATCTGGATCAGTCTGTCCGCTGCGGAGATCGGCACCTGTGCGGTATTCTGCCTCATCCGTCTTGGCATCATGCGGAAGAACCGGACGCTGGATCGGTTCCTGCTGAACCGGACGGGCAGCGTGGGGGATGTGTCTTTCTCGGTGAAAAACGATGTGGGGGATATTACCTTTGCCTCCGAGCAGATCGCGGCGTTCTGCGAAAACGCGGATATTGACAGGAAGCTGTCCATGCGTGTCAGTCTTGCCATCGAGGAGATCCTGACCTTTTTGCTGTCCCACTGTCTGCAGGCCGATCAGGAATCCTTCGTGGATGTGCGCGTGTGTAAGATCACCGAGGGGGTCATGGTTCGATTCCGCTATGTGGGCGTGATTTTCGATCCCATCACGTTTTACAGGGATAATATGGAGAACGAGGAGATGCAGGATGAGCTTCTGGGCCTGCAGCTCATTACCAAAGCGGCCCAGAGTACCACATTCCGGCAGACACTGGGCGCCAATAATCTGATGATTCTATTCTGAGAAAGGCACTTTTCATGGCTGGTAGTATCACGGTACGGTCGGCAGCTGCCGACGATTTTGACCAGATTGCCGAGCTGGCAAACGGTCGGTTCGGAGAAGGATATCTGGAAAAGCCGGAATTTCTCACATGGCTTGCACATCCAAAGCTGTTTCTGGTAGCAGAGCTGGACGGTCAGTTCTGCGGCTATGTCTATCTGATGCCCGAGGACCGGGAGGAACTGGCGGCCTCCATGCAGCTTTCCGAGGAATACATTCGTTCGGTAGCGGGGGATAAGCCGGTGATCCACTGCAGAAGTGCGGCGCTGCGGAAGGATATGGAGCACAAGGGCGCCATGTATACGCTGCTCCGGCAGACGCTGACAGCGGCAGGCGAGGAAGGCTACGGAGCCGCCTTCGCACCTGCATGGAAATACAACGGGCACATTCCCATGGAAAAGCTGATGCAGAAGCTGGGTTACACCTATGTGGGAATCCGAAAGCTGCTCTGGTATCAGATTCCCGGCTATAAATGTGTGATATGCGGCGGACGCTGCACCTGCGACGCTGCTGTTTACAGTATCGCGCTTCCAGCAGATTTTTCATAACGGAGGAAATTTTATGCTCAGGCTTTTGAAAATTGCGGTAAACCGGAAGCTGGCTGCCATGTGTGCGCTGCTGGCAGTCCTGATCTGTGTCGGTACCTGTATCATCGGCTATATTGTGTACCGGGATTCGCTGTATAAAAGCGCCAATGATTTTGCCTATCAGCTGGACGAGATCGCCCGCACCTATGTAAACGGCGACCGGATCCTCAGCTATCTGGAGACCGGGACCGAGGACGCGGAATACCGTGCCATGGCGGAAAACATCTACACGCTGTACCGGAATACCAGCCTGTATGACAACAAGGCCGGTATCTACATCTGTGTCCCCAATGCTGCGGAGCTGACCATTACGAACCTTTACGATGTGCGGATCGAGGAATATCTGGAGGACGACCGCTATGAGGTTTTCGGCATCGGCGTCACGGACCCCATGGGCATTGAGCATCCGGAAAACGCCATCCGGATCTATGAGACCGGTGAGCGGGTGGATGATTATTTCGTGCATAAGACCCGCTTCGGCTATAACTCCTCCGCCATGCTGCCGGTGTACAACTCCGAGGGAGAGATCGTCGCCCTGATCGTCACCGATATGCCCATTCCGTACCTGACGGAATCCCTGAACCGTTTCCTGTTCAGCACCATCATCACCACGGTGATCATCGTGTTCCTGTTCATGATCGGCTTCCTGTTCATTGCAGACAAGCTGCTGTCCCGTCCGCTGCAGATCATCTCCGAAGAAGCGGACAGTTTCACCCGTACCGAGATCCAGCTTTCTCAGCGTCTGCCGCAGATTCACCAGAAGGACGAGATCGGCCATCTGGCGGAAAGCGTTTACAAGATGGAAAAGGACATTCAGTCCTACGTGGAAAACCTGACCGCCGTTACAGCGGAAAAGGAGCGAATCGGTGCGGAGCTGGATGTGGCGCAGCACATTCAGGCGGCCATGCTGCCCTGCATCTTCCCGGCATTCCCCGAGCGGCATGAGCTGGACATCTATGCCACCATGGACCCGGCCAAGGAGGTGGGCGGCGACTTCTACGACTTCTTCATGGTGGACGACCGCCATCTGGCCATCGTCATGGCGGACGTGTCCGGCAAGGGTGTGCCTGCCGCGCTGTTCATGGTCATCGGCAAGACCCTGATCAAGGACCATACCCAGCTGCACAAGGACGATCTGGGCGAGGTGTTCACCGAGGTCAACCAGCTGCTTTGCGAGTCCAACAGCGAGGATCTGTTCATCACGGCCTTTGAGGGCATTCTGGATCTGGTCACCGGCGAGTTTACCTATGTGAACGCCGGTCATGAGATGCCGTTCATCAGCAGAGGCGGCGGAGATTTTCAGGTGTTTAAAATTCGCGCGGCCTTCGTGCTGGCCGGTATGGAGGGAATGCAGTATCAGTACGGTACCATGATGCTGGAACCCGGCGACCGACTCTACCAGTATACCGACGGCGTGACGGAAGCCTCCGACGACAACAACGGATTTTTCGGCATGGAACGGCTGGAAGCCTCTCTGAATGCCCACAAGGGCGACTTGGTAAAGGATCTGCTGATCCATGTGAAGCAGGACATTGATGCATTTGCCGGAAAAGCACCCCAGTATGACGATATCACCATGCTCTGTCTGGAGTACCGGGAGAGAATGCAGGAAAAGCCGGAACAAAAATAAAGCAGTTTGGCTATTCACATCCGGGGTCAGCTGACGCTGCTGAACATCGGGTTAATCCTGATTGCCGCCGTGCTGGCAGCGAGGTACCGGCTGGTGCTGGACGGCTTTGAAGCATACTTTACCATTGCGTGACCCTGTGAGATGGGACGCGCCGGTACAATTCCGCAGATGCGGAGAAAAATGACGCAGGAGGCGGCAGAATATGTCAACCATATCCAGCGGCATCCCCTTCGATGCCAATACCTTCAATCTGAAACCCATGGAGCCTTCGGACATCCGCCCGGAGGTGTCCGAGCTGCTGGTTTCCGGCGAACAGATCAGCCAGTGTTTTCGCACCATCCGCGATCAGGTGGTGTTCACCTCCAAGCGTGTGCTGGTGGTGAACGTACAGGGGGTAACGGGGAAGAAGGTCTCCTATTATTCCTACCCCTATTCCAGAGTGCAGTATTTCGGCATCGAGACTGCGGGGTTTCTGGACATAGACAGCGAGCTGGTGCTTGCGTTCAACGACGGGAACCGGCTGCAGTTTGATTTCCGGGCGCAAGTGGATATCAAAAGAATCTGCGCCGATATTTCCGGGTATCTGCTGTAAGACAGCGGAGATACCCGATGCATAGCGGGAGGCATCCCGAAATGATGACAGACCGGGTCAGAAGAATGAAGGAAAGTCTGAAAATCAGCCAGAACCGCAGCGAACAGCAGCTCTGAAAACAGAAAACAGGCAGCCGCTCCCGGAAAGGAACGGCTGCCTGTGAACTTTTGTGCGGGTGCGGGGCATTACTGCGCCTGTACGGCAGTGATGGCCACGGTGTTCACGATATCCTCCACGGAGCAGCCGCGGGAGAGATCGTTGCAGGGCTTTGCCAGCCCCTGCAGAACGGCGAAGGCCTCCGCACCGCCGATACGCTGGGTCAGCTTATAGCCGATGTTGCCTGCCTGCAGGTCAGGGAATACCAGCACATTGGCTCTGCCCTCCACCGGACTGCCCTTGGCCTTGGAAGCGGCTACTTCGGGAACCAGCGCGGCATCCAGCTGCAGCTCTCCGTCCAGCAGCAGGTCGGGTGCAAGGCGGTGTGCCAGCTCGGTTGCCTCACGAACCTTCGTTACCAGCTCATGCTGGGCGCTGCCCTTGGTGGAGAAGGAAAGCAGCGCCACTCTCGGCTCCGCTACGCCGCAGAGATTCCGGGCGGTTTCGGCGGAGCTGACCGCAATATGCGCCAGCTCTTCCGCAGTGGGGCAGGGATTCACCACGCAGTCCGCATAAACCAGCAGACCGTCATCCCCCAGTGCTTTGTTGGGGCAGTCCATCAGGAAGGAGGAGGAAACCAGCTTGGTTCCCGGCTTGGTTTTGATGATCTGCAGCGCGGGACGAAGCATATCGCCGGTGGTATGCGCGGCGCCGGATACCAGACCGTCCGCGTCGCCCAGCTTTACCATCAGGATTCCGTAGTACATGGGGTCAGCTGCCAGCTTCAGGGCGGCCTCCTGCGTGAGACCCTTGGCCTTGCGAAGCTGGTACAGCGTTTCGGCATATTCGGCAGTTTTCCCGCCGGAAGCCGGATCCTCCAGCCGAATGCCGGTCAGCTCCACACCGGCGGCTGCGGCGGAACGGCGGATCGTATCAGGATCGCCCAGCAGGATCGGCTGCGCCAGACCTTCCTTCTGCACAAGGGCAGCCGCGGCGATGGTGCGCGGTTCCTCACCCTCCGGCAGAACGATGCGCCGGATATTGGCGCGAGCCTTATTCTTGATCCGTTCAATCATGCTCATGACCGTATTTCTCCTTTATTCTCACAAATCCAGACCGTCAAAGCCCTGCCATACCGGCTTTCCGGTGTAGTTCCGGGCCGTCAGCTCCCCGCGGAGCACCCGAAGCACCGGGAATGCCAGCGCTTCCTGCTCCATCTCGCCCGGATAGACCGAGATGGGGGCGATCCAGCCGCAGTGCTGCCGGATCCCGGCAAGGATATCGTCAAACCGCATCAGGCCGCCGGTGAGCAGGATCCCGTCCACGGAGCCGCAGAGCACGGCGCTCATCTCGCCGATCATCTTGGAAATCTGGTAGATCATGGTGTTCCATACAAGGGAAGCCTTCCGGTCGCCCTGCTGCACCTTTTCGTGGATCACATCGGAATTGGAGGTGCCGAACAGACTGACGAAGCCGCCTGCGCGGGAGCACATCAGCCGCACCTCCTGCGTGGAATGGGCGTCGATATAATCCAGCAGAGACAGCACGGGTACGCTGCCAATGCGGGTGGGGGTAAAAGCACCTTCCCCGTCGGCCCCCATGTTGCCGTCCACCATGCGGCCATGCGCATGGGCGCTGACCGTGATGCCGCCGTCGATGTGGGCAACGATGAAATTACAGTCCTCATACTGCCTCCCCAGCGTCCGCGCATGGTATTCCGCAACGGCCTTCTGGTTCAGCACATGGGAATGGGAGACGCGGTAAACGCCCCGGATGCCCGTCAGTCTGGCATAGTCGCCGTATTCGTCCACATTGGTGGGATTCAGCGTAAAAGCGGGTCTGCCGAATTTGCGGGAAAACTCCCACGCCAGCATGACCCCCAGCTTGGCCGGATGCTCACTGCCGCCGACTGCGGCAACGGTGTCCTCATAAAGACGCTGATCCACCACGGTAACGCCGCCGGGCTGGGTGTGTGCGCTGCCGCCACGCCCCACAAAGGCGTCGATCTCCGCCGGGTCATAGCCTTCTTCCTGCAGCATATCCAGAATGACCTGATAGCGGAAGGGCATCTGGTCGTTTACATGCCTGTACTGCAGCAGCACCGGCGCATCGTGAAACAGGCTTTTTTCAAAAAGCAGCTTTTCATTATCAAACAGGCTGACCTTGGTGGAGGTGGAACCCGGGTTGATCACCAGCAGCCTGTATTTTCTGTCCGTGTCTGACATCGGAAAAACCTCCCGTGTTTTTGGCGTATGGTAATTCGCGTATTTGTCATTCTATGCTCTTACGGGTCGTTTTGCAAGAGAAAACCACTGGGACGGCAAAAAAAGCGCTCCCCGCTGCCGACGGCTGCCGGTCACGGGAAGCGCATGCGCGTATCGAAGAAAACTCAGCCTTTTCGCCGGAAAATGCTGCGGCGGAACAGAATCAGATTCATCACCACGAAGAAGGCGGCGAGAATCAGCAGAACCGTCACCGGCTGCTCCGGCGCGATGGCAGCCAGCAGCATCAGCGGGAAGCCGAACACCATGGCGGGAAAATTCTGATACACCAGATTCTCCGCAACCGGGGTGTTGAAATCCGGGTCGATCTCCCGTAGGAGGATAATGCCGGTGCTGGCGGTGCCGGTAAGCATACCATAGGTCACCATGAACTGCTCCTCCGCATAGTCGGGAAACAGCTTCTTTGCAATAAACTTTGTATAGAGATAAGTAAACACGGCACCGGTGAGACCCAGAATCAGAATGACCAGCCAGTAGTCCTTCAGAACGCCGATTCGGATCGCCGCCACACCGGCCACGATCATCACATCGAAGAAGAAACCGCTGAGCCGTGTCATCAGGAACGAACTGATATGCTGGTGGCGGACGATACCCTTCCGCATCAGCAGCCGGTTCAGCGCCTTGATGATCACCGCCGCGAGAACGCCCAGCAGGAAGTTGAAGCCGAACAGCACGGATTTCAGGGAACCCACCAGATTGCCCAGAAGGCTCATGATTCCAAAGGCCATCAGATAGGCAAGACCGATCAGCACCAGCTGTGTGGTCAGCTTATCAATGCTGCCGTTCATGGGAATCTCATCACGACCCTGTATCTCCTGCAGCTGCATGGCCTTGGTGATCTCCTCATGGCCCAGACCGCAGTCTCTGCCCTGTCTTCGCAGAATGTTCAGCCGGATCACGCCGCCGATGGCTGCGCTGAGAAAGCCCAGTGCGGCAATGGTCAGCCCGAAGCTGCGTCCCCCTGTGAAGCCGAAATCCTGCTCATAAATAATGCCGTAATTCAGTGCCTGTCCGGTGCCCTGACCGTAACCGAAGGGGAGGATAATACCGGCAGCGGGGAAGATGCTTTTGCACAGTGCGGCGGCGATCAGCGTAATGCTCATGCCCAGAACGCCCTGCATCAGATAGGTGGACACGGTGGCTACGCCGGTGTCGAAAATTTCACGGCTGCGCTTTTTGCCGAACTTGTGCTCAGAAGGCTTCAGAGTCGTGGCAATGAAACCCAATGCCAGACCGTGATAGGTCAGAATCTCCAGCACACCGGCACCGTTGCCGCCGAAAAACGGCGTGTTGAACAGGCTGCTTCCGGTGCAGCTCTCGTAAATGACGGAGGCAAGCAGCAGAAGAAGACCGCCCAGAACGGAGGATGGGATCAGCGACTTTTTCAAAATCGGAATGGCCTTTTTCAGAGAGTTTGCCAGCAGAAGGCTGCCCAGCAGCACTGCCAGCAGATTGACGGTGCCCCAGACTTCAAGATCCCAAAAACTGAAATTCTCCATGCTTGTTTCCTTCCTTGTTATCCCGTGATGACAGACAAACGCGCCCATACGAGAGTCAGTATACACGCCATTGTGAACTATACTTGAACCGGGATTGAACTATAAAAAATGTACGGCCGCAAAATACAGAAAGCTTCTGATTCAGGCTTCCGGTTCCGCTTTTTCCCGCAGGTCCTCCGCTTTCCGCAGCCTGCGGGGCATAGAGGCACGGTACCCCAGTCCGCGAATGGTCTGGATCCGGATGTCCTCTACATCGCGGAGCTTCAGGCGCAGACGGCGGACATGCGTGTCCACGGTGCGCGGGTCCGACTGGCTCTCAAAGCCCCAAAGCTCATCCATCAGCTGCGGGCGGGTAAAGATCCTGCCCGGATAGCTGAGCAGCTTTTCCAGCAGCAGAAACTCCATGCGCCGCAGCTCAATTTCGCCGGTTTCGGTTTCCACCGTCAGCGTGCGGGAGTGCAGGATGCAGCTGCCGAAACGCAGGGTGGATTCCTCCACTACGCGGCAGCGCCACAGCAGACTTTTCACCCGCATCTGCAGCTCCTCCAGATCCGGCGGCAGCGCCATGTACCCATCGGCGCCGCAGCGGAAAATGCGCCGCTTTTCCCGCCCGCCAGTCTTTTCCGTGAGAATGATGACCGGAGTGGTATCGTCCGCGTCCCGCAGCTCACCGGTCAGCTCCAGACCGCCGCAGTCCATGTCGGCCACGATCAGCTGCACACCGGTGCTTTCCAGCAGCCGGGACGCCTGCGCTCCGTCGGCGGCAAACACAATGTCGTAATTCAGTTCCCGCAATGCCGCAGCGATGGACTTCGCGCGTGTCTCGCTGTTCTCCACAACCATTATCCGGATCATACTGTGCCTCACATATAGAATGTAATGTTACAATACAGGAAACCCGCCGGTTTTTCAAGGAAAGAATCTGTGAACGGGAAAACAAAGTATCTCTTTCATTATAGCACAATTCCGCATGAATACCATATTCCGGTGAAAATTTCGGCGGAGAACGGAGATAATGCGTGTTTTTTCCCGCACGGTGTTGAGTTCCGGGAATATCGGTGTTACGATATACTCAGTATTCTGCTTTGGAGGTGCAAAATGGATATCAAAGAAAAAATCAACGAGATCGTCACGAAGCTCAAGACCGACAAGACTTTGCAGGAGAAGTTCAAAAAGAACCCGGTTTCCGTGGTGGAAGAGCTGACCGGCATTGACCTTCCCGACGATCAGATCAACAAGCTGGTTGAGGGCGTAAAGCTGAAGCTGAATCTGGATGATGCAGGCGGCAAGCTGGGCGGCATCCTGGGCGGCATTCTGGGCAAGAAGTGAACATTCAGACCGGGCAGCGGTGGATTTCATCGCTGCCCGGTTTTCTTATGGGCAGTCCGGAACACAGCGGTTCATCTTGCAGGATCACCCGGTATATGGTATGCTTCTGTTAAAAAAGATAAGGCGGTGATCCCATGTCTGCCATCGCACTGGTGGAAAAAGTCAAGGACAATATTGCAAAGGTGATCGTCGGCAAGGAAGCTCAGACGGAGGCGCTGCTGCTGGCGCTGGTCTGCGGCGGTCATGTGCTGATCGAGGATGTGCCCGGTCTGGGAAAGACCACGCTGGTCACGGCGCTGGCCCGCTCGCTGAACTGCTCCAGCTCCCGCATCCAATTCACCTCCGACCTGCTGCCCTCGGATGTGACCGGCTATACGGCCTTCAATCCGAAAACGGGGGAGCGGGAGATCTGCTTCGGCGGTCTCATGGCGCAGATCGTGCTGGCCGATGAAATCAACCGTACCAGTCCCAAGACCCAGTCCAGTCTGCTGGAGGCCATGCAGGAAACCCAGCTCACCATTGACGGAAAGACCTACCCGCTGCCGGAGCCGTTCATGGTGCTGGCCACCCAGAATCCGGTGGAGCATACCGGAACCTATCCGCTGCCGGAAGC
>DCGQ01000023.1:20428-40637 GCA_002314635.1 Clostridiales bacterium UBA1774
TGAGCGCCCGTCCCATGGACACGCTGGAGCCGGTGGCTTCGGCGGAGGACATTCTGGCTCTGCGGGAGGAACGGAAACAGATCCTCTGCGCCGACCCGGTGCTGGACTATATCATCCGCATTGCGGAAGCCACCCGGAAGGATGAGCGCATCAGCCTTGGCATCAGTCCCCGCGGCTGCATTGCCCTGACGGAAGCGGCTACGGCCAGCGCCATGTTCGCCGGAAGAAGCTACACCCTGCCGGATGATGTGCAGAAGCTGGCCCCTCTGGTGCTGGCACATCGGATCGTGCCGGACCGGCGCAGCGGCATCCGCGGGGAGACCCGCAGCAGCATTCTGGCCTCCATCCTGCGGGAAATACAGGTCCCGGCAGTTTCATGAAGGTACTGAGGATCCTTTTCTACCTGCTGATGCCGGTGTTCCTCTTTGCCGGTCTCTATACCGGACTGCGGCTCTGGTTCATCCTTCTGATCTCACAGATTCTGCTGGTGCTGATCATCGTTGCGCTGAACCTGTGGACGGTGCGAACCTTTTCCTATACGCAGCATCTGGACGATGAGGAGGCCGTCAAGGGCGGGGAGACGGCGCTGCACATCTCCATCCGCAATGAGAAGCCGTTTCCGCTGTCTCTGATGCAGGTCCATGTGGAGATGGCCAACCCGGCGGAGCATACGCAGATCGCTTTCAGTCTGCTGCCCTTTGCCGGAAGGGAGTTCGATTTCAAGGTCTCCATGCCCTACCGGGGCGTGTACCCCGTGGGCATTACCACGCTGCGGATCACGGATGTGTTCGGTCTGCTGCCCATGACCTTCGATATGCGGAAGCTGCATTTCTACCGGCAGCCCCAGCTGACGATCTGCCCTCGGGCGGAAGCGCCGTCTCCCCAGTATGCGGAGGTGGCGGACGAAAAGCTGTTCGGCGAGCAGTATCTGCTCAATGCGGAAGGCGGAAGCAGCATTTCCGGGGCGCGGGCCTACCGTCCCGGCGACCCGCTGAAACAGATCCACTGGAAAAAGAGCGCTGCCCACGGAGAACTGTATGTGAAACAGTATGAGCAGCCTGTCCGGGAAAACGTGACCCTGCTGATCGACAACTGTAACCACGGCGTCCGGGGCGAGGAAGCGCTGGCCCGGGCGGATACCGTGTGCGAAGCCGCGTCCTGCGTCACCCTCCACTGTCTCACCAGCCATCGCAGCGCCTTTCTCCGTGCCCTCTGCGAAACCGGCGGTCAGCATCCGGGGGAGGAAGCCGCCGACGAGGGAGATTTTGAAACGGTGCGCCGCTGGCTGGCCCGGCTGCCCTTCGGGGAACAGAGTGCGGGCGGGGAGCTTCCCGTGGATCAAACGGAGCTGGGCAGCGCACTTGTGCTGATCACCGCTGCCTGCACCGAGGAGCTGATCGCGGCAGCAGCGGCGGCAGCACCCTGTTTCAGCTCCGTCACGCTGATTCTGGTGGGCGAGGAACACCGGGACACCGGCTCGATTCCCGCCGTATACCTGCCCGTTGGCTGCGATGCGGCGGCAGAGCTGGCCATGCCGGACTGAGGGGAGGAAAGCGCGTGAAAAAGAAAATCCGCAGGAATCTGGATTCCTCTCTGATGGCAGAGCTTGTCTGCTGTCTGCTGGGCGGCTGCGCGATCTGTTCCGCCCTGCTGCCTGCGCTGGGGCAGGATGTGAGCATGGCGGACTGTGTGCTTTTTCTCATCGTGGATCTGACCACGGTGTTCCTGCTGTCCCGCCGGTGGTGGATCACCCCGGCGCTGATCGGCGTGCTGGCGCTGGCGGGCTTTGCGGTGATCCGGCTTTTCCATCTGTGGGAGCCGCTGCTGGAATACCTTCGGGGTTTTCTGGAATGGTATCGGGCCGCGTATCCCTATACGCTGCCTTATTCGGAAAACGGCAGTCGTTTTCTGGTGTATCTGGCCTATTCCTTTCCCGTGACAGCGGTTCTGTACCTCTATTTCCGCAGGCTGCCCTTCCTGCCTGTGTGGGTGCTGCTCACCGCTGCGCTGCTGGTGTGGATGTATCTCACCGGAGCGGACAATCTGCTGCCGGTGGCGGCGCTGCTGCTGATGGTGTGCATCGTGCTGCTGTCCCGCGCAAATGCCGCCGGGATCAACCGGAAGCTGGGTCTTGCGGAAAAAATCCCCACGGCGGCCATGCAGCTGACGGCGCTGGCATTGGCACCGTTGATCGTCCTGTTTTCCTTTGTCCTTGGCCCCAAGGAGGAGGGCGCGTGGCAGTCGGAGGGACTGGTGAACATCGTTGCGGATGTGCAGGACGCCATGGCCTTCTACGGCAGCGGCGGCTCCGGTTCCGGCAGCTTCACGCTGGGGTATTCCGGCCTTGCGCCCAACGGGAAAGCGCTGGGCGGCGACATTGACCCGGACAACCGAACCGTCATGCAGGTCAAAACGGACACGCCGGTGCTGCTGGCAGGCGCGGTGTACGACGGGTATAACGGTGAAGCGTGGTACGATACCGGGGCGCTGGGCCGCTTCCGCTATACCAGTCCTCTGTGGCGGGGCAGGCTGCGGCAGGTTTTTGCCATCGGCAAGCCATCCTCCAACCGGACTGCCGAACTGTACAGCGCAGTCAGCCAAAGCGCGGCACTGGAGGTCTCCATGTCCGTCCGCTTCCAGTCCCTGTTCACCGCAGGCAAGCCGGAACGGCTGGAGCTGCGGAACGGGGAGGATACGGATATTTACTTCAACACGCAGGGGGAACTGTTTCTGGCGGAGAAGCCGGGTTACACCCTGCGCTACAGCCTCCGCACCCGGGTGTTTGACCGGGAGCGGGAGAATTTTGACGAGAATATGCGCACCCTGATTCAGCTTGCCGCCAATTCCAAGGACGAGGATTACGAGGAGATTTGCCTCAGCTGCCTGACCGTCTCCGATACGGTGGAGCCGTTTGCGGCGGAGCTGGCAGCGGAGCTCACGGCGGACTGTGACAATCCCTATGACAAGGCGCTGGCGCTGGAAAGCTGGCTGCGGGAAAACTGCACGTATACAAAGACCCCCGGCGACCCGCCGGAGGGACGGGATTTCGTCTCCGCCTTTCTGGAGACCCGGGAGGGGTACTGCACCTATTTCGCCTCCGCCATGACGGTAATGGCCCGGATGGTGGGTCTGCCTGCCCGCTATGTGACCGGCTACGGTTTGAAACAGGCAGACACACGCCACGGCTCCAACTACTATACCGCCACCAATGCCACGGCACATGCGTGGACGCAGATCTATTTCTTCGGCGTGGGCTGGGTGGATTTTGACGCTACGGACTGGGAGTTTTACGAGCTGGTGGAGAAGGATCCACCGGTCATCAGGGAACAGGAGGAGGTTGCTCCCGTGACCCCGGTGGTGCCGGAGCTTCCGGAACCGGAGATCGAAGTGCCGGAGCCGGAGGAACCGCAAACGGACAGCCTGTCCGATCACGGGAAAAAGGACAAGACCGGAAAGCTGGTGCTCATCATTCTCTCCTGCGATCTGGCCGCCTTCCTGATCTTCCTGCTGGTGCGCTTTATCCTGCTGTTCTTCCGGGTGGAGAGCTTTTATTACCGCATTACCCGCAAATATCCGGACAATGACGTCCGGGCGGATGTGTGCTACCGGCAGATTCTGAAGCAGCTCCGCTTTCTGGGACTGGAGATGGAACCGTCGGACACGATCAGTACCTTCTGCGCCCGGGCGGACGCGGTGCTGGGAAACGATGACCCGCAGCAGACCATGCAGAGCGTCTGTGAGCCGGTGCTGCTGTCCCGCTTTGCACGGCGCAGACCCCGGGACCCGGAGATCCGGCGCATGTGCGACTTTTATATGGACACGGAGCGCCGTCTGCGGCGGACGCTGGGCATCAAAAACTATATCATTCACCGGATGCTTCTGGGAAAATAACCAACCGCCCGGATTCCCGCGCTTACCCCCTTTCCAATTAGAAAAATCTTTGCTATAATACGTTCAATCTGATAAACAGAATACAAGGAGGTATTTCATGAAGATTGCAGTTATCGGCGCTGCCGGAAAAGCAGGCAAGCTGATCGTCCGTGAAGCGCTGGAGCGCGGCCATCAGGTTACCGGCATCGTGAAGCCCGGCAGCGAGGAGCGGGTTCCCGCCGGATGCACTGTTCTGGCCAAAAACCTGTTTGACCTTACCGCGGCCGACCTGAAGGATTTCGCCGCAGTGGTGAACGCCTTCTCTACGCCCTACGACCAGCCGGGGAAGGAGCAGGAGCACATTGACGCGGCAAAGCTGCTCATTTCCATCGGCAGAGAGCTGCCAGAAGTCCGGTTCCTGACCATCGGCGGCTACGGCAGCCTGTATACGGATGAAACAAAGACCGCCCTTGTGGTGGACGGCATCCCCGCGCCCTTCCGTGCCGTGCCGCAGGCATCCAAGGAGACGCTGGACCTGTTCCGCGCCTCCGATATGAACTGGACCTTCTTCAGTCCTGCCGGTAACTTCGACCCCAACGGGGCCAGAAGCGGCAGCTATACGCTGGGCGGCGACGTGGTCATTCAGAACCGGATGGGGCAGAGCTACATTTCCTATGCGGACTTCGCCGTTGCCATGGTGGACGAGATCGAACAGGCCAAGCATGTTCGGGAGCGGATCACCGCAGTGTCCTGCGATCCCTTCTTCCGCAATGCACCCCAGTATTTCCCCGTCAGCACCTATAAGTTCTCCCGTGCAGGCGCATGGATGTCCCTGAGCATCGACAATGTGAAATACGGCAAGGGTACCCTGACCCTGACCACCTGCCGCGGCAACCGTACCCACGGCCAGTCCAGCGAGGGCAGCAAGCTGTTCACCATCTATCCCACCTTCGACGGCAAGCGCATCGCCTTCGCCAGCCAGCAGATCGGCCCTGCGGAGTTCGTGCTGCATACCCGCCGGGGCGATATCCGCTTTACCTGGGCCACCGTCACCCGCCTGATGGCGGAGGGTGATCCGGGCATGGGTCTGGAATGGGTCCGTACCGCGGCTCCCTATGAGTCCGTGCGTGAGAGAAAGGACGGCGCATGGGAGAGCATTCCCCAGCACGCCAATCCTCTGTGCTTCAAGGGTCTGGAGGGTTCCGGCTTCGCCTTCAAGGACAGCTGGAGCTGGTACAGCCTGAATGCCACCAATGTGGACGGCTTCACCTCTCCCGGTCCCGACGGCCGCTTCACGCTGGCTGTGGACGAGTTTTCCTACATGGTCAAGGTTCCGGAGGATTACGGCACCTACGCACAGGGCAAGGCGGATATGCTGGCGGACTGGGAAGCCTTCCGGGCAAAGTACCCCAAGCTGGCAGAGCCTTATGCCCGCAAGGCGGAGGAGACTGCTTATACCCTGTGGATGATGCAGCTGGCTCCCTCCGAGTTGACTCCTCACTGGATGATGCAGATGTTCCCCGGCGTGATGGCCTCTCAGTGGCAGCAGGTGCAGAACGGCGTTTCCCTGCAGGACTGCACGGAGCTGTCCCGCAATCTGCTTCTGGCACCGCTGGAGCGTCAGGGCGCGGACGGTCAGCTGGCCGACAGCTATGACGATGCGCAGCTGGAAACCGGCGGCATCAAGCCTCCCATCTACGGCTGGGCCATCAAGAACATTCTCTCCCATCACGACATGGGCAAGGAATGGCCCCGGGAGGATCTGGAACGGCTGTACGAAGGCGCAGGGAAGTGGGCCATGTGGTTCATGAACTGCCGCGATGACGACGGAGACGGTCTGCCCGGCTTCGACAACGGTGCGGAATGCGGCTTTGATGAGGTTACGGCCTTCTGGGAAGGCAAATCCATGGCGACCCCCGACCTGTGCGCCTTTGAAGTGCTGAACTTTGAAGCGCAGGGCGATCTGGCAAAGATCCTTGGCAAGCCTCAGGCGGAGATCGACGGCTGGTATCAGAAGAGCAAAGACCTGCTGAAGCTGATGCTGGAAAAGATGTGGAACGGGGAGCATTTCGTGTGCCTGAAGCAGTACACCCACGAGCCTGTTTTCTCCGAATCCATCCTGTTCTATATCCCCCTGATTCTGGGCAGCCGTCTGCCTGCCGACGTGCTGGATAAGCTCACCGCCCGTCTGCTGCGGGAGAACCGGATCCTCAGTCCCTACGGCATCGGCAGCGAGGATATGACCAGCGATGTGTTCCAGATGATCGGCGTGAAGATGGGCTGCGGCGCCATCAGCCCTCCGGGCCAGCTCTACATCCTCACCGGCCTGTGGGAAGGCGGCAAGAAGCAGGAGGCCAAGCTGATTATCGACCGGTATCTGGGCAGCCTGCTGGAAAAGGGCTTCCCCCATTTCCTCGACCCCATCAGCGGCGACGGTGGTTTCCCGGGCGGCAGCTGGTGCCGTACCGTGTTCACCATTCTGGCCAGAATGGTCACCGAAGGCTGAGTATCATATGAATTACAGAACCGCTGCCGGATGATTCCGGCGGCGGTTCTGTGATTTGAAATAGCCAGGGGGACTTTTTCGGGAAGGGTATGGCCTGCTGCGGCGGCACAATATCCCGCACGCAAGACAAAAACACCCGACTGTCAGTTATGGGAATAATATTACAGAAATATATCATAATTGCATGAAAATAATTGCAATTATATAAATACCATATATTTAACATAATATGTAAAATATATTGATAAATAAGAATTTTTCCCTGATAATACGGATTTTTTCCTGTAATTTTTCGATTTCAGTCCCACTTTTGTGGTTTGCATGTTTAGGGGGTATTCCCACTTTTACCCCCCACGGAAAAAACGCAGAAACAGGTATCTACTCTGAAATAGTACGGATTTCCGAGGGTTCAAACTGCCAAATGCCCTCCGCAATGTTGCGCTCGTAACCCCTGATGGGATTATCCGACCCGGTATGCTTCACAACAACGGAATCCTGACAGGGCTCCGCCTCCAGATACGCCTGCTTCTCCGCGTCCTCCGCCGCGGGGAACAGACGCTCCTCATAAAGTCGGCTCTCCAGCGCAAACCACAGGCAGGACAGCTGGGAATAGATGTCCAAAAGCCGGTAATTCTCCTGTGTCGTCACCTCCCGACCCGGCAGCGGCAGAGCCTGTCCCACCAGCAGCTCCACGGTCATCATGCGCCGCTCATTCAGACTGAGGCGGGTGATATCCATGCCCATCAGCTCCGGGATATGCGCCCGGTCGGCGGTCAGCAGCCGGGCCTGCTCCCGGATCGCACGGCGGAAGGAGGCGTTTTCCGCCTCCCCCGGATACACCACGTCGATCTCGTCATACGCGGTGGGATCGTCGAAAAGGACGCGGTTTCTGCCTGAATAATCGTCGAGCCTACCCTCGCTGATGGGGTGAAACTCCCGCAGGAACCGCTCCGGCTCCACGCAGGCAAAGCGGATGCGGGAATAACCGGCCCGCTCCCCGCCGTGGTACCCGTCCTGAAACGGCACCGCGCACCACGGCTGCGCTTCCGGCGTCATGGCCCGCAGCTCCGCCAGCGCCTGCCGTACCGCCTTTCGCGCATCCTCCGCATCCTGCCCGTATTCCACGGAAAGGATCTGCATCGCGCAGCGCAAATCCGCATCCTCCACCCGGTCAAACAGGGAACGCATGGTGCAGGGATCCCGGTATGCGAAATCCGCCAGTCCATTTTCCAAGGTAACGAAATTCAGATGGGGGAGGGCGTATTTCATCACATCCTCGCTCATGCCGCCGCAGGTTTCCCGGAAAACCTCCTCCGCCGTCCGTGCGGAATAGCTGGGATGCCGCATCCGCTCAGTATGGCGGAAAAGCCGCGCCCGCGCTGCTTCAAACCGCAGGGCAGCGGTGCAGGCCTCATAGGCTGCCAGAACGGCGGCAGCCAGCCGATCCGACCCGGCATTGATCCACAGCGTCAGCTCCGGCTGCCCGATATCGACAAACGCCTCCGGCAGAACCCGCTCCGCTGTGCAGCGCAGGATCCGCAGCTGCTTTACTTCGCCGTCACCGGCGGAAAGCGCCGCCCGGTTCTCCGTCCCGTCCGCAATGCGGACACGGTCGGCGACAGTTCTCCCGGTCAGTCTGTCCAACAAGCGAAATGCCTCCTGCGCGGCGGCGATCCGGTTTTCCCGGTCCCCGGTCACGGGGATGGAAATCGCGTCAAAGGGCCAATGTCTGCTCATTTCTGCCTCCTACCAGCTTCTGTGCGGATTTCTTGCATTTGCGAAAAAACCACGATATAATATCATAAATATATTATATGGCGGCAGCCGTCAAAAAGCAACGAGTCGCGCCGCTTTTCATCCGATTTCAAACCGAAAGGGGGAGTTTTGATGACTTTTTCCGCGATGCTGCGGGGGCCGGAATGCGGGCAGCAGGTGGCCTTCGGCAAGGGGATGGTCTGGCGGGTGGTGCAGCTTAGTGAGGATGGGCAGCGTGCGGTGCTGCTTGCCGATACCCCGGCGGGCGTCCGCCCCTATCACGATCGGTATGAGGAGACGGACTGGGAGCACTGCACCCTGCGCCAGTGGCTCAACGGGGAATACTACGGGGAGACCTTCTCCCCGGCGGAAAAGCCCCGTATTCTGGAAACGCCCCACAGCAACCCCTCCAACGAAAAAAGAAATACACCCGGCGGCTGCGACACCGTGGATCGGCTGTGGCTGCTGAGTCCGCAGGAATTACGCACCCTTCTGCCCCGGAAGGAGGATCGCGCCAAGGGTGTACTATGGCGGCTGCGCGCGCCGGGAAGCTTCCGCTGCGACTCAGTGTTTGTGGCGAATGACGGCTTCATCAACCTCTACGGCTATGATGTGGATCATCCGGAATGTGTGTTCCCGGCGCTGACGGTAAGCCTTGCGCCGCAATAATGCAGAACAGAAAACCGCAGGCGGCACTTTTGCACCGTCTGCGGTATTTTTTATGAAAAAGGCGAATCTGAAACCTGCATTGCGCCGGTGGGTCTCCGATTATGGATTGAGGTTGACGAAGCGCTCCAGTGCCATGCGAATGGGAGTGAAATAATTGATCTCTTCCACCAGTTTGCCGTGAGCCTTCGTGGTGGACGCATCCAACATACCGATGACCCGGCCGTCTGTCCGGGAAATTACCGGACTTCCGGAGTTGCCGCTCTTGGCGGCGCAGTCGATAAATACCCGTTCCCGGTCGGTTCCGGCAGCCTGAATGCTGGAGATTGTACCGTAGAATCTGGAGGGCTCGAAGTTCGGGTCGTTGTTGATCTGCAGCTGTGTGCCGAATGGGTAGCCGCAGATGAGGATCTCCTCGCTGGGCAGCGGCGGCTGGGAGGCCTCCCGCAGAGGCAGCGGGACAAAGCCGGTGGCACCGTTGATCTTCAGCAGCGCCATGTCGATGTCCGGGAAGATCGGACGGAGAACGGTGCAGTCCTCGAACCAGCGCTCACCGCCCACCATGCCGGGATAGTAGAGCCTTGCCCGGATGCGGGCAGCATCTTTTGCCACATGGCAGCAGGTGAGCAGATATCCGTCCGCCGTAACGGCGAAGCCGGTGCCGTGACCGATAACCGCGCCGTCTTTATCCAGAAGCTGCAGCAGAAAAATGCTCTGCATTACCTGATTCAAAGAGCGGTTGGCATTCTCCGGCAGAATCGGTTCACGCGCCGTGAAGTTCAGCGCGTTTCCGGGGATGCAGTGTACGCTGGAGGGCTGCTGCTGCGCGGGCGCAGCGCGGTATTTCGGCGGCAGATCCTCCGGCAGCAGCACTGCCCACTCCTCCTCGGAGATGGGACTGTGATCCGGGTGCTGCGCGTCCAGCCGCAGCATCTGCGCGCCGATGGCATCGTGCAGCAGATTGCGGACATAGCGGGCGTTGCCGAAGTTGGGATCTTTGCGGCCAAGCACCTCCGCAAAGCCCTGCCGCGCCGCGTCCACAAACGGGGCATTTTCGGGAAGCGTCAGGTCATAGCGGCGCTCGGTGGACAGCTGCGGCATATCGGCGGCATTGCGGCCGAACAGCACCAGCAGCTGCGCCAGTTCGTCTGCCGTGTAATCCTCGAAATACAGGATGTTGTCCGCGGCATCGAAGCGGCTGCGAAGACCCGCGTCCAGATCAAAGAGCCGCTGCATCTCCCGGGGATAGCCCGCCAGTACGATGCAGGTGTTCTTCATGACCTCGGTATCCTCCAGCACGGTAAGGAGACGCTTGATGACCGCTTCACCGGCCGCGTTGTCCGCCAGCTGATGCGCTTCGTCGATGAACAGAACATTTTCCCGCGCCAGCCGCAGCAGCTTATCAAAATCCTGCAGCTGCTCCATCATCTCACGGGCGGTGCGTGTAATGACCAGACCCTGTTTCAGTACATTGGTGGAGCGGAGCACATTGCCCAGCTTCTGCGCCATGCGGGTCTTGCCTACGCCCGGATTGCCGATGAAGCAGTAGTGCCCCGGCATGACCACATCCGGAGAGGTCAGCCGCATCCGCACCTCAATGGCGCGGATCGCCTCCTTGACCCGGGTCAGACCGATCTCTTTATTCATATTGTTCAGTACCTCCGCGTTTTCCTCACGGGTGGAACGGAGATATTTGCGGAGATTTGGGGGGAACATGGCAGAGGTGATGAACGGACAGTCCACATTGCGCCGGTTTTTTCGGGTTTCCCCGTTCTGGATCGACCATCGGCTGCGGAGCTTGCGAAGCAGGCTCTCGATTTCATCGCCGTTTGTCCAGCTTTGGAAGCCAGTGCCGAGACCGCCCCGATCAGCCGTCCAGTTTGCCACAAAATCATCCACCAGCGGCTCCGTGTTCTCGTCAAACAGCAGCGCTTCCGTCTGCAGGCGGAAAATCCGCTGCATACTGTCGATGCTCAGATCCTCCAGCGCGAACTGCTTTTCAAAGTCCCGCTTGCAGGCGGGATAGGCCTGCAGGAACGCCTCCATGCCTGCCTCCGTGTCCATAAGCACAAAGCTGGTGGTTTCCGTAAACTGCTGCATGGCATGGAAAAAGGCGCTGACGGCCTCCGGGCCGAAGGAAATATCGGCGCCGGACTGGGGAAGAAGGGCGCTGGGGTTTTGCAGAACCACCGTCCCGCCCTGTGCCGCCGTGACTGCCTGCCGCGTTTTATCGGAGGTCTGACCGACATAGCCTGCCTCCAGCGTACCCTTGTGGAGGAAGTGTACCTCCTTGCTGTCGATCAGGTCATGATCTGCCAGCACATTGGCAATGGTGCGGATCGCGGTTTCCCTGCCGCTGCCCACCGGGCCGGAGATGATGTAGTTTTTGCTGCCGCTGTAAGGCTCCGGGGATTCCGTGATATTTCGGATAAAATCGGAGATCTCCTCCTTGCCGAACAGCCGTTCCGCCATTAACTGTGAGGTGAGCGGCTCCGGCGGGGTCGCGTCCACCGGGCCTGCCAAAGCGGCAAAATCCACCGGAGTGCGGGGCAGATCGGAGGCGGTCAGCGTGTGGCGATCCGCCTCCGTCAACTGCGACAGCTGCTCTTCGGTGAGGGATTCCTTTTGGGAGACTACGTGCAGCTTCTCCCGCACAATGCGGGCGTCCCGCATCGCCTTGGCAGCGGGAAGATATTCATTCCGCATGAAGCGGGCGTTGCCGAAGTTGGCGCGGGGCACGGACAGGTATTCGGAAAGCGCCAGCTCGGTGCGCTGCAGAAATGCTTCGTCCGCCGTTTCCCCGTCTTTTTTCGCCATGCCCTCCAGAATGTTCCGCAGCTCCGCGGCACTGTAGTTCTTGAACTTGATGCGATTCCGCAGAGGGAAGCGGCTGGAAAGACCCGCGTCAAGCGCAAAAAGCCGCTCCATCTCCGTGGTGTAGCCAGCGAGAATGATGCAGTGCCTGCGGCGGAAGTCCGCGTCCTCCATCAGCGGTACCAGTTCCCGGATCAGAGGTCTGCCCTCGTCGTTGTCTGCCAGCTGATGTGCCTCGTCGATAAACAGAATGCCGTTTTCCGACATGGTCAGCGCGTCCTGCAGACCGTTGGTGCGGGGATCCGTATATTCGCCGGGTCTTTTGGGCGCGGCAGGCTCCAGCAGCTTCCGCGCCGTAATGACATAGGGGACACGCCGACGGATCACGCCCAGCTTCTGGAACAGGTATCCCATTCTCTCTGCCATCATGGTCTTGCCGGTTCCCGGCGGCCCCTGAAACACATAGAATCCCGGCTCCTGCACGGCACTGCCGTTCAGCTGAATGTTGCGCGCAATGGCATAGATCGCCCGTTTCACGCTGTTAAGTCCCTGAATACTTTCCAGTTCCCGGTAGGCGTCCTGCAGATCCTGCTGGGCGGAGGACGCCCATGTCTGCATTTTTTCCGGGATATCCTGCAGGGTCAGTACCAGTCGGCTGCCCTCCGGGATGCTGAGGCTCTGTCTGAACAGACGTGCGGCACAGTTTTCCTTCATGGTGTTCAGCAGATTTTCCGCTTCGCCCGCGTTGCCCCAGCCGGGCCCGGCTTCACCGACCCAGCCGTGGAAGATATTCTGCAGGATCGCCGCGTTTTCCGGCTCCTCCAGACGGGAGATATCCACGGAGGTATCTCGTCCGGCCATCCGCAGGAAAATGGTAAGCATTTCCTCCGCCGTGTAGTCCGCCAGCCGAATAATATGGGGAATCCGCCGCTTCAGACCGTCGTTCGCGTTCAGCAGCCGCATGGTCGGTTCCTGATAGCCGGCCAGTATGACGGCAAACTGGCCGATATAGGTGCCCATGTCTGCCACCAGTGCGTCCAGAACATTCTGACCGCCGTAGGTATTCATCAGCGCATAGGCCTCGTCGATGAGAAGAACGCCGCCGATGGCGCGCAGGACGGCCTCCCGCAGCACCTCCGGCGTGGTCAGCTCCGAACCGGATACGGTGACGACCTTGCCGGAGGGCAGAAGTCCCAGCTCCCGATAGAGATCGCCTACCAGACCTGCGGCAGTAGATTTGCCTGTGCCCGGATTGCCCACCAGCGCCATATTCATGCCGTGTCCGTGTATGTTGCCGGAATAATGCCGCACCAGAAAGCGGCTTGAGGAATCCTCTGTACCCTCGCCAACCGTCAGCTCCATCTGGGAGGAAAGATTGGCGAAATGCTCCTTTAACTCCGAAAGGCCTACCATGCCCTCCAGCGTTTCCCGTGCCGTGCGATACCGGCTTTTTCCGGTCAGGGCAGCGGCAGCGTCCAGATCAAAGACTGCATCCGGGTGTTCGCGCATCCGGGCGCGGAGCATGGTATACAGGGAGGACATGGAGCACCAGTTCTGACTGCAATAGGCTGCCAGATTCTGGCTGATCCGCTCCAGCTGCCGCAGATCGGTTTTCAGACCGTTCTGCAGACGGAGCATGGAAAGCAGATTGCGGATCTCGGCGGCGTTGGGCGGGGCAATGCGGAGCAGCCGGTTTTCCGTTTCGGAGGAAAGATGGGGCAGAATGTAGGTATCCACAAAATTTGCCCAGTCGCTGGCCTGTCTGCTGGGCGCGAGGATCCGGTTCAGCGGAACGCGGGGATCCGCTTCCGCCATGAAGATGACGATGTTCCGGTTTTCCACCCGGTTGGAAAGGAGAGCACGGAACGCCCGGTTTCGGGCCAGCATCAGGTCGCTGCTCTCGATCTGCATAGCCTGTGTATCCGAAAATACCACGGCGCAGCGCACATCGGTCAGCCCCAGCAGCTCTGCCAGCAGTTCATAGGCGCGGAGGGGGAACAGCTGCCCCATGCTCATCTGCCACACCGGCCCGTAATCCCGGGTGTCCTCCTGCTGCCCAGCCTGCTGTCTGCGGCGGGAGCCGTGGCGCGCGAAAACAGAGCGGACAGGCTGGGCAGCGGGCGCGGGTGCGCCGCCGCCGCGCCGCCTGAGCGCTGCCTGAAGCTGCTGCGGCGTGGGAGCAAAATGATTCTGCATGATGAAGCTGGATCTGACGTCGTAAAAATGGATCATATGTACCGGGTCATAAAAGACCACGGCGTCAAAACCCTGTTCGATCAGGTGATGATGCAGACGCAGCTTTACATCGCTGACCGTCAGTTCGTCGCTGATGATGTTGTCCTGCGTCATGCCGGTGACAACAAAGAAGGGATTGGAGCAGTTCTGCTCCGAAAAAATGCTTTCCGCAGTGACAGCCATTCGGTCACATCCTTTCTGATTGATCGCGGAGGGAAACGATCAGATGGGTAGAGCAGCAGGCTGAGCAGCGGGCTGGGGCATGGGCACGGGTGCAGGACGGACAACGGGACTTACCTGCGTCTGGGCTTCCTGAACCTGAGACTCCTGCGGCCTCTCCCAGCTGTTCTGATTACCCTGACCCTGATCTTGAGCGGGAGCTGCCGTATCGGTGCAGGTGGCGCTGTCGAAGGAGCAGCCGTCCAACCCCTGCAGCGAAGCATCCAGCATTTGCATGAACTGCTGAGCCTCTACGCCGCTGCGGATGGCGGAGCCGTGGGAGAGAATCTCAAAACGGAAGCTGTTGCGAAGCTCGCCGTTCGCCGGGGACGGTTCCGCAGTGAGCACGATGCGCTCCCCGGAAGCAGAGGTCAGATAGACCCGGTAGCCGAACCGCTCATCACCGGCAAAGTATTCCTGCCATTCAACATGCAGCGTGCCAAGACGGGTTTGGATCACCTCGATGGCCTCCTCCAGCAGCTCCTTCCGGTCAAAGCTGAACTGCCGTGCCTTCGCGGCGAACAGCACTGCTTCCCGAAGCTCCTGCCGATAGGTTTCCGCCAGCGTTCCGATGTTGTCCAGATCCTGCAGGGTCACATTCGAATCTTCGATCAGGGAACGCAGCGCCGTGATGCGATCTTCGATGCGGCGCAGGTCGCCGCAGGTCCAGTAATCCACATCGATGTCCATGCCGTCCAGCTCCAGATGCCGGGAGGACTCCAGCTCGATTTCGGCCTCCTGAACCTGCTGCAGTGCGGAAGCGCGGCGAACCTGCCACTCCTGTTCATCCGCAAACACCTGTGCCCGGTATTCCAGCGCGTCCTCAAAAAGCTGCCGAGCCTGCTGCCGGGCGGAACCCACTGTCAGCATTCCACCCTCATTCATGTCATTTACCACATTCTGCTGAAGGCCCCTCAGCCGTGTCAGAACATTGCTTTGCCAGTTGTGATTGTTGGCATTGTTGTATTCCACGGTAGCATTGACGACCGATACGGCAGCTTCCAGATACTCTGACGCATTTTGGCGAAGCTGCGCGTCCGAGTGGGACAGCGCGGCCCAGTTATTTTCCATCTGACTGATCCGGTTCTTGCTGTCCTGAATGTCCTGTGTCAGCTGGGTGTGGATCTGCGTGATCCGATTGTTCAATGCGTTGGCAGCGTGTTGGATCCGGTCAGCGCTGCGCTGTTCACTTTCACGGATGGCTTGGGCGGTCTCGGTCTTTACATCCGCGATCTGCATGGAAATGCGCTGTGCCAGCTGGGCACGCTGCTTGGCGTCCTCCTGCCGAACCTGGTCGAGCTGCTGCTGTTGCTCTGTGCGGAGACGATTGATCTGCTGCTCGGTTTGTCTCTGCGCCGTTTCGATCTGCTGTTCCTGACGACTGATGACCTGCTGCAGCTGGGTGTTGCTGTGCTGCAGATCATTGACCAGACGCTGCAATGCCCGCTGGTTCTGCTGCGTCTGCTGCAGCGCCTGCTGGTTCCGGGTTGCCTGATCTTTTGCAGCAGCGGCACGCCGGCTCAGCTCCTCCATTGCTCTCTGTTTATCATAGGAGTCATAGGTACCGGAGATGATATTGAAAAGCTGCGCATCGCTCATAGCCTGATAATTGTAAGAAGTGTGGCTCATGTTTTTGCCTCCCGATAATTTGTGTCTTTTTCATTGATCACGCCTACCAAGCTGATGCCGGAGCCGTGACGCAGTACCTGCACGGTGCGGGTGTCCTGCCCGTACAGCTGCAGTACCTCTGGGGTATTGTATCGTTGGGAAAGGGGAATAACACGCTGATTGGAGGAACCCCGCAGGCTCTTCCCGTCGTCCTGTTCCTGCAGATAGGGCCCGTCGATCAAAAGGTCGATATATTGCAGCAGCCCGTCCGCAAAGGGAACTTCGTGCAGCTGCTCCAGCGTATAGCCGGTATAGACGATCACGCCCATGTCCGGTACGGTCTCATGCAGACTTTGCAGCAGCTCCGTCAGCGCTTCCGCCTGCAGGAAGGGTTCTCCGCCGCTGATGGTAAGACCCTCCGCCCCGGACAGGCGGATCTCCAGTGACAGGGCGCCGGTGGTCATCAGTGTGCCGCCCTCCCGGTCGCGGGACGGGGCGGAAACGCAGCCGGGGCAGCGCCGGTCACAGCCCTGTACCCAAAGACAGTAGCGCCGCCCTGGCCCCAGCGTGTAGATCTCCGGCTCCCGCTGATACACACGGATATGTTTCATTTCCTTTTCTTCATATCGGCGTCCGCCCGTTCCTCGCCCACCTCGGAGCGAAGGCGGAGATAGCGCTCGTCATATTGCGCCGCGTTCACGGCCTCCCGCAGCAGATCGTCCAGCGTGTTCAGACCGTTCTCCACCTCCATGAACAGGGAACGGAGCCTTTCCTGCTTGTCCAGAACCAGCGTCTGCCGCAGCTGTGCGTTTTCGGTTTCATCACCTTCACCCAGTCGGATCAGCAGCTTTTCAAGGGGATTTCGATCCGTTTCGTACCACTGACGGAGCATTTCCGTTTTATCCGCGCAGCTTCGTACCTGCTCCGAAAAACGGACCGCTGTCTCATACAGCCGGTCAAGCTCCTCATTTTTCTCGTTCACATTGCCCTGCAGACGCTGCATCAGCTCCAGCAGCGCGGGCCAAAGCTCCCGAATCCGCGCGTCGATCTGCTTCCCGTCGGCGGCGATCCGCGCCTTCAATGCTTCGTCCTGTTCCTGCAGGACGCGGTACTGCTCGGTGAGCCGCTCCGCCGTTGGCTCCTGCTCCGCGATCTGCTCCCGGAGCCGCTGCTGCTGCTCCTCGGAGCATTCCTCCTCGGCGTGAAGAATGCGCTCCAGCCGCTGTGACAGCTTACCGTATTCCTCCTCCAGCCTGCGAAGTTCCTCCGGCTGGGCTTTGATCTCCTGCTCGACCTCGTCGATCTGCTCCTGCTGTGCATCGCATTGGCTCTGTTGGAAATCCCGATCTCCCTGCAGCTCCTGCAGAGTTTCGTTGTCCTTGTTGTACTGTGCCGTCAGCGCGTCGATTTCCGTCTGAAGTTCTTTCAGCACGGCAGGGCTGCACTGCTCCGCTTCCTCCGTAACCCGCTGCAGGGTCTTTCTGAGTTCTGCGGCAAGATTTCCGTTTTTCGAAATCTGATCATTGTAACGCTGAATCTGCCTGTTCAGGCGGGCCAGTTCGTTTTTCAGCTCGCTGTCGTTCTGTTTCAGGGACTCGACCTTTTCCTTGAGTTCGGCTTCCTTCTCTCTGGCTTCCGCCAGCTTGGTTTCCGCCGCTTCCAGCTCGGTACGAAGGCTTTCTGCGGAACCCTGAGAGGCAAGCAGCGCATCCCGGGCCTGTGTCAGCCGTTCCAGCTCCGCCTGCAGCGCGGCGTTTTCGCCCCGCAGCGCCTGTACCCGGTTCTGCAAATCCTCCTGCTGCGCCTGCGAATAGGGCGGCTCCGGCGTGATAACCCGAAGCGTACTGCCGACAATGGCCAGAGCCTGCACGGCAGGATAGACCGTGTCTCCATAGGTCATGTCCGGAGCAGCGTCCAATCCGGCCATCCAAGGTGTGTTGGACGGCGTTCCGTTTCTGCCGATCTCCAGAATGGTGCCGTTCAGGATAAACCGCACACCTGCGCCCAGCATCCGCTTGAGCGGCTTTTCCGTGACGATATCGATGGCTTTTGTATTCGTACTGAGAGAGAACTTTATGCTTTCTTCTGTAAGCGGAATGATCGTAATCATGATTATCCTCCTCGTCAGACCGGCTGGTCGGGGTTCACGACCACGCCCGCACGGCAGAGAACAAGGTCACCCACCTTCAAACCGGGACAGGTGCAGCGTTCGACCGTTCCGGTCAGCGTGCCGTCATCCTCCAGATTCTCTGCGGCGTGTTCATTCACATCGTATTCACTGTGATCGGCGGGACGGATCAGGGTCAACCCCATCACCTCCATGCTCCGTTCCAACGCAGCTACCCGGTGAATCAGCTGCCCCTGCAGCTTCCGCAGCTCCGCCTGTACGGTGTTCCGCGATTCCTCATCCTCAATGGCGGATCCCAGATTATCGATCCGTCTGTCCAGCGCGGTGGTGACAAAGCGGCAGAAGCCCTGATAAAAACTGCAAAGCGGGCTGTAATTCGTGTCATACAGACCGGTACGGAAGCTGTACAGCGCGGACTGCAGCTGATCCCGATAGGCATTCATTTCTTCGCGCAGTTTGTTTTCCAGATCATGCGCGACAGCTTCCACCTCCGCCATGGTGGCCGCATCCGCTGCGGGGGAAATGGGAGGGAGGGAGTCCCGGATATCATCGGCGGCGGCAAGCACGGTGAATCTGCGCTTCTGCTCCGCCTCCTCCTGTGCGGCCTGACGGATATTGTCCGCATTCATCCGCGCTTCGGAAAGAATTTCGTCCGCTTCTTTGTATTTTTCGTTGTTCAGTGCTTTGATCTCGGCGTTTAACGCTGCCCGCTGTTCCCGAAGCACCTCAATGTCGGCGTTCAGCGATTTCTGCTGATCACGCAGCTCTTTGATCTCGGCATTCAGTACTTCTTGCCGGTTCCTCATCTGCTTGATGTGTTCCTCCGGCTGCTGTTCCAGCTGCACTTTGGGCTCATCCGGATGACGGAAGAAGCACAGCAGATAAGGCCTGAGCTTCTCAACTCTGCACTGGGTATCCTCAAAGATTTTTGTGACCTGAAGGGAAGGGTGAAACAGACGATTATAAGCACTCAGGATCGCTTCCAGTTCCGGCTCGTCTATGGTTAAATCACGCAGCAGCAGATGTGCGATCAGGCTGCAGTAGCCAACGCTCTGATATTCCCATGCAAGGTGTTCCGAAAGGACGCTGATGTATTCCTGACGCTGGCCAGGGATAATAAAACGCCTGCCGTTTCTTTTCATATACAGGGAATAGGATGTTTCACCTACATTATTCATGAATATCAACCTCCTACAAACTGGGAATAGTCAGCCTGAACGGTGACGGTTGGGAATACCCCTTGGGGATCACGGGCGATAAAGTGGACATTGTTGGTTTCATCGATCGTCACAGCGACCTCGTAATTGACGATCTGCGGCGTGGAAATATGAAAATCAACGGTCAGGGTGGCAACGGTCCGAAAATCCGCTTCGTTGTAGATGTCGGGGGTGTCCGTCTTGGCTTCCCGCAGAAGGATGGTTTGCCTGATACAGGGATTGTGGGGGTGGAAGGATTTGAAAACCGGATCCGTGATGGGCAGCGCCGTGTTCCGCGGCACCAGTTCATACACAAATCGGCGTTCCGAACCAGACGGATTACGAACATTACCCAGTCCCAGCATTCTGCCGGTACGCAGAATGGGGACTGCAACGGGTGTGTTTCTGGGGTCTTCCACGGCCTGCTGATTCTCTGCGGCGGTCTGCACCACGGTGCCGAAGCGGGCAGCGCCGAAGGCAATGGCCTGCTGGGGATTGTGGGTGATGATGTTATCCTTGCCGATCTGGGGGAAAGCCATTTCCAGTGCCTGACGGATGGCCGGCATCTGACTCTGCCCGCCGGTGAGGATGATCATATCCGGCTTGGTTTCGCAGCGATTATACAGGGCCTGCGACACGGATATGGTTTCCTCGATCAGCTCCTTTACGGCAGCTGCCAGTTCATTTCGTGTGATCTCAACCGTATCGCCTTCCTCATTCTGATACCACACGGAGGATTCGTTGGAAAGCAGCACCTTCAGATCCTCCGCCTCCCGGCGCAGTGTTTCCTTGGCAAAATCCGTGGGTGCGATATCACCGCCCAGCTCCTGCACCTTGGTGCGGATCAGATTCATCATGCGCTCCGTAAATTCATTGCCTGCCCGGGGGCTGCCGCTCTGATCCTTCACCTCATAGCTTTCCATGACTCCGTGTCGGTTCTGATGGGCGGTTACGATGGTGGCGTCAAAGGTACCGCCGCCCAGATCGTATACCATCACCTTATAATCTCTTCTTCCTCTGCTGGCCGGCAGGGTACCCAGATAGGACAGAGCCGCTGCCGCCGGTTCCTGGATCATGCCCACGACCTTCACATTCCTGCCGTCTGCCAGAACGGCCTGCTCCGCCAGCTGACGAAGATGCTCTTTCTGCGCCAGCGAAAAGACCACCGGGAAGGCAAGAGAGATCTCATTGGAGTCCTGCAAATAAAAGTCA
>DCGQ01000061.1 GCA_002314635.1 Clostridiales bacterium UBA1774
AAGTTCTGCCCCGAGTGCGGCGACCCCTTTGATGACGGTGATATCATCTGAATAAACATGACCCCGCTGCCGCAAGGCAGCGGGGTTAGCGTGTCAAAAAGTCCGAGGACTTTTTGAATGAGGTACGGAAATGAAGGAATATCCCATCGGGCGTTTTGCACCCACACCCAGCGGGCGTATGCATCTGGGTAATGCTTTTGCCTATCTGCTGGCTTGGCTATCCGTCCGCAGCCGGGATGGGGAAATGATCCTCCGCATGGAGGATCTGGATACCCTGCGCTGTACTACGCAGCTGGCGGAAGGCATCCGGGAGGATCTGCGCTGGCTGGGTCTTCTATGGGATCGGGAAACGCCGCCCCAGCGGGAGCGAACAGACGCCTATGAAGCGGCGCTGCAGCGGCTGAAGGAGCGGGGTCATGTTTTTCCCTGCTGGTGTACCCGGGGCAGCCTGAATCTGGTCAATGCGCCCCATGCCAGCGACGGGCATCCCATCCACCCGGCTTCCTGCAGAAACCGCAGCGAAGCGGAGCGGAAGCTTCAAAAGGAACCTCCGGCATGGCGGCTGGAAGCACCGGATCTGGAAATCCGCTTTACAGACGGTCTTTGCGGCGCGTATTCCGAAAACCTGATGACCGAGTGCGGCGATTTTGTGCTGCGCCGTGCAGACGGGGTGTTTGTCTACCAGCTGGCAGTGGTAGTGGATGACGGGGAAGCCGGAGTGAATGAGGTGGTGCGCGGCTGCGACCTGCTGTCCTCCACGCCCAGACAGTTGTATCTGTATCGCCTGCTGGGACTGACGCCGCCGTCCTATTACCATGTGCCCATGCTGACGGATGCGGAAGGACGCAAGCTGTCCAAGCGGGACGCGGATATGGATCTGGGTCAGTTGCGGAAAACAATGCGTCCGGAGCAGGTGATCGGAAGACTGGCCTTCCGCTGCGGCCTGCTGGCGCGGGAGGAAGCGGTCTCTGCAAGGGAACTGGCGGCGGATTTCTCGTGGCAGAAGCTCCGCCGGGAAGACATTATCATCGGAGAAACGAAGGAGGACGCATAAGCCGGGATAAAAAAGCGGCGATATTACGTTGATTCCCCGGGATTCCGCCAGTGAACGGATTCCCGGGGACTGCTTATGCTCAGTTATTGACCGTGTTGTGCTTTTTGACTTTCAGATTGTTGATGGCATTGGTGAGCATCAAGCGGGAAAGCATATAGTCCTCGTAACCCTGTTTTTGGGACAGCTCCAGTCTGGCCTGTTCCGCTTCCTGCCGCTGCTGTTCCTCATCGATCTCCTCGGGCAGCAGTGCCTGTTCACAAAGAACACAGACACCGGTATCTGCAACATCCACCATGCCGCTGGAGATGGAAAATCGGGTTTTGTTTCCGTCCGGGGTGGTGTACCACGCCTCTCCGTAGGTGATGGAGGCAGAGATAGGGGAGCGATCCGCCTGAATGCCCAGCATCCCGTCGGTGATCGGAAGCACCAGCGAAAGACAGTCGCCCTGATAGAACACCCGATCCGGTGTGAGAATATCCAGATGGAAAGGCTTCATATGCCGCTTTCCTCCAACTGCTTTGCTTTTGCCGCAGCATCCGCAAAGGTGCCCACGTTGAAAAACGCGGCCTCGGGGAAATCATCGCCTTCCCCGTCGAGGATGGCGCGAAAGCTGCGAACGGTTTCCGAAAGCGGCACATAGACGCCCTTGGTGCCGGTGAATTTCTCCGCCACGGTGAAAGGCTGGGACAGGAAACGCTGCAGCTTTCTGGCACGGCGGACCACCAGCTTGTCTTCCTCACTCAGCTCATCCATGCCCAGAATGGCGATGATGTCCTGCAGCTCGTTATAATGCTCCAGATATTCCTGAACCCGTCTGGCTACCTGATAGTGTTCTTCACCAACGATCTCCGGATCCAGCATCTGAGAGGAGGATTCCAGCGGATCCACCGCAGGGTAGATGCCCAACTCGGCGATTTTTCGGCTGAGAACCGTGGTGGCGTCCAGATGGGCGAAGGTGGTGGCGGGAGCCGGGTCTGTCAGGTCATCGGCGGGAACGTAAATGGCCTGCACCGAGGTGACGGAACCGTTTTTCGTGGAGGCAATCCGTTCCTCCAGCTCACCCAGCTCCTGCGACAGCGTGGGCTGATAACCCACGGCAGAGGGCATTCGTCCCAGCAGGGTGGAGACCTCGCTGCCCGCCTGAATGAAACGGTAAATGTTGTCGATAAACAGCAGCACATCCTTGCGGCTCACATCCCGGAAATGCTCCGCAATGGTCAGACCGGTCAGCGCCACACGCATACGGACGCCCGGCGCTTCGTTCATCTGCCCAAAGACCAGCGCCGTCTTGTTCAGCACGCCGCTTTCGGACATTTCACTGTAGAGATCGTTGCCTTCCCGGCTGCGTTCTCCCACACCGGTGAAGATAGAGTAGCCGCCGTGCTCCGTTGCGATATTGTGAATCAGCTCCTGAATCAGAACGGTCTTGCCAACACCGGCGCCGCCGAACAGACCGATTTTGCCGCCTTTGGCGTAGGGTGCCAGCAGGTCGATGACCTTGATGCCGGTTTCCAGAATGCTTTCCGTAGAAGCACGCTGGGAATAGGCGGGGGCAGGCTGATAGATGGAGCGGCGGGGCGCTTCCGCAGGAATGGGGTCTCCGCCGTCCAGCGGCTGACCCAGCACATTCAGAAGCCTGCCCAGAACCGCTTCGCCCACGGGAACGGAGATCGGCGCACCGGTGGCCCGTACCGGCAGCTCCCGGCACAGTCCCTCGCTGGCACCCAGCAGGACACAGCGCACCACACTGCCGCCTACGTGCTGCACAACCTCCATTTCCAGCTGCTTACCCGGCAGCTCTGTCAGCAGCAGCTCCCGGATCTTCGGAAGCTGTTCCGCTTCAAAACGGACATCCACCACCGGCCCGGTGATCTGAATGATCCGCCCGATTCTATCCTGCATGTTATTCTGTTCCGGCATCTTCTTTGCCTCCTGCGGCTGCCTGCCGCTTGCGTTTCTGCGCCTGTGCCCCGGCAGCGATCTCAATCATTTCATTGGTGATGGCGGACTGCCGAAGCTTGTTATACTGGGTTTTCAGTTCTTTCAGCAGGGATTCCGCATTGTCACTGGCACTCTTCATGGCGTTCATACGGGCCTGCTGCTCGCTGCAATAGCTTTCCACCAGACAGCCGTAGACGAAGCCGGTGAGGTAAGCGGGAATCACGCCGTTCAGAACCTCTTCATAGCTGGGGACAAACTCCCTCTCCGCAGCGGCTTTTCCGGATACGGGAAACGAGGTGCGGCTCAGGGGCAGCAGGGTCAGCTCCCGGCAGACACCGGGGGTGTTTCCCATATAGTCGGTGTAAATGATATGAATATCGTCCACCAGATCATCCCGATAAGCGGTGAGAAGGCGGGAACTCATCTGCCTTGCCAGTGGGAGCGAGGGTGCTGATGCGGAAAAATGGAAGCTCTTTTCAAAATCCAGCTTTTGATTCAGAAAGGTCTGTCTGCCGTATTCACCCAGAATAAAGACCCGACAGCGGGCGTGCTTTTGCATATAACCCTGACAGACCCGGATGGCCTCCTGATTGTAAGCGCCTGCCAGACCCTTATCGGAGGTGATCAGCAGGATGCCGTGGACCCGTTCCGCAGCCGAGCGGGGTTTTTGAAAATAGCGGTTGTCCGACTGGGGACCAAGCTGCACCAGCTCGCCGATTCTGGCTGCCAGTGCTTCAAAATAGGGCGTGGAGGAACTGAGGCTCCGCAGCGCCTTCTGCATTTTGGCCGAGGAAATCATATACATGGCATCGGTGATCTTCTTTGTCTCCTGTATGCCCTCAATGCGGCTGCGTACCTCACTGGCGCTGGGCATGATGGTTCACCCCGCTTTCCTTATACCTGCGGCGCGGCAAAGAAGCTTTTTGCCGCATTCAGAATCTCGGATTTCAACTGCTCGGAATAATTGTGATGATGGTCAATGTTCAGACACAGAGAACGGTGTGTCTGCTCCAGATATTCCAGCAGCTCCTGCTGCTTCTGCCGGATCTCCCGCACGGGAATATCCGTAAAGAAGCCTGCCTGTGCACACAGCAGCGTGATCACCTGCCGGTGCAGCTCCATGGGCTGTGCCTTGTCCTGCCGAAGCAGCTGCATCAGGCCTGCACCGTAGCGGAGCTGGCGGGCGGTGCCCGCATCCAGATCGCCGCCGAACTGGGAAAATGCCTGCATTTCCCGGTACTGTGCCAGATCCAGACGGATGCTGCCCACGGATTTCTTCATCACACTGGTCTGAGCCGAACCGCCCACGCGGGAGACGGACAGACCTACATTGATGGCCGGACGCTGACCGGCAAAGAACAGGTCACTTTCCAGAAAAATCTGCCCGTCGGTGATGGAAATGATGTTGGTGGGGATATAGGCGGAAACATCACCGGCCTGCGTCTCCACGATGGGCAGCGCGGACATACTGCCGCCGCCCAGCGCATCCGACAGCTGGGCAGACCGTTCCAGCAGACGGGAATGAAGATAGAATACATCGCCCGGATAAGCTTCCCGCCCGGGAGACCGCTCCAGCAGCAGACTCAAGGTGCGGTAGGCAACGGCGTGCTTGGAAAGATCATCGTAGATGATCAGCACATCCCGCCCGTGATACATGAAATACTCCGCAACGGCGCAGCCTGCGTAGGGAGCGATGTACTGCAGAGAGGCGGAATCACTGGCAGGAGAGGAGACCACCACGGTGTAATCCATGGCGTCGTGTTTTTTCAGCGTGGACACCACCTTGGCAATGGAGCTGGCCTTCTGACCGATGGCTACGTAGACGCAGACCACATTCTTACCTTTCTGGTTCAAGATGGTGTCTGTGGCAATCGTAGTCTTTCCGGTCTGCCGGTCCCCGATGATCAGCTCACGCTGACCCTTGCCGATGGGGAACATGGAGTCGATGGCCAGAATGCCGGTTTCCAGCGGCTTTGTCACCGGCTTCCGTTCCATGATGCCGGGAGCGGGCCGCTCAATGGGGAAATACTCCTTGGCACCGTAGTCGCCGCCATCGTCCACCGGCATACCCATGGGGTCGATGATGCGGCCCAGAATGCGGGTGCTGATGGGGATTCCGGCGGTTCTGCGGGTGCGGACCACGCGGCTGCCCTCCACAATTTCATCATCACCGCCGAACAGCACCACACCGTTCAGTCCGTCTGCCCGGATGTCCTGCACCATGCCCTTGACGCCGCAGTCAAACAGCAGGATCTCTCCGTACTCCACTTCCCGCAGACCGGACACCATGGCGATCCCGTCACCGACGGACCGGACAAAACCCACCTGCTGGTGTCCCACGTGCAGAGAGAAGGCTTCAATATCCTCCCGAAGCAGAGAAACGATCTTGTCCGGGTCATAGACCTTGCCCAGAGACTGAAAGGATTTGCGAAGCTGGCGAACCCGACCCAGCGTACTCCAGTCATAGTTTTCATCACCCACAAAGATGCGGAAGCCGCCCACCACCCGGGGATCCTCCCTGACGGAGAAAATGATCTGATTCGTGCGGTATTTTTCTTCAAAGAACTGCCGCAGCCCGTCCAGCTGCGCGTCCGTGGGCGGCGTGACGCACTGGATTTCCACGGTGACGGGCTGGTTCGAAAAATCACTGTGGTTCGGGTTACTCATTGCGCTTTCCTTCCTGTTCCTGCCGTGCCAGACGGATGAACTCGTCGTAAAGCGCACTGTCCCGCTGCGGCGTGACGGTATCGCTGAGCAGACGCTGGGCAGAGGAGAGAACAAGCTCGCTGATCTCGGTCTGAGCGGATTCCAGAATGTGCGTTTTCCGTTCCTCCGCCTCCTGCTCTGCCGCCTGCAGAATGGCCTGTGCCTTCTGTTCCGCTTCCTTTACCGTGCGGGCGGAGACCTCCGCCATATCCTTTTCGTTGGCTTTCCGTTTCTCGGAAAGCTCCTGCTCTACGTCCAGCAGCTTCTGTTCGTATTCCGCCTGCAGCTTTTTGTTTTCCTCCGCCGCTGCCCGATTCTGTTCCTCCAGATCGGAAAAATACTGCTTCCGCTGCTCCAGAAATTTCTGAATAGGCAGATACAGCAGAAAGATCAGACCGCCTGCCAGAATCACGAAATTCAGCATATGCAGCAGGATCTGCATGAAATCAATGTTCAGAGGCATAACGGTTCCCTCTTACAGCACGAAGATGATCAGAATGGCAACGATCAGCGCGTAGATGATCGCGGTTTCAATAAAGACCAGACCCAGCATCATGGCAGAGTTGATCTTACCGCTGGCTTCCGGTTGACGGGCCATGCTTTCCGTGCTATGGGAGATGGCCATGCCCATGGCGATGGCGCCGCCGGTGCCTACCAGACCCACCACGATGGCGGCGGCAATGGCCTTGGTGGAAAGAACCTTGCTTTCCCCGGTTTCGGACTGGGTTTCTGCGGGAGCTTCCTCTTCCGCAGCCAGCGCGGGAGCGGCCAGCAGAGAGACCATGGTGACCAGCAGCAGGGCGGTCAGCAGCAGAGAGAGCAGTTTTTTCTTATTCATGTTTTTTATCCTTCTTTCCTTTCTTTTTTACCGGCTCCACCGCTTCACCATAGAAGATGGAGACCAGTGTGGCCAGAACATAGGTCTGGATGGCGGCATGAAGCAGCGTAAACAGAATGCCGACAATGACGGGGAGAATAAAGCTGAGGGAAACATAGTAGTAGACCAGCTCCGTGACCAGCAGACCGCTGAGCAGCGCACCGAACAGCCGGAAGCTCATGGATACAGGCAGCGAGAAATCCTTTAGAACCCGGAGTCCGCCACGGAGACCGCCGGAGATCAGACCGGCGCCCAGAATCACCGCATAGGAGAGAAAACCCATGGCGATGGCGGCGTTGATGTCCGAAATGGGAGCGGGCAGCGCCACGGACGCACCCTCTGTTGTGACACCCTGAATGCCCAGCAGCTCAAACAGCGTGCTGAAAAAGATATACACACCGGCACTGAAAATATAGGCACCGACGAATTTCGGCTTGTGAGGACTGTTGGCAGCGGCCATATCTCCGAAAAACTCTACCAGCTTTTCCAGAACCACCTGAAACTTTCCCGGCACCATGCGAAACCGGGGAATCACGAAAATGCGGATCACCGCAGCCGCAGCCAGCAGGATTCCGGTCATGATGACGGCGGACAGCAGCGCCGGATTTACGGTGAGACCGAAAAGGGAAAAACGGTTTTCTTCATGCAGAACCCCGTCCAGCATGATCTCCTGCAGGGTTTCGTGTTTTGCGTCCGGCGGCCACAGCGCGATGATCCCGATGCAGATGACCGCGATGAGCATCAGCCAGACAATGAGAAAGCGTTTTCGCTGTTTTCGATATTGCTCCATAAGCATAGCCTCCTGTTCCGAATGGACATATCGAGATACCCCTATCATAAACCCGAAATGGGTGTTTTTCAACAGAAAACAGGTTTTTATCCGAAATAAGCGTGACAGCGGCCTCTGCCCGAAGGCGGAAGCCGCTGCGGAACTTACAATGTAAAATCAATCTGAATGGTCATGCGCTCCCCGGCTTCGGCAGCGAAACGGAAGGCACCGTCCTCCGCCGCAGCCGGCTTTCCGTTCACCAGAATCCGGGAGGACTTTCGGCGGCAGCGCAGAAGCAGCTCCTGCGCCTGATCCGAAACCAGCTCACAGCGGAGACCCTGCGGATTCCATTCCAGCCTCAGCAGCCGAACCCATGTGTAGAGCCAGAGACCCTCAATAGCGCCGGAGGCAAACCGTTCCGGCAGGGCGGGCAGCAGTTCAATGACACCGGGGGCGGAGAATACGCACATCTCCAGCAGCAGGGCAGGCATGGCACCCTGCAGATCCGGGAACTGACCCCGGTAGGGGAAGTGGGCGGTAGACAGGTTGTTTCGTACAAAGCCGTGCTCCATCAGTTGGGTCAGATTCTGCTGCAGCTCATCCGTGTCCCGGAGCCGGATGGCAGTAAAGGCACGGTGGATGATGCCGTGGGCCGAATCGTCCTGCTGACCGCGCTTCCGGTTGGAGATGCGGATGGCCTCTGCCGCATCCGGTTCCGTATCCGGGGTGACGGCGCGGCCGGGCCACAGGTCGTAGTGGTGGGATACATGCCGGTGGTTGTAGTTTTCCTCAATGGTGGGCCATGCCCATTCCTTCAGACCGCCTTCACTGTCCAGCAGATAATCCGGCAGCTCGGAGAGCAGGGTGCGCCAGTGGGGAATGTTCTCCGCCTCGATGCCCAGCGTTTCGCAGCCGGTGATCAGGTTCGTGACCACCTCCCGGCAGATGGCAATGTCCATTACGGAGTTGATGCGGGTGGGGTTGATGCTGCGGCAGGTGACGGTCTCATAACCCGGATTGGGCGTGGGATTCTCGGGAGAGAAGGAGGGAACAAAGATGCGCTTGCCCTTTTCGTCCCGCAGACAGGCATAGTCCTCGTAGAACAGAGCAATCTCCTTCAGCACCGGAATCACCCGGCTGCGGAGAAATCCCCGGTCACCGGTACAGAGATAGTAACCCCAGAACTCGTTGTAGATCCAGCCCAGACAGCCGGTCCAGCAGTAGTGGGGGTAGGTGCGGGAGAAGTGGTAGAACAGGCCGGAATCCGGATCACAGTGGACGCTGGCCAGCAGACCACGGGCACCGAACAGCAGCCGCGCATTGGTTCGGAAATCCTCCAGCTTGGTTTCGTAATAACGGAAATAGGTGTCCATCTCCGCAAACAGGCCGGTATTGTTGCCGGCGCAGACCTGCAGGTTGGTGTTGATGTTGTGCTGACCCCACATGGGCGGCAGCTTGCCGGTGTCGATGATCTGATAGAAGCGGCCCAGATCGTAAAGCTTATCCATCAGCACCGGATCCAGAGAATCCCGGCTGTGGCAGCGGCGCAGCAGCTCCTCACCGGAAAGCACATAGTCCTGCGGATTGCCCAGATGCAGCTGAGAACGCTGCATTTTTTCACCGAGCACTCGGCGGTTTTCATCGATCATACCGTCAAAATCCGGCGCAAGCTTTCGGAACTCCGCTCCTGCGGTTTCGCCCATGGCAAGATCGAAATCCTGTTCCACCCGGATAACCCGGATATAGACGGTGAAACGGCTGGCATTCTGAATCCGCAGTCCGCAGTCAGTCAGCCGGGACTGTCCGCCCTCCGCTTCAAAACGGAGCAGCGCCAGAAAACCCTTTTGTCCGTATTCCGGATTGTAGGCCCATGCCAGCGTGAAAAGCTCGGGACTTTTCACCAGCCGATAGGTGGAATTGGGCAGCATTTCCCGGCCGAAGATGCCGGGGCCGCCGGGAAGCTTCAGCTCCAGCTCCAGATTCAGCTTTCCCTCCGGCCCGGTCAGACGGACCGCGGCCAGATCCTGCCCGTAAGCGGCGAAGGCTTCCGTGCAATAGGCACCGGTTTCATTGACCCAGCGGGTGGTGATCACACCGGTGAGCAGGTCTGTCCAGCGCAGGTAATCCCAAGTCTTTTCCGCTTTCGGCTGCATCAGCTTCAGACGGAAGGCGGGATGGGTACGCAGGGATTCGGTGGGGTAGACAATGTCATTGTCCAGTTTCATATACCGGTCAAATCCGGCTTCACGCTGAGCTTTGTCGATCAATGCG
Source organism: Clostridiales bacterium UBA1774 (assembly GCA_002314635.1). Lineage (GTDB taxonomy): Bacteria > Bacillota > Clostridia > Oscillospirales > Oscillospiraceae > UBA1774. The sequence goes on from DCGQ01000061.1 coordinate 9,619, forward strand.
TCCGCCAGCTCCGGCTTCCCATCCAGCACATGACGGCGAATGTCGCCGATGTAGGGTCGCAGATCCGGCGGGGTGGGAGTATGAAGCCATTGCGGCTCATACAGCAGTTCGTGGTTCACCACGATCTCGTCCGCATAAGGCTGACCGTATACATCTAGCCGGTAGCTGCCGCTGCCGGTGTACATGGCGTCGGCACTTTCGGCGGCGGGGGTCACGGAGCAGATATTCCGCTCCGGCAGATAATCCTGCCGCAGAGCGGGGGACATGGGCAAGTATTCCGGTACGGTGGGAATCAGCTTCATGGTGGGCCTCCTTATTCCAGAACGAAGGAACGGAGAGAGGAACTGCCCGTTCCGCTGAATGTGAAGTAAAGAGCGGAAACACCATCCGGAATCCGGATTTCCGCAGACGATTTCACCCACACATCCGTAAATTCTACCGGGATCCGACCCAGTACCGGGCCGTCCCAAGTGGTGCGGACTTCATAGTCACCCTTTCCGTAGCCGCGGGTATAGATGGATACACGCTGTACATTTTCAAATCGGAAGTATTTGAAGCCTGCAATGGAGCCGGGATTCAGATTGGCGATAAAACCCGGATCCCGATCACCGTCCCTGCCGTCCTGCGTGATCTTGGGATAGCGGCCTTCTCTCCACGGATCCCGCTCGTCGCCCCTGCCGGGAACCAGATGGCAGGCAATATAGGCAGGGTATTCGCCTTTGCCGATCAGCGGTGTGCAGCCGCAGCAGGAGGTCATTTCCACCTGGGGAATGCGTCCGTCCGGCAGAATCGTTATCTTTTCAAAGCAGCCCTGACGACTGAACTCGGTGGCATTGGTGTGACGATGATAGAAGATATACCACTGGCCGTTGATCTCCGCCATGCCGCCATGGTTGTTGCCCGGATAGTACATGGTCTTGTCGGCAGGCTTATAGCTGGCGATGTGGGCATCGCAGTTGCTGACGATGACACCGCCGTATTGAAAGCCGGAGGTAGGATGATCGCTGAGCGCATAGCACAGCTCATGCATCTTCACGGAGGAATAGACAAAGCAGTATTTCCCGTTGACCCTGCGGATGGAGGCAGCCTCGAAAAACTCATGCCCCTCGTAATCCGTACCGGCAAAGGCACTGTCCTTCACATAGTATCCGCTGGGAAGAATAAAGACCGGCTCTTCCGCGATGCTCAGCATATCCGGGCCCAGTACGGTGGCCATGGGGCCATGGCGGGTTTTGTCCCACGCAAAGCCGAAGCCGGTGTACAGATAGGTTCTGTCACCCTCGGTCAGAACGGCAGGGTCGAACTGGGGATCATCTCCTTCCCGGGCACCCAGCAGCGTTCCGTCCGCATGGCGTACATAGCCGTGGAACTGATACTTTCCTGCCGGTGTATCGCAGACGGCCACGGAGACCACGTCCACTTTATCCAGCACATAGAACAGGTAGTAGCGCCCGTCCGGCCCCCGGGTCACATCCGGTGCATACAGGCACATGTGCCCGTCCCGGTTGTAGGGATCCTGCGTTTTTTCGTAGATCACGCCTTCGCAGCGCCAGTCGGTCAGATCCTCCACCGGCGCGGACCAGCACACATAGTCCTTCTGGCAGTACACATAGCCGTTGAACATATCGTGGGAACCGTAGACATAGACCCGTCCGTCATACACATGAGGTTCGCCGTCGGGGACATATTCCCACGAGGGCAGATAGGGATTCGCAAATTGTCCGTCCAGAATCATGGCATCCTCCGTTTCTCCGGCAAGCGATGCGGTTACCGGATTTGGTTCTTATGTATTTTCATCTCACAGAAGGCGTGAGACAATATGCGTTATCCGTCCCGTTTCGTACTTCCCTGTTCCATGCATTTTCGCAGCCTTTCCAACGCCCGTTTCTCCAGACGCGATACATGGGATTGATTGATAAACAAGAAATAATGTTAAATATTATGCATTTTTCCCAGATTATTTAGGATATCGAATCGAAACGTGATGAAAACCTGCTTGTCCGCGGAAAGCTCGATCCGCTCGATCAGATCCACTAAAAGCTCCCTGCTGGTGCCTGCGGAATCCAGGTATCGGGTCACCAGCTCCCGGGCCTGATCCGCAATGGGAACCGGGTTTTCCAGCGCCTTGGTGAACTGCTCCTGCTTTTTCAGAAGCTTGGCGCGATCTGCTTTCAGACGGTCATAAATGCGGTGAAAGTCCTCATCGGTCAGAAGTCCGTTCAGCATATCCATATACACCTTGTCCATCCGTTCCGTAAAGGACGAGACCTGCTTCTTGACAGCTTGCAGCTCCTTTTCCGGCGTGTCGGCCTGTTTGTTCTCTGCCAGCAGCTTTTCCGCCAGTGCTTGCAGCACCGTCGGATTCAGGTAAGCCTTGCAGACCTCCTGCACCTTTTGCAGCACTGCCTTGGTGACGGTTTCTTCCTTGACACAGTGGCAGGTGCAGACGTCTGCGATGGAAAAGCGCGAATAGGTGCGGCAGATGAAGTACAGGCAGGTTTCTCCCTCTGAGCCTTTGCGGTTGATCACGCCCAGCGGGTGCCCGCATTCCTTGCAGAAGATCATTCCTTTCAGCAGGAAATCATAGGTGCTGCTGTGGGTGCGCTGCCGGCTGTCGATCAGCCGCTGCACCTTGTCAAAGGTCTCCGCATCCACCAGCGGTTCGTGCGTGCCCTTCACCACGATCCACTGCTCCTTGTCCTGCCGCAGCATCTTTTTGGACTTGTAGCTGATGCGGGCGGTGCGTCCCTGCACCATGTTGCCGATGTAGACCTCGTTCCGCAGCATTTCCGTGATATGCTCGCTGGACCATTTGCCGCTGTAGGAGCCGGGCTTGCTGATTTTAAGACCGGCGTAGGTTGCAGGGGTGGGGACGTGCTCCTCGTTCAGCGTGATGGCGATTTTGCGGCAGCTGATTCCCTCCTTGGCCATGGCAAAGATCCGGCGCACGATGGGAGCGGCGTTTTCGTCCACCACAATGCGGTTCTTTTCCGTGGGGTGCTTCATATAGCCGAAGGTGGCCTTGCCGCCGATGAACTGCCCCAGATGCTGCTTGTTCCGCTTGACCGATTTGATCTTCTTGGAAATGTCCTTGGCATACATATCGTTCATGATGGCACGGAACGGCGTGATGTCGTTGGCGCTGGATTCCACGCCGGTGTCAATGCCGTCCAGCAGGGAGATGTACCGCACCCGCTTTTCGGGGAAGTACCGCTCCATGTAGTGCCCGGTCAGGATGTAGTCGCGCCCCAGTCGGGACAGATCCTTGGTGATGACCATGTTCACTTTTTTCGCTTCGATATCCTGAATCATGCGCTGAAAGGAAGGACGGTCAAAGCTGGTTCCAGAGTAGCCGTCGTCAATGTACGAATCATAGACGAAAATCCTGTTTTCCCGAGCAAAGCCCTCCAGCATGGTTTTCTGGTTGATGACGCTGCCGGACAGACCTTCACTTTCGTCCTCCTTGGAGAGACGGATATATAAGGCCGCGCGATATTCCATGGGGTTGCTTATCTCAAAATTCATTGTGTACCTCCTGAGATAAGCGGCTGTTTGTCAACAGCATTGTATATCTGTTTATCGGAAAAGGCAAGGGCATTCTTCACATAGGCGCGGAAGGACTCTTCCAGAATGTCCTGCAAGGGTTTTCCATCCTTGGTAAAAGAGCAGTGAACCTGTAAAACAGGCGTTTTACGCATAGGCAATACCTCCTCGTTCATTGTATGCGGTTTGAAAATCGGATTTGACCGAATGGCGGGAGCAGCGGCGGAATCAGTGAAGCGGACGGGGGATTTCAGCCTTCTTTTTCGTGTAATACGGGCAGTAGATCACATCCAGCTTTTTCTCGAGTTTCCAGATCTCGTCTGCGACCTGCAGCAGCTTTCGGACTTCCTTCGGCGTAAGAGACTTGGAGAAATCGAACATCCGAAGCTCCGTGGCCATATGAATCAGCTCGGCCCGGAAGCGCATATAATCCTTGGGACACTCCTGCATCACATAGCCGTTCAGCAGAAGACGAAGAAAAACCTCCCGCTTGTAAAGGCTTTTGCTTACCATATCGTTCAGGTGTTTCAGCTCGGCATCGTTCAGCCGGAGCTTGATTTCATGGGTTCTTTTTCTCATGTTTTACCGTCCTTTCATAGCAGGGTGTTAAGGGCTGCAAGCCCTTTAGTTGGGTCGATTGGCCCCGTGGGGGACAAAAGACGATGCTTGTCAAAGTTACTCCACGCAGCGTCTCCTTCCTGCGTTCGTTCCTCAGAAGCCTTCAGCCAAGTCATGTGTAACCTGATTCTGGTAGTAGCTGTCCATGGTCAGCGGTGCGTTATACAGGGCGGCCAGCAGGTACTGAGGCATGTTTTTCACCGGGACGGTATTGTTCCGCAGGCACTCCTGCACATACGCAATGTGGAAGCGGGACAGGCTGGAAAAGCGCTGTTCCAAATCTGCATGGCTCCGTGCCGCTCCGGCGATCCATACGGTTTCTTTCGGATTGCAGAGCGCATTGATCATCAGCTCGACCATGGAATCCAGCTGTCCTTGATCGATTGTTCTGTCGTTTTTCAGAAGGTCGTACTCCAGATTCGCGTACAGGAAATCTCTGTACTGTTTCCGCTTCTCATCCAATCCCATCTCCGTAGATAAGATAGGATTAGATAGCTTCGTTATTAATTGATTCGTTATAGATACGTTAGTTATAGATTGCGCGGGCATTTCCTCTGATGGCCTTACCTCGGGAGGATTTTCCTGCAATGGTACTTTCTGCTCAGATAATCCATCTGAACAGGGTAACGAATCAGTCCATTCCAGCGCAGGATTCTGGACTATGGTGTAATTCGCCTGTAAAAGCCTTCCCTGCGCGCTGCGTTCTCGGTGACGTGTGATATACCCCCGGGCCTCCAGTTCCCGCAGAGCGGAACGCACGCTGTCCTGGCCGTCTTTGCTGAGCTGGGCCAGTCCCTTCACCGTGAACTGCCAGTTTTCCGGCAAGGACAGGATCAGCGACATCAGGCCTTTGGCTTTCAAGGACAGGCTTCGGTTGCGGAACAGGCCGTTGCTGATCTTGGTGTAATCCTGAATCGGGGTTTCTCTCTTTACGGGCATTCTAAGTCTACTTTTACGATTTACATTGCTGATTTTCGAAGGGCACAGTAATCACTTGGCGTGTTCTCTTGTTTTTTCGACAGCTCGACGGATAGCAATTGTCGTGCTTGCAGACCTGCGCTGACAGGAAAGCGGAGATCCAACGGCGCTTTGCCAGACAGTTCGGCCTGTCTGCCTGCGGGACAGGAAAGCTTCTGACCGAAGAAAGGAGGCTCACATCTGGCCTGCCGTTTCCCGGCTGGATTCTCCCTGCTGCTCCAGCAAAGCAGAACACAGCAATTACCAGCTCATCAGCTGCTTTAAGTGGCTGCGTCTCTTCCAAATTCCGTACCACCCACGGCGAAATCAAATGCGCTTGGCGGGTGCGTGGATTTTGGCTGAGAAGCGTTATGCAGCTGGGTGTATGAAATTTTCAAGGTACACTGGAATTTTACGTTCCTGCTTCCTATTGGGCATTTTTACCGATATTAGGTCAGGCTTTTTCGGATTTTCTTAAAAACTTTTGCTCCCTGCCGCATCGTTTTCCGGCTCCGGGTCTCGGAGACGTTTTCTCGCTCGCTTGCCGAAGCAAGGTCATGGCGCAGTATTCCGGTGCGTGGAGGTTTATGAAATTGTCAAGGTGCACACGAGGAAATTTGTTCCTCTACTTATGTATTGCTCAATTATTCGTGAAAACGTGTCTATGAATTTCTGAAAATTTACAGAATATTCACAGATTGGTTTGCCAGTGTCCGCTACGCCGTTGAAACAGAATTTTCCCCTCTACTTTCTAATGCTGAAAAAAACGGCTTTTGCTAACCAACTTTTTTGAAAATTCGAAAAGTTTTTTCGCGCATGGGAAAATGAGGGTGTATAATGGTGAACCCCTATGCGTTGTGTGAAGTATTTGAGTGTTCATAGCTTGCGTTTCACCGATAGCCGTTCACGGGGGAAAGGGCGAGGTTTTTCTGAGTTCCGAGAGAATTGCTTTGCTCCCTGTCGCATCGTTTTCCGGCTCCGGGTCTCGGAGACGTTTTCTCGCTCGTTCGCCGAAGCAAGGTCATGGCGTAGTATTCCGGTGCGGTGGAGGTTTATGAAATTTTCAATGTACACACGAGGCAAGCGCCTCTACCCTTTAATTGGAGAATTTTGAGGGTAAATGCGGTGAAAAAACTGGAATTTACAAGATAAAAAAAGCGTCCAAAAAGATCCCCTCATATACGAGCCATTGAGAAGGACCTTTTCAGACGCTATTTCTGAGTTTTTTTGTGAAATTTTCAGAATGTTCATATTCTGCAACAAGTATTTGGCGGAGACGAGTATAGGACGGGTTCGAGACAATTGCGATGAACACAGCGAACCGCCTATAATAGCAGGAGAAATTTTGGCAGTCTGAACAATGCTATGTATTGCTTTCAATCAGGGTCTGCGGTATAATGCCGATTATAACTGGATAATTGCGGACTAACCCTACTTGACTGCATTATCGACAAAAAATGAATATGAGAGGGTCTGCTCATGTTTTGGACAGTGGTTCTTTTCATTATTGGAGTTTTGGTCTGCATATTCCTTCTTCTTGGCGTCGTGGCATTAATTAAGAAACCAAAGTCTATATACAAGTATGATTCGAATCAACAAAACCCGTTAGAGGGAAAGCTGGTTCGATTTGTTGCTGATGAATTCGACAAGGAAAATGCTGATGGTGTGAGAGGACACCTGGTGGCTGTTGGTGAAAGCATAAAGCAGAGAGGTTTGTACAAGGATGTGATTAAACGTCTGCTGGACGTTATTCTGTCTTTCTGTGGACTGGTACTGCTGTCTCCTGTTTTTCTGGTTTTGTTTATTGCAATCTATGTCGATGATCCTGGCCCGGTGCTGTTTACACAGAAACGAGTCGGCAAAAACAAGCGATATTTCGCAATACACAAAGCACGCAGCATGAAAATGGGCACACCTCATGATGTGCCCACACATATGCTTGAAAACCCTGAACAGTACATTACAAAAGTTGGAAAGTTTATTCGCGCCCACAGTCTGGATGAGTTGCCGCAAATCTGGGATATTTTCATCGGAAACATGTCTGTAGTTGGCAACCATGAGATAATTGGCGCAACCCAGAAAAATCCAGTATTTTCAATGGTTTGCGGCTTTTAAGTTTTAGCCCTTTTCGGTGCACAGTCTCGGGCATGGTTAAAAAAAGCGAAAATTGAGAAGAAAAATGTTTTCTTGTGGCCGCTTTGTTTAACCCAAATAATAAAGCTCGAAACTGAATGAAGGAGCATTCCTGTAATCCGTAAA
>DCGQ01000050.1:0-176 GCA_002314635.1 Clostridiales bacterium UBA1774
ATCGTTGCCCGCAGCTATTTTGAAGGCCTCTGCCGCGAGGATATGTCCAATGTTGACGGCGTCAGACGGAACGAAACGACATCAAGCCTGCTGCTTCGTTCTTACGCAAGAAACATTTCGACGATCGCCTCCAACCAGTCGATCATCAACGACATCAAAGCCAACGCCGAAATCTC
>DCGQ01000050.1:262-15319 GCA_002314635.1 Clostridiales bacterium UBA1774
GTTGAGGCGTGGTGTCCGGCGATCCGGTCAAAGAGCGCGATTCAGGCAACCAACAAAAGAGAGCTTGTCGATCCGTCTCTTGTGGTTGCCGCTCTGGGCGTCGACCCGTCCTATTTTAATCTTGACCTAAAAACCTTCGGTTTTATTTTTGAAACGCTTTGCATCCGCGACTTAAAGGTATATTCGGCATCCCTCGGCGGTAAGGTTTCCTATTACCGCGATAGATACGGACTGGAAGCCGACTGTGTGCTTCACTTACGGGACGGCAGATATGCTCTGATCGAATTCAAGCTCGGAAGCGCCGACATCGAAGAAGGCGCGTCGCATCTTTTGAAAATCGAAAGTCTGGTCAAGGAGTATAATAAAAAAGAGACGCAGGTAAAGCTGCGCCTGCCGGATCTCAAGATCGTTATCACGGGAACGCAATACGGCTATAAACGGCCTGACGGAGTGCTTGTCGTTCCCATCGGCTGCCTTAAGGATTAAGCAATCATACTTTTCGCTGTTCGATAGTCATTCCGATGATTATCGGTGAGATTCGCCGATACCTGCGGGATAACAGCGCGGTCCGTGTCAGCCGCAGTATGCGGGATACGGCATATCGGGTTCTGCAGGCCAGAGAAAGCCTGATGGCGCAGCGGCAGACGGAACCTACCGTAGATGAGATTGCAGGACTGCTGGAGATCAGACGGGAGGATGTTACCATGGCGCTGGATGCAATATCCGAGCCGGTAAGCCTGTTTGAACCGATGTACAATGCGTCGGGTGATGCGGTCTATGTGATGGATCAGGTGTCGGACCCGCAGAATTCCGATGAAGCGTGGCTGGAACAGATCGCACTGGGCGATGCAATCGCCAGACTGAACAGCCGGGAAAAGCATATTCTTGCACTTCGGTTCTGGGAGGGTAAAACCCAAATGGAGGTATCCGCGGAAATTGGCATCAGTCAGGCACAGGTGTCCCGGCTTGAAAAGAATGCCATTGCCCGGATCAAGAAGGATCTGTAATTGAAATACTCCCGCAGACCGAAAGGCCTGCGGGAGTAATATTTCCCGGCGTCTTTATCATTTCGCAAGCAGGAGCAGAACAACCTCCAAAATGCCGATGGCAATTACGGCGGCAATACCGATTTTCTGCGGCTTTGGGACCCGAACGGGGGAAATAAACAGGATGCCCACAATCAAAAGCATACAACCAGCTGCCAGACATACGCAGTCTGCTCCGCAGCCACGCAGCAGATATACCGGCGGCAGCAGCAACGCGATCGTGGTCACAGGAACGCCGGAGTAGCAGCTCCGATTGGCTTTCGTCTGGCTCTGACGCTCTTCCTCCTGCACATTGAAGAAAGCGAGACGAATCTGTGCACAGAGAATGTACAGACAGCAGACCGCCAGCGCCCAACCGTTTTTCATGCCGAAGCTGCGGCAGATCGCGGCTGGCAGCACACCGAAGCATACCATGTCACAGAGCGAATCCAACTGAATCCCGAAGCGCTTTTCTTCCTCGGTTCGATCCAACTTCGTGCGTGCAATTTTTCCGTCAAAAGCGTCCAGCAGACCGGAAAGCATCAGACAGAAAATCGACAGCAGACTACGCCCTTCCCAAGCCTGAAAAATGCCCAGAACGGAGACCACCAGAGATACGTAAGTAGCAACAACGGTGTAATTATAATAACCGAGCAGAGAAAACACCCCCCCAGGAAATGAGGAACCCAGATTCATAAACAGAGTATAACGAATCCTGAGTCAATAAGCAAGCGAGAATCCATAAAAAATATGGAAAGCATTTAACCGCCGCAGACAAAACGACTGCGAATGGCAGCGTTGCCGTTTTGTATGTCGGCATCGGTCAGTCCTGCGGCAGCAAGCAGCGCACACTCCATGTGAATACCGGTATCCGGCGGTACGTTGACCGCACCTGCATCGGAACCGGACGCAATCAGCACACCCAGCGCTTTTGCCTTGCGAAGATTTTCACAGGCGTGACGAAGATTCGCTTCTGCAACACCGGGAACAAACCCGCCCCGCCCGGCAAAACCGGCGGTGGCTGCCAGAGTCGGAACCCAGACAGCGCCGGTTTCCCGCAGCAGCTCCAGACAGGCATCATCCATGAAATAACCATGCTCCACACTGTCCAGACCGGCTTCCAGCGCGGTGCGGATCCGATCAGCCCCGTTTACATGCGCCATAACACGAAAACCTTCCCCGTGAGCAATACGGATCAGCTCCGGAATCTCGGTTAGCTCCAGACCACCGCCGCTGAGTCCGCCGAAAGTCTGAAAATCCATAATGCCGGAGATCATCAGCTTGATGAAATCTGCCTTCTCCGCTTTGGCCTGACGAACCAGCTCCCGAAATCCGGCGGCATCGTCAAAAGCGCGACCGACCAGACCACCATACTGCTTCCGTTTATGGGTGCCAAAGCAGCAGGTGCGGTATTCGATGCCGAAATCGGCTGCACGGCTGCGGGCGTAAACACTGGCTCCCAGACGGTCGCCGCCATCCCGGTAATAGGTGATTCCGGCAGCGGCTAATGCACGCAGCCGCTGATCGATCACATCCCGAATCACACCGGATTTGTGCATGGTCAGCGCAGCAGGGAAATTGTGCCCATCCATAAAGATATGCCCATGGCATTCACAGTAGGACATAGCGTTACAGTACCGTGCTGAATCCGCCATCGACCTTGATGTCAGCACCGTTGATGTAGTCACTGGCTTTGCTGGCAAGGAATACGGCGGTACCCATCAGGTCGCCCAGCGTGCCCCAGCGGCCCAGTGAAATGCGGTCGGTGATGTGCTGATAGAAAACCGGGTCATCGGAAATGGCCTTGTTGACCTCCGTATAAATGAAGCCCGGGCAGATCGCGTTGCACTGAATATTATACTTTCCCAGCTCATTTGCGAAGCTGCGGGTGATGCCGATTACGCCGTGCTTTGCGGTGATGTAAGCAGGGCATTTTGCATCGCCGGTATAGCTGAGGGCAGAGCCAATGTTGATGATCTTGCCGTGACCCTGCTTTGCCATCACCTTTGAGACCTCATGGCCCAGAAGGTAGACCGCGTTCATGTTCACATTAATGACCCGATCCCAGCCTTCGTCCGGAAATTCCAGAAACTCGGCGAAGCAGTTGGTGCCGGCATTGTTGACCAGAATATCGATCTTCCCGTAGGCTTCCAGACATTTTTCGGGAATGCTGCGGAGATAGCTGCGGTCCTGCAAATCACCCCGGCAGAAAACCACCCGACGGCCTTCAGCCTCAATCAGACGCTGGATGTCCGCCGTATCTTCGGTGAGGTGCGGAATAAACAGGTCGGCACCGGCTCGCGCGAAAGCCAGCGCATAGCCCATGCCCAGTCCCTGATTTGCACCGGTGATGATGGCAACTTTACCTTTCAGACTGAAAAAGTCCATGGAAAAGCCGGAAATCTGTTCAATATTCGTCATGAAAAGAACCTCCCTACGACCCAGCACGGATCATTTTATTTATAGACAGTGTAGCACAGAATTTCGGAAATGCAAAGAATTTCCGGACATCGGGAGCAGATTTCCACCCTATGGAAGAAAAAAAGCTTCCATATCCACAAAATATTTGATATAATGAAAAAGAGTGAAATGAGAGGTGGTCTGCGTGCTGCATATCATACTTGCTGCACAGATCGCAGCAATCGTGATCCTGTTTTTCCTTTCCTATTATATCTGCATACAGCGTTCTTCCCGTCAGCAGACACAGCTTCTGCTGCTTACCGTTTCCACGATCGTTCTGATGATCGGCTATCTGCTGGAACTGACGGCGGAGAATCAGCAGGCGGCGATCACGGGAACCATGTTCTCCTATGTGGGGAAACCGTTTGCGCTGCTGTCATCCTTTCTGTTTGTCTGTACCTGCTGCGGCGTGGAGCTGAAGCGGAAAGTGAAGTTCGGTCTGCTTCTGTACCACGGAATGTTTACCGTGGTGGTGCTGACGAATCCGCTGCATCATTTGTTTTATCCGACGATTGCGTTTGATATCACCCGGCCCTATTCACCCCTGATCCTGACCCACGGGCCGCTGTATTACGCATACCTTGCCACCACGGTTGCCCACCTGATTGTGAATACCGTGCTGGCGGCGCGGGAGCTGAAACGATGCAGGACGAGACAGCGTCGGCATCAGGTGATCCTGATTTTCGGTATGATTTTTTCCGGTATTCTGGGATACATGATCTTCCTGACCGGTGTGACAAAAGGCTATGACTCCACTATGGCAGGATGTTTTATGGGCGCTATCTGTCAGCTGATCATTTTCTTCCGTTACCGCCTGTTTGACGCATTGACGCTGGCCAAAGATCAGGCTCTGCAGGATGCTGCCAGCGGAATGCTGGTTCTGGACGATCAGGGAACCGTGGTCTATATGAATGCCATGATGGGAAACCTGATTGAAACCGGAGATTTTCACAGTCAGGTGCAGGCTCTGCCGGAAGGCAATTCTCTGCTCCGCCATGGGAACCGGGTTTATGATGCAAAACGGAGCATCGTAGTCAATCATGGCCGTACCTTCGGAGAGACCATCGAGCTGATTGATATTACCGATTCCTATCGGTATTCGGAGCGTCTGGAGCAGGACGTGGAAAACCGAACCCGGCAGATTCTGCATATACAGCGCACCGTGATCGGCAGTCTGGCAAATCTTGTGGAAGCACGGGATGATTATACCGGATCCCATATCAAAAAGACCGGCGAATATGTGCGGATTCTGGCAGAAGAGCTGCAAAATGATCCTCGGTTTCAGGATATCGTCACCGATGATTTCCTGACCAAATTGGCGGATGTGGCACCGCTGCACGATATTGGAAAGATCGCCGTTTCGGATGCGATTTTGAGAAAGCCCGGGAAGCTGTCGCAGACAGAATTTCTGGAAATGCAGAATCACTGCGCCGAGGGTGCGCGGGTCATTGAGAACACCATGCGCGGTGTGGAGACGGATGACTATGTTTCCATGGCAGAGGATGTGGCTCGATACCATCATGAATGGTGGAACGGAAAGGGGTATCCGGAGGGATTGGAAGGAGAGAATATCCCACTGTCTGCCCGGATTATGGCAGTAGCGGATGTGTACGACGCCCTTCGTTCCCGCCGTGTTTATAAGGAACCTTTCCATGCGGAACTGGCAAGGAATATCATTGCAGAAGATGCGGGGACACATTTTGATCCGGCTGTTGTGGAAGCGTTCCAGCGTGCCATTGACAGAATTGAAACCGCTGCCATGTAAGACAACTCCCGAAGGCAGTGAATGCTCGGAAACAGGAGCAGTTCACGGCCGACGGGAGATTCTTTTTGATTGTAAATAGGGCGATTCTATGATAAACTGCCCCCATTGAGTATGTTTTTGGGAGAGATACCATGTCAAGCGGAAAAAACGGGAAAAACTGGACGGCGGGAACCCTGAAAAGCCGGGGATGGACGGATTCTTTGATACGGGAACTGCTGCCGAAGCCGGAATACCGCCATTTCGGCGGCAGGACGCTGCGTACCTGGGAACGGGATGCCGTGATATCGGCAGAACAGACGGAGCGATTTCAGATCGTGACCGCCCACAATCAGGAGGCACAGCAGCGGCAGCAGGCAGAGCAGCAGCGAGCCGAGGCGGATACACTGGGAGCGGCGCTGCGGCTTCTCAGCGAATGCTGGCAGCCCGGTGCGGCGGAGGGCGATGCGCGTCTGCTGGCAGAGCTGTATCATCAGGGGATTTCCGGCGTCATGCGTTCCGGAGCACAGCTGACCCTGCGGGACGGAAAGGCTCAAAGCTATGTGGGGCACTTCCTGGCGCTGCGGCAGCACGCCGGAGATGGGGAAGGCGCAGGAACCGAAATGAAGCGCCTTGCCGCCGCCGGTTACTGGCTGGGCCGCTGCGATGAGGAAACAAAGGAACGACTGAGAGCCGGATATACGGAAACCCTGCTGGCAGCCGCAGAACGGGCGCTGGAGGATTTTCGCCTGACGCAGCCGGAGGTGGATGTGCATTCTTTGCTCAGCATGGAGCATTTCCCGGTTCAGGAGCTGCTGAACCATCCGCTGAATTATCTCTATTCCGTATTCTATGTGCCCCGGGCGATCCGCAGCAGTCTGGAGCTGCTGGTTGCGTTGAATCCAAAGGATGAATACCCGGAGGCACGTGCCATGTCCCGGCATTTTATCGTTCATATCGGGGGAACCAATACGGGCAAGACCTATGCCGGTTTCCAACGCCTGATCCGTGCGGAAACCGGAGTGTATCTGGCACCGCTCCGTCTGCTGGCACTGGAGGCGCAGGAAACCCTGCTGGATAACGGCGTGAACTGCAGCCTGACCACCGGGGAAGAGGAGGATGTGCGGGACTGCGATACCCATGTATCCGCAACGGCGGAAAAGCTGGATATGAAGCGGCACTTCGATGTTGCCGTTATCGACGAATGCCAGATGATCGATGACCGGGAGCGGGGGTATGCCTGGACGCGCGCCATTCTGGGTGTTCTGGCGGACGAGGTGCATCTCTGTGCCGCTCCGGAGGCGAAAAACCTGCTCCTGCGGCTGATCCGCAGCTGCGGCGACAGCTATGAGCTGATCGAGCATCAGCGGAAAACACCGCTGATCTGCATGAACCGGGTCGTAGACTATCTGGACATCCAGCCGGGAGACGCACTGATCACCTTCAGTAAGGTGGGCGTGCTCAGCGTGGCGGAGGATCTGCGAATGCACGGCAAAGAACCCGCTATTATTTACGGTGCGCTGCCCTATGCCACCCGCCGCAAGCAGGTGGAGGGGTTTCTGAATCATGAACGGCAGTATGTGGTGTCCACCGATGCCATCGGCATGGGTCTGAACCTGCCCATCCGGAGAATCATTTTCATGGACACAGAGAAGTTTGACGGGCACGAGCGCCGCCCGCTGAAGCCGGAGGAAGTGCAGCAGATCGCCGGCCGCGCCGGCCGTTTCGGGATCTATGACAAGGGCTTTGTCGGTGCAACGGAGAACCTGAGCCTGATCCAGACCTGTATGGAAACCGTGGTGCCTCCGCTGACTTATGCGGTGGCCGGTTTCAGCGATCTGGTGCTGATGGTGGATTTCGACCTGCTGGAGGTTCTGGAGGTCTGGAACCGGATGCCCACGGTGGAACCCTATCAAAAGCTGGATATCGCACGCTATATCACCCTGATCTCCCAGATGCGGGAAAGAGGGTTCCATCTCCCCAAGGCGGAGGAACTGGCCGCGGCCAATATTCCCTTTGATGAGGCGGATGACGAGCTGAGTATGCTGTTTTATCGATTTCTGCGTGCCCATGTGAACGGGAATGACCCGGAGCAGCCGGTGCTGCAGGAAAAGAAAACCGCCTATACGCTGCCGGAACTGGAGCTTTACTATCGGAAGCTGGATCTGTACTTCTCCTTCTGCAAAGCATTTTCCTGCGCGGTAGATCACGAGGCCCTGCGGGAGGAACGGGAGAAAACCGCGGATCTGATCAACCAGATCCTGCTGCACAATCTGAAAAACAACATACGCTTCTGCGCCCGCTGCGGCTCTGCCATGCCGCTGCATCATTCGGGACGTTTGTGTAATGACTGCTATTCCCGCATCCGGCGGGGGTATGCACGAAAGTGAGGTACGGATATGGAATGGCTTGAAATCACGGTGGATGCACCGGATGGCGATACGGAGACACTCAGCGCCGTTCTGGAAGGTCTGGGTGTGACCGGACTGGTCATTGAGGATGAAAAGGACATTGCCGCCTTTTCCGAGGAAAACCATGCGTTCTGGGACGATGTGGACGAGAAATTTCTGCAGGAGCGCCAAGGGGTCAGCCGGGTCAAATTCTATCTGGCGGATGACGAAGCGGGACGCACGGAACTGAGCCGTTTGAAAGGCAGGCTGGAAGCCTACCCCGTTTCCGTGACCGGAATGCGGGATGAGGACTGGGAGAACAACTGGAAGCAGTATTATAAACCCATTGCCATCGGGAACCGGCTGCTGATCGTGCCGGAGTGGGAGAATGTCCCGGATGCGGAGGGCCGCACCGTACTGCGTCTGGATCCGGGTCTGACCTTCGGTACCGGTGCCCATCCCAGCACACGGATGTGCCTGGAGGCCATGGAGGAACTGGCACCGTCCGCGTCTCATGTGCTGGATCTGGGCTGCGGCAGCGGAATCCTTGCCATTGCTGCCCTGTGTCTGGGCGCGAAGGATGCGCTTGGCTGCGATATTGACGAAAAAGCGCCCCGCATTGCGCTGGAAAACGCAGCGCTGAACGGCGTGGAAAACCGGCTCGCCGTACTGGCGGGAGATGCATCCGCCGATCCGGTGCTGCGGCAGGCAATGGGGGAGAAGCGTTATGATATCGTGTTCCTGAATATTGTGGCAGACGTGATCATTGCGCTGAGCCGGGATGTGCCCCGCTGGCTGCGGGACGGCGGCACCCTGATCGTGTCCGGCGTGATCGACGGACGGGAGCCGGAGGTTCAGAACGCGTTGGAAACTGCGGGACTGCGGATCACGGGCCACCGCCGTGTGGAGGACTGGCATTCTTTCACCTGCACCATGGGAGGAGAAACGGTATGACGCTGTGTGTGCCCTGCCTGTTCGGTCTGGAAGGACTGGCGGCGGATGAACTGAAATATATGGGCTGCGAGAATGTTCGCAGCGAAACCGGGCGTGTGCTGTTTGACGGCGACGAGCGGGCGATGGTGCGGGCAAATCTGCGGCTTCGCACCGGCGAACGGGTCTATATCCTGCTGGGAGAGTTTCCGGCACCCACTTTTGACGCGTTGTTTGAGGGAACAAAGGCGCTTCCGTGGGAGCAGTTTATTGACTATCGTGCTCAGTTTCCGGTAAAGGGCAGTACACTGGACAGTACGCTGAAATCCATTCCCGACTGTCAGCGCATTGTCAAGAAGGCCGTGGCGGACCGTCTGGGAATGAAGTACCGGGCAGATCGGCTTCCCGAGACCGGCGGCCTCTGCCAGATTCGCTTTGCCCTGATGAAAGACCGTGCCAGCCTGTATCTGGATACCAGCGGAGTCAGCCTGCACAAGCGGGGCTGGCGTGCCAATTCCAACGAAGCGCCGCTGCGGGAAACGCTGGCGGCTGCCATGGTAAAGCTGAGCCGCTACAAGGGTCGTGAGCTGTTTCTGGATCCCTTCTGCGGCAGCGGTACCATTGCCATCGAAGCCGCTTTGGCTGCTATGAACCGGGCGCCGGGCATTGATCGGCGGTTTCTGGCACAGCAATGGGTCTCCATTCCCCGGAAGCTCTGGGAAGAAGAACGGGAGGCTGCCCGCGCTGCGGAGTATCACGGCGAGTATCAGATTTTCGCCTCCGATATCGACCCGAAAACGCTGGAGCTGGCAAAGGAAAACGCCAAAAAGGCAGGCGTGGATCGGTACATTACCTTTTCTCAGGCGGACGCCCGGCAGCTGACCCTGCCGCAGGAACCGGGAATCCTGATCACGAACCCGCCTTACGGTGATCGTCTGATGGACGCGCACGAGGCGGAACAGCTTTACCGGGCGCTGGGTGCCCGATGGAAGAAGGAAAGCCAGTGGAAAAAGTATATTCTGACCTCTAATCTGGATTTCGAACACAGCTTCGGGGCTCGTGCCAGTAAGCGCAGGAAGCTGTATAACGGTATGATTCAGTGCCAGCTTTATATGTACTTCTGATATGAAACCGGAGAAAACAGGCAAAAAAGACGGAAAAAGTATATTTGAAGCAGGAAAATAACGACAGATTCGGAAAATGACGGAATTTGCCGAAAAATTTTCCCATAAAAAACGAAATAATGCTTGCACTATGGGTATACTTGGGTTATTATATACGCGTTAGCACTCAGAGGGAATGAGTGCTAAGATAAAGAAAAAAACAGCATTTTGCTGATAGCAGGAGGTATAATAATGAAGCTCATTCCTTTGGCAGATCATGTTATTGTGAAGCAGATGAAGGCTGAGGAAGTCACCAAGGGCGGCATCATCCTGACCACCGCGGCACAGGAAAAGCCCCAGGTTTTTGAAGTTGTTGCAGCCGGCCCGGGCGGCATGGTTGACGGTACCGAGGTCGAAATGACCGTGGAAGCCGGCGATAAAGTCATTCTCGGCAAGTACAGCGGCACTCAGGTTAAGGTTGACGGTGAGGACTACACCATCGTCCGTCAGGGCGAGATCCTTGCCATCGTGGAAGACTGATTAGGAGGAAAATGAATTATGGCTAAGAAGCTTGCATATAGTGAAAATGCCCGTCAGGCGCTGCAGCGCGGCGTTGACCATCTGGCAGATACCGTTAAGATCACCATGGGACCCAAGGGCCGCAACGTGGTTCTGGAGAAGAAGTACGGCTCTCCCCTCATCACCAATGACGGTGTGACCATCGCCAAGGAAATCGAGCTGGAAGACCCGTTTGAGAACATGGGCGCTTATCTGGTTCGCGAAGTCGCCACCAAGACCAACGATATCGCCGGTGACGGCACCACCTCCGCCACCCTGCTGGCTCAGAACATGATCCACGAGGGCATGAAGAATATTGCTGCCGGTGCCAATCCCATGGTCATGCGCCGCGGCATCCAGAAGGCTGTGGATGTGGCTGTTGCCGAGATCAAGAAGATCGCCCAGCCTGTCAGCGGTACTGAGGATATCACCCGTGTCGGCACCATCTCCTCCGGCGATCCCTTCATCGGCAAGCTGATTGCTGAGGCCATGGAGAAGGTCAGCCAGAACGGCGTCATCACCGTGGAAGAGAGCAAGACTGCTGAGACCTACAGCGAGATCGTGGAAGGTATGCAGTTTGACCGCGGCTATATCACCCCCTACATGGTCACCGATTCCGACAAGATGGAGGCTGTTCTGGACAATCCCTTCATCCTGATTACCGATAAGAAGATTTCCAACATTCAGGAGCTGCTGCCCCTGCTGCAGCAGGTCGCTCAGGCTGGCAAGCCTCTGCTGGTCATCGCCGAGGATGTGGAAGGCGAAGCTCTGGCTACCCTGATCCTGAACAAGCTGCGCGGCACCTTCACCTGCGTCTGCGTTAAGGCTCCCGGCTTCGGCGACCGCCGCAAGGAAATGCTGATCGACATCGCCACCATGACCGGCGGTCAGGTCGTCAGCTCCGATGTGGGCATCGAGCTGAAGGAAGTTGGCGTGGAAGTGCTGGGCACTGCCCGTCAGGTCAAGGTCTCCAAGGAAAACACCGTCATCGTGGATGGCGCCGGCAAGACCGAGGACATTCAGGGCCGCATCAAGCAGATTGCTGCTCAGATCGAGATCACCACTTCCGAGTATGACAAGGAGAAGCTGCAGGAGCGTCTGGCCAAGATGAGCGGCGGTGTGGCCGTGATCAAGGTCGGTGCCGCTACCGAGGCTGAAATGAAGGAAAAGAAGCTCCGCGTTGAGGACGCTCTGAACGCCACCCGTGCCGCTGTGGAAGAAGGCATCGTGGCCGGCGGCGGCAGCATCTATGTGAACGCCGGTAAGGCTGTTGAGAAGATGCTGAACACCCTGAGCGGCGACGAGAAGACCGGTGCTTCCATCATTGCCAAGGCTCTGATGGCTCCCATCAAGCAGATTGCTGCCAATGCCGGTCTGGAAGGCTCCGTCATTCTGGAGAAGGTCAAGAACAACCGCAGCGTGAACTACGGCTTTGATGCTGCCAACGAAGTCTACGGCGACATGATCGCTGCCGGTATCGTGGATCCTGCCAAGGTCTGCCGCAGCGCTCTGGAGAACGCTGCCAGCGTTTCCGCCATGCTGCTCACCACCGAAGCTCTGGTGGCCGACAAGCCCGAACCCCCCGCAGCTGCTCCCGCAGCCGGTGCCGGCGACATGGGCGGCGGCATGGGTATGTACTAAGCCCAAAACAAGCTCAGAATCTGTGCGGCGCACGAAAGTGCGCCGCATTTTTGTCGGATTGCCCCTGTAATATCGAAAATAGTTCTCGCTTTTTTCAATAATAAGGTTATAATGAAGTATCAAAATCATGAAATTACAGGAGGCTTTTATGAAAAACTTTAAGGGTAGAACTGCATTTGTGACCGGCGGCGCCAGCGGTCTGGGTCTGGGAATTGCCAAAGCCTTCGCCAAAGCGGGCATGAATATCGTCATTGCTGATTTCCGGCAGGAAGCAATTGACGCTGCGCTGCCCATTTTCAAGGAAAACGGCTGGCCTGCCCACGGGATTCGCCTGGATGTCACCGACCGGGAAGCCTATGTAAAAGCGGCGGACGAAGCGGAAGCCGTATTCGGCAACATTCATATTCTGGTCAATAACGCCGGCATCGGCCTGATGGAAGGAAAAATCTGGGAAGCCAGCTACGATGATATTGACTTCGCGCTGGAGATCAACTATAAGTCTGTTCTGAACGGCATCAAAACCATTCTGCCCCGTATTCTGAAGCATGGCGAAGAAGGCTGGGTGGTATCTACCGCTTCCAAGAACGGACTGATTCCCCTTGGCGGCATGGTACTGTACAATGCTACCAAGCGTGCGGTGATGGCTACCATGGAAACCGTAGCCATTGATCTGAAGGGCACCAATGTGGGAGCCAGCGTATTCTGCCCCGGCCCCTTCCATACCAATCTGAACACGACCACAGACCAGATTCGCGTGAAGCACCTGGGTCAGCCTTTCAACAAGAAGGGCCCCACGCCCGATCCCGATGCGCCCAAGTTTGACCGCAGCAAGATTGATATGTCCAATATGGAGCGTGACCCGGATGAGGCCGGTGAACGTGTTCTGCGCGGTATCATGCGGGGCGACCTGTTTATCCTGACCCATGCCGAGTGGAAGAAAGGCTGGATGGAGCACGCCGATGCAGTCACCCGCGCCATTCCCGATGAAGTTCCCAACGAGGACTTTATGCTGGTATTCAGCCGCAATGTGGGCAATCCCATTTATAATAAACAGCAGCAGGTTCCCGCCTACCACATGGGTGACGTTTTCAAGGAATTGGAAGAATAATCACATAAGGTTTGAGCCTTCTCCGGAATGAAACCGGGGAAGGCTCATTTCTTTCCATTGATATCGATTCGCTTCTTGCAATCGGTTTTATGAAATGATATAATAACACATTCGATTTCAAGTATGCAGGAGGAACGCCGTGGACGCATATGCCCAGATCCGGGAATCAGCCGGACAGAATAAGCTGAGCCATGCATGGCTGCTGCTGGGGGAGGATTCGAAGGAACTGGATGCGGTGTCCGGATTTCTGGCAAAAACGCTGCTCTGTGACAGCCGTGCAGGCCGTCCCTGCGGCGTGTGTGCCCAGTGCAGAAAAATGGAAAAAGGAATCCATCCGGATCTGATTTCCGTGGAACGGCTGCCGGATAAGCGGGAGATCACGGTAGATCAGGTACGTGCGCTGCGGCAGGAAGCATTTGTGCTGCCCAATGATTCATCCGCCAAGGTATTTGTGATCCGGGAGGCGGACACCATGAATCAGAGCGCACAGAATGCGCTGCTGAAGGTTTTGGAGGAACCGCCGCTTTATGCCTCCTTCCTGCTTCTGGGACGGAATCCCGGCTCATTTCTGGAAACCATTCGCTCCCGATGTCAGGAACTGCGGCTGCAGGGACAGGTTGTGGCAGAGCCGCCCTCCGAGCAGGCCGGAAAACTGGCAGAAGCCTTTGTGAACGGGGATCGGTTGGGTTTTGTTTCGGTGTCCATGAGGCTGGAAAAGCTGGAAAAAGAGAAATTTGACAGGCTGCTTGTGGACCTGTATCAGGCAGCCGCACAGCGAGCCAAGGCGGCTGTCGGGGAAAAGCAGGAAGCCGCGCTGGCGCTCTGCAGCCTGACGGAACAGCTGCGGGAGATGCGTAAGGTCTATGTAAGCCCCGGCCACTGTCTGGGCTGGCTAGGTACCTATGTGGGGAATACCGAAAGGATGTAAATTGTATCATCTATACAGATGAACTGACAGTATCACTATACTTTTGCCGATGAAAAA
Organism: Clostridiales bacterium UBA1774; assembly: GCA_002314635.1. Taxonomy (GTDB): domain Bacteria; phylum Bacillota; class Clostridia; order Oscillospirales; family Oscillospiraceae; genus UBA1774. Next base: position 14,204 of record DCGQ01000050.1, read on the forward strand.
CGGCGGAATGGAAGAATTTTTATGCCGGAAGTAATCAATGTACGATACCGCAGCTGCGGTAAATCATATTATTTCGCCCCAAACGGCATTGAGCCGCAGGTTGGCGATACGGTGCTGGTAGAAACCAGCAAGGGCCTGAAGCTGGGTGAATGCGTGGAAGCCATTCATCAGGTGCCGGAGGAAGCTGTGGTAGAGCCGCTGCGTCCGGTTATTCGCATTGCCACACCGGAGGATATCCGTACAGAGCAGCAGAACAAGCTCAAAGAAAAGCAGGCTTTCGTCACCTGCGAGGAAAAAATCCGGGCGCACAATCTGGATATGAAACTGGTGGACGTGGAATACAGCTTTGAAGGTGGAAAAATCCTGTTTTTCTTCACTTCTGACGGACGTGTGGACTTCCGGGAGCTGGTTAAGGATCTGGCCAGTGTGTTTCATACCCGGATTGAACTACGGCAGATCGGTGTGCGTGACAGTGCGAAGATGCTGGGTGGTTTGGGAATCTGCGGTCGGCCTTTCTGCTGCAGCACCTTTTTGGAGGATTTCCAGCCGGTGTCCATCCGTATGGCAAAAACTCAGAATCTGTCCCTGAATCCAACGAAGATTTCCGGCACCTGCGGCCGTCTGATGTGCTGCCTGAAATACGAGCAGGATGCCTATGAAAACCTGCTGAAAACGATGCCGAAGGCGGACGCGGCGGTGGATACACCTAAGGGTAAAGGTACCGTCACGGAGGTCAATCTGCTCCGCAGAACAGTGAAGGTGCGTCTGGCAGAAGCCACAGACAACGCGATACAAAGCTACCATGTAGATCAGCTTGGCTACACCGTTGGCGGGGAATATGTGGAGCCGAAGCCGGATGCAGAGCTGCCCCAGAAGAAGGAGCCGGAAGGGCCGGATCTCAGCCTGTATATGGCGGACGAACCTCATCCCATTGGCGGCAATTCTCGTAAGGAAGCGGAGAAGAATCCGGAGCACCGCCGCGACAGAAATCACAGCCGCAAGCCTCGCCGCTTCCAGAATGAGGAACAGGGCGGGGAGCAGACGGAACCGCGGGAACCGAAGGCCCCCCGGGAGCCTCGTGAGCCGAAAGCACCGCGGGAGCAGCGGGAGCCCAGA
>DCGQ01000050.1:15360-17154 GCA_002314635.1 Clostridiales bacterium UBA1774
GCGGGAGCCCAGAGAACCGCGGGAGAATAGACGTGATGGCGACAATCACCGGAATGACCGGCATAAGAACGGCAAACCTCGTCCTCAGCAGGACGGAGAGAACGGTGAAAGGCCGCAGCAGCCCAAAAAGCCGTACCAGTCCAGAAAGCCGGGTGCGCCGAATGCCGGAACAACGCCGAACAACGGCGCTGCACAGAATGAGAATGCGCCAAAGCAGCCGCAGAAAGCTCATCCGGCAGAGGACGGAGAGAAAAAACCGGGAAATTTCCGCTATCACCGTCATTATCATGGCCCAAAGAAACCCGGCGGCGGGAATGGAAATAACGGCGGCAACGCAGGTGGAAAGCCGCAGCAATAAGAATGATCAGACCGTGGTTGCCGGACCAAACCGGAAGCCGCGGTCTTTTTGTGCAGGATACGCAGCAACGCACAGCGGGAAAATCGAAATGATGAAAAAACGCTCATTCTGTTTATCGAATATGAAAAAAGGAACTTGCAAAGCCTAACACAATATGGTAGAATGAAATGGATTTAACGCGATACAGTAAAGAAATGTGCAGATAACGGGAATGGAGGACTGTATGGACAGAGAAAAAATCTGCCGGGAACTGAAAATGAGTGAACGGCCTGACCGGGAGCAGCTTGTGGCCAGTCGGGAATCCACGCTGGTAGAAGGACGATTTCAGGTCTGGTATCAGCCGCAGTATGACCATTCTACAGGGATGCTGGTGGGCGCGGAGGCCTTGGTGAGATGGGACTATCCGGGTTTTGGGATTTTGCCTCCGGGTTCCTTCATCCCTGAATTTGAACAGGACGGTTTCATCATCCGGCTGGATCTGGAGATGTTCCGCATGGTCTGTGATTTCCAACGCCGGAATATGGAAGCCGGGCGGACGATGGTACCCATTTCCGTCAATATGTCCCGCCGGGATCTGGCTGTTCCGGATTTTGCGGAACAGCTGGAGGCAATCCGGGTCGCCAGCGGTGTTCCGGTGAAATACCTGCGTCTGGAACTGACAGAGAGCGCTGCCACCGGAAGTCTCCAGCAGGTGATCCATCTGCTGGACAGCCTGCATCGGTATGGTTATGTGGTGGAGATGGACGATTTCGGCAGCGGCTACAGTTCGCTGAATGTATTGAAGGATGTTAATTTCGATCTGATCAAGTTGGATATGGGTTTTCTGCAGGGCAATATGCAGGGCGGACGGGGCGGCACCATCGTCAGTATGGTCGTTCGTATGGCCGGATGGCTGGGACTTCCCGTGATTGCCGAGGGTGTGGAAACCGTGGAACAGGCAGATTTCATGCGCAGCGTGGGATGCAGCTATGTACAGGGTTATCTGTATGCCAAACCTATGCCGGAACAGGATTTTGTGAAAAAACTGTCCGGTTCTGTGGGCGAGGTGGTGCCTCAGCTGAGTCTGATCGATACCATGGATGCAGGCGCCTTCTGGAGCCCGGAATCTTTGGAAACGCTGATTTTCTCCAACTATGTGGGCGGCGCCGCCATTTTCGAATATCGGGACGGAAAGACGGAACTGCTGCGCGTCAACGGGAAATACCTGCAGGAGCTGGGTATGAATCTCTCGGAGGAGGATTTGATCCGCAGTGATATCCTGAAATATCTGGATGAGAAGGAAAAGAAAAACTATACCTCCATGCTGGATCGAGCTATGGAAACCGGAGAAGAACAGGAATGCGAAACCTGGCGGAAGATCATTTCTCAGTGCTGCGGTGAAGAGGATATGTGCATCCGCACACAGGTTCGCATGATCGGCCGCAGCAAGGATTCTG
>DCGQ01000060.1 GCA_002314635.1 Clostridiales bacterium UBA1774
CTTGGTGGCGGAGAAATAGGCGTCCGGCAGCAGACCGGTGGCGGCGCGGATGTACGCCGTCAGCTCTGCGTCCTGCAAAATTTCCTCGCAGACCTGCGCCGTTCTCCGGCACTGCCAGACGATGGCATTGCAGATGGGCTTCCCGGTGCTGCGCTCCCAGACCACGGTGGTCTCCCGCTGATTGGTGATACCGATGCACACAAGCTGCGCCGGTTCCACGCCGTTTTCCGCCAGTACCTCATGTATGACCGCTGCCACGCTGCCGTAAATCTCCATGGGGTCCTGCTCCACCCAGCCGGGTTTGGGGTAATACTGAGGGTACTCCCGCTGGCTGACTGCGGCCACCTGCCGGTTTTCGTCAAACAGAAGGGCACGGCTGCTGGTGGTACCCTGATCAATGGCAAGGATATACTGTTTCATTCTTCGTTTTCCTGTCCTTTGTTTTCTTCCCGCAATTGGATGCTGCCGCCGTTTTCCAGCGTTTTCCCGTCCAGAAGCAGCAGCTTTTCTGCCAGCAGGCGGGAGAAGCCGCAGATCACGGCAGACGAGACGATCAGCTCGGTTGTACTGCCGGTGGCCATCTCCGAATCCGGCGCATAATCCAGGATCCCGGCGGCGGACTCCCGCACCTGCTCCACAAAGTAACCGGTGGCCAGCCGGTGGCGGCGCACATAGGCGGTGTAAAACTCCCGCAGCTCCGCTTCCGGCAGATCCACGGGTATCATGGTCTGCAGCGTGGGAATACTGAGGCTGTGCTTCAGGGAACAGATCACAATGAGATAAACGATGTGGTTCCGGTAATAGCGCTTTTTCACCGGGTCCGGCATGATCTTTTTCCGGACATAGTTATTGATGGCAGCCGCGGTGATAAACTGCTCGTCCTTCAGCTCCGGCGGCAGATAGTCCAGATAATTTTTGAGCAGGGTAATGACCTGATCCATATACAGGCCGATATCCGGGATATCCTCCCAGTCCGGCAGCCGATAGTGGGTCAGATACTGCTCCCAGCGCCGAAGCTTCCCGGCAATCAGTTCCTTATCAAATTGCATACTATGTTTTTCTCCTTCTCTTTACTGCATTATCTTATCACATCCTGCACAGATTCTCAACCCGCGAAGGCATTAAAATGATGCGGAATACCGCTTGAAATAATCTTAGCGCTGTGATAATATAATCCCATGGATTAGATTTAATGGTCTATCGGATTTGTGTTTGGAGGTATCCCATGAAAAACACGGCGTCGGGCATTGCTATTTTTCTGATCTCCTACCTAATCGGCGGCATCAATCCGGCGTATCTCCGCTCAAAGCGCATGGGCTTTGACATCCGAAACACCGGCACCGGAAACGCCGGTGCATCCAATGCCATGCTGGCATTCGGAAAAGCAGTCGGTATCCGTATCGCACTGGCAGACATTCTGAAAGCATACCTCACCATCAGACTGGCCGCACGTCTGTTCCCGACCCTTCATCTTGCGGAGGAGCTGGCCGGGAGCGGGTGTATGCTGGGGCATATGCTGCCGGTGCAGCTGCGGTTCCGGGGCGGCAAGGGTCTGGCCTGTCTGGGTGGCCTGATCCTTGCATTCAGCCCCAAATGCTTCCTGCTGATTCTGGCAGCGGAGGCAATCCCGGTGCTGCTGACCGGCTATTTGGCCGTGATCCCCATGACCGCTGCACCGGCATTTCTCATCCTCTATCTGCTGCAGGGCGGCGACCCGGCAGGCTTCTGCCTGTATTCCGGTGCGGCTGCGGTGATGGAGGCAAAGCACGTGGAAAACCTCCGGCGCATACGCCACGGTACGGAGATCAGCACCCGCTGGTTTCGGGACCGTGAAAAGGAAACGGAGCGAATCCGGAACCGGATGGGTGAGGACAGCGAAGGGGAACCGTCCTCCCGCCGCGATCCGGACTGAACAAAACGGAATCGTGCCGGTGATCGGTTCCCATTCCGGCCCGGGGACGCTGGCGCTGTTCTTTATGGGAAAACAGCGATAACCGGTCATGGCCTGACAGACAAATGTTATAATTAGATGAAAAAGGAGCTTTACTTTCCGTTTTTCATGCTATATAATTTATAAAATTAAGTATATAGTCTCATAAATCATAGTGGGAGGAGGGACGCTTATGTATCCGGTGCTGATTCTCCGGTCTGAGCTGATTTGTCTGGTCATTCTGGTATTTCTGTTCTTTACATCCCGCAGTTATCATATTGACAGCGAAAGCAAGGCATTTAACCGGATCCTGCGCTTTGCGATCCTGCACGTGCTGTTTGACGCGATCACCGTCCTCACCGTCAATCATACGGACACAGTGCCCCCGTGGCTGAACTGGATCTCCCACATCATTTTCTATCTTTCCGCCATTTTCTTCTCCAATGAAGTCGTAAACTATGTGGCAGCCATCTGCTATCCCCGCCGAGCCAGACTGTTATACAGCATCGGACATGGCCTCACCGCGCTTTACATCTGCTGTCTTCCCTTTCTGAAAATCGAGTATGCGGCCGATGTAGGTACATGGTCCAGCGCCGGCCCCGCTGCCATCGCCGGTTACGGACTGGCCTTCCTGTTCTTTATCGGCGCGCTGGTCATGATCTTCGCCCACATGAAGCAGATGCCCGCCACCCTCAAGAGCACGTTGATTCCCATGATGCTGGTGCTGATGATCACGGAGATCAGTCAGGTGATCTGGCGAAGCGTTCTGTTTACCGGCGGCGCGATCACCATTGTGACGGTGGGTTTCTTCTTCTCGCTGGAAAACCCGGTGGCGGTGTTCCGGAAAAAGGCCATGACCGATGCGCTGACCGGGGTGCGTTCCCGCAGCAGCTTCGAGGAGGACATCGAAAAGTATGAAAAGCAGTTCCGGAACAAGCCGGACGACAGCTATACCTTTGTATTCTGCGATATCAATGACCTTCGCAGCGTCAACAACCACTTGGGTCACGCGGAGGGCGATAACTATATCACACTGATCGCCTCCGCCATCAACCGCTGTATGACCCATGGTTCCGCCGTATACCGGATCGGCGGCGATGAGTTTATGATCCTGTACTTTCGGGTCAGCGCGGACATGGTAGAGAAGGACATCCGGGCGCTGCAGGCCGCCTGTGCGGAAGCCTCCAAGGAGCTGGAATACACCGCCGCCGTTTCCGCCGGATATGCCCGCTCCTCCGACAGCTACCGCAGCCTGCGGGATGTGGTGAAAACAGCGGACTACGCCATGTATCGGAACAAGGCGCTGATCAAGAGCGGCCGCGCCGATGAACAGGGCATCCACGGCACCGGCCTGAACTTTGCCGGACTGACGGATAAGATTTTTGACGCCATGTGCGCCGCCAATGAAAGCAGTTATCCCTTCATCACGAATCTGGACACCAACGTGACCCGCATTGCTCCCGGCTGGAAGGAATATTTCGGTCTGGACGCGGAGTTTTACGGAGACTTCGTGGGTGCTTGGCAGTCCCACATCCATCCGGATTATTTTGACGGGTATATGGAGGATATCGCCGCCGTGATCAACGGGCATCGGAAGTATCACCATTACGATTACCTGGCGAAGAATGCCGCCGGGGAGTATGTCCGGGTGTCCTGCCATGGCTCGGTATACCGGGACAGCAGCGACGGCAGCGCCTACTTTTCCGGTTTCCTGATCAATTACGCCATCGCTCCTGAGTCGGAACCGGAAACGGTCTGATACCAAAACCGAAGAAAACACATATAATACCGCAGACGGTACTTGATTCCCCGTCTGCGGTATCTTTTTTACGCTGCGATGTCGGAAACACCGCTGAAATTATTCACCTGATCCGTCATGGTAAACTCTGCGGAAGCTTCGCCGGACTGGGTATTGCCCATGCCGCCCGGGCCGCCGAACCCTCCAAAGTCGCCGTTGGGAGGCGTCTGCCCGTCACCGGAACCGCCGAAG
>DCGQ01000031.1:0-11844 GCA_002314635.1 Clostridiales bacterium UBA1774
GCTCCGGCGTTACATTAGGAGGCGGACCCTCTATCCTGGTGAGGTACAGGGGCGCATGGACTACTGAACCAAAAGAAAAACCTCACCCATACCATACGGGTATGGGTGATTATAACACATTCTGCCGCGTTTGCAAGTTTATTTTTCCCGGCGGGTCTGAATGACCTCTGCCATTACGCTGACGGCAATTTCCGGCGGTGTTTCAGCAGAGATAGTCAGACCGATGGGACACTTCACTGCCTGCAGCTGCTCCATGGGGAAACCTTCTTCTTCATGCAGCTTTTTGTACAGTGCGTCCCGCTTGGTCTTGCTGCCGATCATCCCCAGATAGAACGGACGCTTTCCCAGTGCCCAGCGCAGCACGTCTTTATCATAGGCATGACCCCGGGTCATGATGATCACATAGCTGTTCCCATCCGCAGGGAAATCCGGCATCTGCTGAAAATCATCGATCACCACGCAGTCACAGTCCGGGAAGCGGGTGCGATTGCAGAAGTCCTCCCGGTCATCGATCACCGTCACATTGAAACCGCATCCAACGGCGATCCGCGCCACCTCGCAGGACACATGACCCGCGCCGAACAGCCACATCCGGGGTGCGGAACCCACATCGTCCACCAGATACCGAACGCCATCCACGCTGTCGCCGTGAATCGCCACGCGGATGGGATTCAGCAGCATGTCCCGCACGAACTTCTGGTTTCCGCGGAAGGAACCCACAATCCGCTCGCAGTTCACATTGATACACAACTGGAAGGGCAGCGTGCTGTCCTCATTCTCATCCAGCACATAGAACAGCCACGCCGGGGCACCATCCTGCTCTGCCTTTGCTGCCGCTTCAAACACGTCCTGATACTGCGGCTCCATACAGGCCAGCAGCACCTCACACACACCGCCGCAGATCAGCCCTGCTGTGGCCGCCTCGGTGCCGGACATATCGTAACGCAGAATCCGGGGTTTCCCGTCTGCCATGACCTGCTCTCGGGCCACCTGAATCACACTGCCCTCCATGGCGCCGCCGCCGATGGTGGAAACAATGCTGTCCTGTAGAATCAGCATCCGGCTGCCGGCACTTCTGGGCGTGGACCCGTCCTGTGAAATGATGACCGCCCAGACAAAGGGCGTTCCTGCCGCGCAAAGTCCGGCTGCTTCCGTGTAGATCGAATTCATTCCGTACACTCCCTTCGGTGTTCTATTATTTTCCTTTCAGTATAAAATATCCCGTGTGAAAAATCAAGTGCAATCCGCAGAATGCTGCCTGAGGTATGTCCTGTATAGAATGTTATTGCCGCATATTGAATATTTGCTGTAATTTTTCTTCCCGCTGTGCTTGACAGAAACGCGAAGGTAGACTAAAATAGCAAAGATAATATATTAAGAGCTAAGCTGCCGGGGTTTGCCCCCGAGGCTGAAGGGGAAGTTCGAAAGGCTGCTGCATAAACAGTCGTATATATTTTTCATCGTGAACCGATATTTTTAACAGGAGGTATACCGTTAAGCATGCCCGGGTGGATTTGGATCATTATTTTGATCGCTGTTGCCGCCGCCATGTTTTTCCTCGGTATTACCTACCGCAAAAAAGTGTCCGAACGGGAGATTTCCAGTGCTGAGGAAGAGGCCAGACGCATTGTAAATGAGGCTATCAAGACCGGCGAAAGCAAACAGCGCGAGCAGATGCTGGAAGCCAAGGAAGCCATCCATAAGGAGCGCACCGAGTACGAGCGGGAGGTGAAGGAGCGGCGCAGCGAACTGCAGAAGCAGGAACGCCGTCTCCAGACCAAAGAGGAAAATCTGGACAAGAAAACCGACAACATCGAAAAGAAGAGCGAACAGCTCACCAAAAAGCTCGCAGAAGCAGATGCTCTGCGGGAGGAAATCAAACTGATCAAGCGCAGCGAGCTGGAGATGCTGGAAAAGATCTCCGGTTATACTCAGGAAGAGGCCAAGGAATATATCATCAACGAAATCGAGTCCGAGGTCACGCATGAAAAGGCCATGAAGATCAAGGATCTGGAGGCCAAGTTCAAGGACGAAGCGGACGAGAAAGCCCGCGAGTACATTACCCTCGCAATTCAGCGCTGTGCCGCTGACCATGTGGCCGAAGCAACCGTCAGTGTGGTTCCCCTGCCCAATGACGAGATGAAGGGCCGCGTCATCGGCCGTGAAGGCCGCAATATCCGCACCATCGAAACCCTTACCGGCGTTGATCTGATCATCGATGATACACCGGAAGCCATTACGCTTTCCAGCTTTGACCCCTACCGGCGTGAGATCGCCCGGGTCGCGCTGGAGAAGCTGATTACGGACGGACGCATCCATCCCGCCCGCATCGAAGAAACCGTGGAAAAGGCCCGCCGTGAGGTGGAGGCCACGGTCAAATCCGAAGGTGAGCGTGCCACCTTTGAAACCGGCGTTCATGGCATTAATCCGGAGCTTATTAAGCTTCTGGGTCGTCAGAAATTCCGCACCAGCTACGGGCAGAATGTTCTGAATCACTCCATTGAGGTCGCACACATTGCCGGTCTTCTGGCCGCTGAGCTGGGCGTGGATGTTGCCACTGCCAAGCGCGCCGGTCTGCTCCATGATATCGGCAAATCCATTGACCATGAGGTGGAAGGCAGCCATGTGGCCATCGGCGTTGAGCTGGCCCGGAAGTACAAGGAAAGCGATGCTGTCGTTCACGCCATTCAGGCGCACCACAATGATGTGGAACCGCAGACGCTCATCGCCTGCATCGTACAGGCCGCCGATACCATTTCCGCTGCCCGTCCCGGTGCCCGCCGTGAGAACATCGAGAACTACATCAAGCGTCTGGAAAAGCTGGAAGAGCTGACCAATTCCTTCCCCGGCGTGGCAAGCTCCTTTGCCATTCAGGCAGGCCGCGAGGTTCGCATCATGGTAAAGCCGGAGGAAGTGGGAGAAGATCAGATGACGCTTCTGGCCCACGACATTGCCCGGAAGATCGAAAGCGATCTGGAATATCCCGGCCAGATCAAGGTCAACCTGCTGCGGGAGACCCGCGCCGTGGAATTTGCCAAATAAGAAACCATCATCCGCTGCTCATTTTGAGCAGCGGATGTTTTTTCGGAAAGTACCGACTGCGTATTTGCCTCCCTACCCCAGCGCCACATCCAGCAGCATCATCACCGCAAAGCCCAGCATCACGCCCCAGCTGGAAATCCATGGTTCGCTTTCCCCTGTCCTGCATTCCGGGATCAGCTCATGCACTGCCACCAGCACCATGGCGCCGCCGGCAAAAGCCAGCGCCCACGGAAGGATCCGGTTTACCGCCGTCACCAGCAGGGCACCCAGCAGGGCGGCGATCGGTTCCACCAATGCGGTGGCCTGTGCCAGCAGGAAGGATCGGCTCCGGCTCATTCCGGAACGATACAGCGGCAGCGAAACTGCCGCTCCCTCAGGGTAGTTCTGAATGCCGATCCCCAATGCCACGCCGAAGGCCAGCATCAGGTTTTCCGCCCCCGGCTCCGTCTGCAGAATGCCGAAGGCAACCCCTACTGCCAGTCCCTCCGGCACATTATGCAGGGTAATCGCGGTCAACAGCATTTCGCTGCTTCCGTTCCTTCTCCGTCCCAGCCGCTGTAGTACCCGGTCGCCGCACCACAGGAACCCGGCCCCTGCCAGAAAACCCACGGCTGCAGGCAGCCAGCCCGGCAGTCCCTGTCCCTCGCTGAGTTCGATGGCGGGTACCAGCAGTGACCAGCAGGAGGCCGCCAGCATCACCCCTGCCGCAAATCCCATCAGTCCGTTCAGCAGTTTTGTCCGTTCCCGGCGCAGCAGGAATACCGCAGCCGCGCCCAATGCCGTAATCAGCCATGTGCCGCAGCCAGCCAGCAGAGCCAGCAGCGGCACAGGAATATCATACCGGTTCATAAAAAAGCACCACTCCGGCACAGCCTATGCCGAAGCGGTGCTTTCTGCTACCGCAGATTATTTCTTTTCGCCTCTGAGCTTGATGATCCGGTCACGTAGAACGGCCGCATACTCAAATTCCAGCATCTTGGAAGCTTTTTTCATTTCCTTTTCCAGCTTTTCGATGGCAGCTTCCCGTTCTCGCTGGGTCATCTTCACGCCGCCCTCGTCTTCTTCCGACTCCGCAGCTCGGGAAATCTCGATCAGTTCCCGCACACCCTTCACGATGGTCTTTGGCACGATTCCATGCGCCTCGTTGAAGGCGGTCTGTTTCCGGCGGCGGCGTTCCGTTTCCGTGATGGCGAAATCCATGGCCGGGGTGCGGCTGTCGGCATACATGATGACGCAGCCTTCCGCATTGCGGGCGGCGCGGCCGATGGTCTGGATCAGAGAAGTACCGGAGCGGAGGAAACCCTCCTTGTCCGCATCCAGAATGGCAACCAGACTGACCTCCGGCAGATCAAGTCCCTCACGCAGCAGATTGATGCCCACCAGTACATCAAATTCGCCCAGCCGCAGATCACGGATGATCTCCATTCGCTCGGTAGAGCCGATATCGTGGTGCATATAGCGAACCCGGATCCCGGCTTTTTTCAGGAAGTCCGTCAGATCTTCCGCCATGCGCTTGGTCAGCGTGGTCACCAGCACCCGTTCCTTTCGGGCGGCGCGGGTATTGATCTCGCTGATCAGGTCGTCGATCTGGCCCTCCGTGGGTCGTACCTCCACCTTCGGATCCACCAGACCGGTAGGGCGGATCACCTGCTCCGCCACCTGTGCGGAGCGGCTCAGCTCGTATTCGCCCGGGGTGGCGCTGACATACACGGTCTGATGCACCCGCTTGGTAAACTCCTCGAAATTCAGCGGACGGTTATCATAGGCGCTGGGCAGACGGAAACCGAAGTCGATCAGATTAGTCTTTCTGGCCCGGTCTCCGGCATACATGGCGCGTAGCTGTGGCAGCGTCACATGGCTCTCATCGATCATCAGCACGAAATCGTCCGGAAAATAGTCGATCAGCGTCATAGGCGGCGAACCTGGTTTTCGATTGGAAATCACCCGGGAGTAGTTTTCGATGCCGGAGCAGTACCCAAGCTCCTTCATCATCTCGATATCGTAGGTGGTGCGCTGCCGGATCCGCTGCGCTTCCACCAGCTTGTCATTCTCCTCGAACCATTTCACCCGCTGGTCCAGCTCTGTCCGGATCCGCTCAATGGCCGCCTCCAGCTTGTCCCGGCTGGTCACGTAATGCGATGCGGGGTAAACGGCAATGTGGCTCAGGCGGCGCACTGCCGTTCCCGTGACCACCTGCACCTCGCTGATCCGGTCGATCTCATCGCCGAAAAATTCAATTCGGATGGCGATATCCTTGGAATACACCGGGAAAATCTCCAACGTGTCGCCCCGGACGCGGAACATATTCCGGTCAAAAGCCAGATCGTTTCGCTCGTAGCGCATCTCCACCAGCCGTGCAATGATCTCCTCCCGGCTGCGGGTCTGCCCCTCCCGCAGAGACAGCACCATGCCCTTGTAATCCTCCGGGTCGCCCAGACCGTAGATACAGCTGACGGAGGCCACCACGATCACATCCCGCCGTTCAAACAGAGACGCAGTTGCGGAGTGGCGCAGCCGCTCGATCTCATCGTTGATGCTGGCATCCTTCTCGATAAAGGTATCGGTGGTGGGGATGTAGGCCTCCGGCTGATAGTAATCGTAATAGGAAACGAAGTATTCCACTGCATTGTTTGGGAAAAACTCCTTAAACTCGCTGCAAAGCTGCGCTGCCAGAATCTTATTATGGGAAAGCACCAGCGTGGGCCGCTGCAGCCGCTCGATGACCTTCGCCATGGTGAAGGTCTTACCCGAACCGGTGACGCCCAGAAGCGTCTGCTCCTCCAGTCCCATCTCCACGCCCCGAGCCAGACGGTCAATGGCCTCCGGCTGGTCTCCCGACGGTTCATAACTGCTGACGACCTGAAATTCCGGCATGTTTTCCTCCCTGCTGCCCCATGCAGCGTATGCTTACTGCTGGTGAACTGCGAAAAAACCGTTGTCCACCATACTGAGATATTCCTGCCCTGCCACAATGATATGATCCATCAGATGCAGTGAGATGGTATCCAGCGCAAGGGCGATCCGCTCCGTCATCAGACGATCCTCCACGGAGGGCATTGCCTGTCCTCCCGGATGATTATGGGCCAGAATCAGGGTAGTCGCCCGCTCCTGCAGGGCGGATTCCAGAATTTTCCGGATGCTCACCGGTACCGCGTCGATTCCGCCCTCAAAGAGCTGACGGCAGCTGATCAGGCGACCCACATCATCCAGAAAGGCCACATAGACCCGCTCCTCCGCAATACCATGGAAATAGGGCAGGAAAAACCGCCCTGCATCCTCCCCGCCCGACAGAATCGGACGCTTATCCTTCCGCGCCGCCTGAATCAGATAGCGGCGCTGCAAATCCCGCACCAGCGTCAGCAGCAGCGCGGTGCTTTCCCCAACGCCCTCCACCTCACGCAGCTGTTCCACAGTCGCATCCAGTACCCCTTTCAGACTGCCGAAGCGGTTCAGCAGCCGATGGGCCAGCGGGTTTACATCGCTGCGGGGAATGGCATGGTAGAGCAGCAGCTCCAGTGCTTCATGATCGGCCATGCCTTCCAGACCCTGTTCCAGATATCGGCGGCGCATCCGCTCCCGATGCCCGCCGTGCAGATTCTCGCTCATGAAAGCTGTGCCTTGCGGGACAGATTGATGATTCCGTCCTGCATCTCATCCAGCTTCTGCATGGCCTGCTCCATCCCGGCAATGACACAGTCCTCCCCGTCATCCGCCTGCATGGTTGGAATGCGGGTATACTCCTGAATCCGCTGGCTCAGGCCCCGCAGACGGCTGCCGCCTCCGGTGAGCGTGATCCCGTTCTGGGTGATATCCGCGATCAGCTCCGGCGGTGTGCGTTCCAGTACATCCCGGATCGCGTCCAGCAATTGGGCGCAGGGCGCCTCCAGTGCTTCCGGCAGCTCCGTTTCCTCCACGGCCACCAGCCGGGGCAGGCCGGTAAGCAGGTCGCGCCCGCGGATCTCCGCAGTCTGTCCCTCACGGGGCTGGGTCAGACAACCCAGCCGAAGCTTCAGTTCCTCCGCCATGGCCGCACCGATGACGACGCCGTGTTCCTGCCGCATATACCGCACCACTGCATCCCGCATGGCATCGCCCGCGGCAAAGCAGCTGGCACTCTGGCACACGCCGTCCATACTCAGGACGGCAATATCCGCAGAGCCTGCGCCGATATTCACCACCATGCGGCCGCTGGGTTCCTGAATCGGCAGACCGGCACCCATGGCGGCGGCCAGCGGCGCCTCCATCAGAAATACATGTCTGGCGCCAGCCTGCAGGCAGGCCTGCACGGTGGCCCGTTCCTCCACCTGTGTCATGCTGCTGGGCACCGAAACCAGCATCCGGGGCTTCACCAGACTGAACGGCACCACCCGCCGGAGAAACTCCCGCAGCAGATGCACGGTCATTTCATAATCCGAGATTACGCCCCGCTGGATCGGACGCAGCGCGGCCAGATTGGCAGGTGTGCGCCCCAGCATCCGCTGCGCCTCCAGTCCCACCTGCAGTACCTTCCCGCTGCGTTTATCCACCGCCAGCACAGACGGCTCCCGCAGAACCACACCCTTGCCCCGCACATACAGACGCACGGCGGCAGTACCCAGATCCACGCCGATATCTTTCCCTAACAGCATTCGGGATTACCCCTCATTCCTTCATTCTTGCGGCACAGCACAGCGTCAGACAGTCCGCCTTTTCCGCGCCGCCCATCAGCAGCAAGCGGCTGCATTCGCTGAGTGTGGCGCCGGTTGTCACCACATCGTCCACCAGCAGAACCCGTTTTCCCTCCGGCATGGCGTCCTCCCGCAGAGAAAACGCGCCGGACACATTTGCCCGGCGGACCGCTGCATCGGTGATGCCGGACTGTGCCGGGGTATGACGCGGCTTTCTCAGCATAGGCGCACAGGGCACTCCCAGCTGTGCCGCCGCGCCGCGGGCCAGCAGCTCGCTCTGGCAGAAGCCGCGCTTCCGCAGTCCCCTTCGGCTCAGTGGCACCCACGTAACCACATCATAGCCGCCCACAAGGCGTTTTTCCGCGCAGTCTGCCATCAGCCGGGAAAAGCAGGCCGCATAGGCCGTTTTCCTGCCGAATTTATAGCGCAGCAGGGCGGCGCGGGCAGAATCCCGGTAATGAAGCGGCGAAACGCACACGCCGAAAAAGCTGCCGTGTACCCGCTGACGCTCCCCTGTCCACGGCAGAGTTTTCCGACAGTTCAGGCAAGGCTGTGTTTCCCCCTTCTCCAGCAGTCTGCGGCAGAAGGGGCAGCGGGGCGGAAACAGCAGCGACCACAGGCTCATTGGTCTTTCACCAGACGGGTTTTCAGCCCGCTGTAGCGTTTCTGGGTGCGGTTGTTATCCACCATGGCCGCAGCGATCTGATCATCACCCACTACGATCAGCAGTTCCTTGGCCCGGGTGACGGCAGTATACAGCACGGAACGGGTCAGCAGCGTGGCCGCACCGGATACCAGCGACAGGATCACAGCACGGTACTCGCTGCCCTGAGACTTATGTACCGTCATGGCATAGGCCGGTTCCAGCTCGTTCAGCAGGTCAAAGCCGTACTCGGCGCTGCGGTCATCAAAATCCACCACCAGCGACTGCTCGGCGGTATCCACGCTGCGGATGTGGCCGATATCTCCGTTGTACACGCCGGTACCGCAGCTTCCGTCCGAGCGTTTCCACACAAGGTCATAGTTGTTGCGGATCTGCATCACTCGGTCTCCCTCCCGGAAGCGGTAAGGGCCATACTCCTTTTCCGCCTTGCCCTCTGCGGGTGGGTTCAGTGCGTTCTGCAGCGCCAGATTCAGATTCATGGTGCCGGTAACGCCCACCCGGGTGGGACTGAGCACCTGAATCTCCCCCGGCTGAATGCCCATCTTCCCGGGCAGCCGGGAAGCACAAAGCTCGATCACAGTCTTGACCGCATCCTCCCCGTCCTTCCGGCGCAGGAAAAAGAAATCTCCGGTGTTCTTTTTCAGATCCGGCAGAATCCCCTGATTGATCTGATGGGCGGAAACGATGATGCGGCTCTCCTCCGCCTGCCGGAACACCTGATCCAGCGCAACGGCGGGCACAGTGCCGGAACGGAGCAGGTCCTTCAGCACATTGCCCGGCCCCACGGATGGAAGCTGGTCCGCATCCCCCACCAGCACCAGTCTGGCGCCGGGTTTCAGTGCCTGCAGAAGCGCCTGCATCAGCGAGATATCCACCATACTGGCCTCGTCCAGAATCACCGCGTCCGCCGTCAACGGATCCCGCTGGTTCTTCTTGAACACCAGCATATCCAGCTCCGGGTCATATCCGGTCTCCAGCAGACGGTGAATGGTGGACGCATCCCGGCGGCAAAGCTCCTGCATCCGCTTGGCAGCGCGGCCGGTAGGCGCGGCCAGCGAGGTTTTCAGACCCATCTGGTCAAAAATACGCAAAATGGCGCGTATGGTGGTGGTCTTGCCGGTACCCGGGCCGCCGGTAAGGGCAAAAATCCCGTACTGTACCGCCTGAATCACCGCTTCCCGCTGATTGGGTGCCAGTGTGATGCCCATTTCCCGCTGGGCAAGCTCCAGATTGCGGGCGGCAGTGTCCGCGCCGGGCAGTCTGCCTCGCATGGTCAGCAGCTTGGCGGACACATAGGTCTCCGCCGTGTGCAGCTTCCGCAGATAGACGGCCTGCAGACCCACGATCTCCTCCTGCACCACATCGCCGCTTTCGATCAGCCTGCCGATGGCGGCCCGGCTCTGCTCCTCCGAGACCCGGATCAGCTGACAGACGGCAGAGGCCAGCTTATCCAGTGGAATAAAGCAATGCCCGTTACCTGCGTTGTGGCTCAGTTCAAACAGGACTGCCGCCTCCACCCGCTCCGGACTGTCGGTCTGAAAGCCAAGCTTCAATGCCAGCTTATCTGCATCGGCAAAGGTCGCGCCGTAATAATCCTCGCAGAGCAGGTAGGGGTTGGCATTCAGCGCCTCCATGGCCTCATCCCCGTAGCTGCGGTAAAGCCGGAGCGCATAGGCCAGCTTGATTCCGGCAGAGGTGAAAAATTCCAGCAGCCGTTTCAGCGAGGTCTGCTTCCGGTAGGCTTCGCCGATCTCTCTGGCACGGCGCTCCGGGATGCCCTTCAGTTCCCCCAGCCGCTCCGGCTGTTCCTCCAGAATTGCCAGGGCTTCGGTGCCGAAATGCTCCACGATATTCCGCGCCGTGGCAGGGCCCACGCCCTTGATGATGCCGGAAGCCAGATACGCATAGATACCCGGCACGGTGTCCGGCTCAATGCGGGAAATCTCCGTGGCCTTGAACTGCTCTCCGTAGGAGGAGCGGGTCCAGCTTCCTACCGCGTTCAGCTCCTCGCCGGGCGCGGCAAAGGGCAGAGTGCCCACCACAGTCACCAGTCCGCCGGAATCCGCTTCCAGCCGCAGGACGGTATAGCCGTTTTCCTCATTGGTGTAGATGACGGACTGGATGGTTCCGGATATCTCCTTCGCATTCCGGTCCGGTCCGCCGAACTGCATCTCCGTTTCCCTCATCACAGCTTCTCCCTGAGATAGATGCCGGTATAGCTTTCCGGACAGGCCGCGACCTGCTCCGGCGTACCGGTGCAGACGATCTGTCCGCCCTTGTCGCCGCCCTCCGGGCCAAGGTCGATCAGATAGTCCGCGCATTTGATCACATCCAGATTATGCTCGATCACCAGAATGGTATTCCCCGCATCCGCCAGTCGGTTCAGCACATCCAGCAGCCGATGCACATCGTAGGTGTGCAGGCCGGTGGTAGGCTCATCCAGCACATAGAGGGTCTTGCCCGTGGCCGGGCGCAGCAGCTCCGTGGCCAGCTTGACCCGCTGGGCTTCGCCGCCGGACAGGGTGGTAGAGGGCTGACCCAGCTTCACATATTCCAGACCCACATCATACAGCGCCTGCACCTTGCTCCGCAGCTTCGGCAGATTTTCGAAGAAGTGCAGAGCCTCCTCCACGGTCATATCCAGCACTTCATAGATGTTTTTGCCCTTATAGCGCACCTCCAGCGTCTCCCGGTTGTAGCGTTTGCCCTTGCAGACCTCACAGGGAACATAGATATCCGGCAGGAAGTGCATTTCGATTTTCAGCAGGCCATCACCGCTGCAGGCTTCACAGCGTCCGCCCCGTACATTGAAGGAAAAACGGCCTGCATTGTAGCCTCTGGCCTTTGCATCCGGCGTGGAGGCAAACAGCTCCCGGATATCGTTGAAGATGCCGGTATAGGTGGCGGGATTGGAACGGGGCGTGCGCCCGATGGGGCTCTGGTCAATATCAATGACCTTGTCCAGCGCTTCCACGCCCAGAATCTCCCGGAACTTGCCCGGCTTTGTCTTGGTGCGGTTCAGTTGGGCAGACAGGGCGCGGTTGATGATCTGGTTTACCAGACTGCTCTTGCCGCTTCCGCTGACGCCGGTAACGCAGGTGAAGGTTCCCAGCGGAATCTCCACATCAATGTTTTTCAGGTTGTTTTCCTCCGCGCCCAGCACGGTGAGCTTCTTACCGTTTCCGGGGCGGCGCTCTTTGGGCACTGCGATGCACTTTTCACCCCGCAGATAGGCCCCGGTGATGGATTCCTTACAGGCCATCACCTCCGCCGGTGTACCGGCGCAGACCACATTGCCGCCGTGACTGCCCGCTCCCGGGCCGATATCCACCAGATAATCCGCCTCCCGCATGGTGTCCTCGTCATGCTCCACCACGATCAGCGTGTTGCCGATGTCCCGCAGCTTTTTCATGGTGTCCAACAGCCTGAAATTGTCCCGTTGGTGCAGACCGATGCTGGGCTCATCCAGAA
>DCGQ01000031.1:11914-12630 GCA_002314635.1 Clostridiales bacterium UBA1774
TACGCTGGCTTTCGCCGCCGGACAGGGTACCCGCCTGACGGCTCAGGCTCAGGTATTCCAGTCCCACATTCTGCAGGAAGCCAAGTCTGGAACGGATTTCCTGCAGGATCCGCTCTGCGATCATGGCGTCCTTGCCGTTGAGCTGCAGGGTATCCAGAAACCGCAGCTCGTCCTTGACGGACAGCTCGGTGAACTGGGAGATGCCCATGCCGCCCACTGTGACACTGCGGGCCGTATCCTTCAGCCGCTTGCCGCCGCAGTCCGGACAGGTATACTCAGACATATATTGCTCCAGTTCGGAGCGCATGGAGGAGCTCTGGGTCTCCTGATAACGGCGTTTCAGATTATTTACAATGCCCTCAAAGGGTTGATTGAAGGTTCCGCTGCCCCGCTCCCGCTCATAGTGCAGGCTCAGATTCTCCCCGTCGGTGCCATAGAGCAGGATATTCCGCGCTTCCTCGGAGATATCCTTCAGCGGCGTGGTCAGTTTGAATTTGTATTTTTTGGCCAGTGCTTCGAAGTACATCCGGGAAATGCTGTCGCTCCGCACATTGCCCCAGTTGGCAGCGCAAATACCCCCATCCTCGATGCTCAGGTCCAGATTTGGCATGATCAGATCCGGATCCACCCGCAGCTGGCAGCCGAGGCCGCCGCAGCTGGGACAGGCTCCGTAAGGATTATTGAAAGAGAAAGAACGGGGCGTCAGTTCTTCCAGA
>DCGQ01000031.1:12648-12793 GCA_002314635.1 Clostridiales bacterium UBA1774
AGTCCTCACAGGCGTAATTCTGGGAAAAGAGCAGATTCTGATCCTGCTCCACCAGATTCACCGCAAGAATACCGCCCGCCATATTGGCCGCGGTCTCCACACTGTCTGTGATCCGGCGTACCGCGTCCGGACGGACGATCACACG
>DCGQ01000056.1 GCA_002314635.1 Clostridiales bacterium UBA1774
GGTAGCCGCTGATGTAAGCCACATGATCGCCGGTATCCAGCCAACGCCAAACGCCGGTGTCCAGCTTGTAGGTGACCTTTACCTTTACATCGCTGGCGGGCATGATGAAGGTGTACTCCGTGTCACTGATCTTGGTCAGTGTGATGGCGATGTCCAAAGCATCGGTCACGGTCATGCTCAGCAGCTTGTAATGGTTATCGGGGGTCAGCGTCAGGGTGATGGTCTTTCCGGCCTCGGACTCGGTCTTGCTGGCCTTCAGCCCGCCATGGGCCGGGGTCTCCGTCTCGATTTTATAAGTGGTGGCCTTGGGAGCGGAAGGAGTCGGGTCGGAAGAAGGAGGCGTGGAGATATCCTCGTAGGTGATGGCAAAGATGGAGAACAGGCTGGAGTAGATGGTCACGCTGTTGTTGCCATAGGTAAAGGTGCCGTCTGCTCCGGTGTTCGCATTTTGCAGCGGAATGGTGGCAACAGCGCCATGCTCATCCACGTGTCTCCGGTATACATGGATGACCCTGTTTTCCGTGGGGAACTGGATGGTGATGGCCAACACATTGCTGCCGGTATCCAGAATGTAGGTGGTATCATAAGGAGTCGTCGTGCTCAGGTCTGCATATTTGCTGCGGACGATGTCGATATTGAAGAACGCTGCCGTTCCGTTATCGCTTTCCGCTGCGATGCAGTCCCGCAGATCGCCGATCTGCACGGTATACGCTGCATCGTTCTCATCCACCAGATCGATACCCATGATGATCTCCACGCGCTCGCCGGGAGTGGGCTGGTTGGAGTCGCGCAGATCATTCAGGTTGCTGGAAACGGAGTTTGCGGGGGTATTGGGGTTCTTGCTCTCGTAGGTAACGGTAACTGCGTCCGCCGTATAGGTATAGGTGGTGTTGTTCCGGATGGGGGTCGTGGCATTGGGCGTGGTATCCCAGCTGCCGGTCTGACCGTTCAGCAGGCCGGGAATCTGATCCGCGGTGAGATAGCCGGTGCCGGTCTCGCTGTAGCGGCGAACCAGCTTGCCGGTGCCCTCCTGCTGGCTGGTGACATACAGGTTCACAAGCGCGGTCTTGTCGGTGGTGGTGCTGTCGCTCCACTTGCCGCTGACCATCTTGAAGGTGATGAGACGCTGATACTGGTCGGGTACACCGTCGGGCGTGCCGCCCAGCGTATCAGCCGCATACTGCGCCGTCAGAATCAGGTTTTCGCCATCCATGGATTCGGTCCAGCCTGTGAATACGCAGTTCTGCTTCACGGGAATGTAGGCTTCGTTGTTCAGATCCAGATCGGCATAGATGTTGTTCTGATACTGCAGCGGGCTGTCGGTTCTGGTCCAGCCTGCTGCTGCAAGCGCTTCTTCATTCAGGCCCACAAAGTCGCCGCCGTTCATCACCAGCGTCACTTTCCTGCCGTTCTCCAGCAGGGGCACATTCTCGGGAGGCAGATAACCATCGGGCGTCTTTTCCGCAGGATAGTTCACACGGTTATCCGCCAGATAGGTATAGGTATAGGTGGTATCGGTCGTCAGATGCTTTCCGGCCACGGGGGTCACATCCCACTTGCCCGCACCGTAGTTGGTCAGCGGGGCAAACTGGGAAGCATTGGGAATGTTGGAAAGCGCCCAGTAGCCATTCTGCTTATCCAGCTTACCGCCATTCTCCAGATTGACCACATAGACCTTATCCTTGTTATCGGTCACATTGGAGGTCCAGGAGCCGTTTTCGATCCGGAAGGTCACGGTGATCTGGTACTCATCCGGCACACCGTCGGGGCCGTTGTCCGGGCCGATCTGGTCGGGCAGCCACTGTGCGGTCAGAATCAGGTTGCCGTCAGATACGTTCTGGCTCCAGCCGTTAAAGACATATCCGGTCTTGGTGGGAACTGCGCTGAGGGTCAGATCCGCCATCAAAGTGGTACGGTAGTCAGGGTTCAGATAATTCCAGCCTTCGTTCTGGAAGGCGGCATTTTCCGCCGGGGTGAAGGTTCCGCCTGCTAGCTTCAGCGTGACGGTCTTTCCCTTCTCAATGGACACCGGTGAGTTATCGGGGGTCGGGTACTTCGGAGCATGGGGATAACTGACGTTCACCTTATCGGCGCAGCTGTAGGTATAGACCGTGTCCTCCGTCAGAGAAACGGAAGTGCTGGGAGCTACGCCAATCCAGCTGCCGGTACCGTAGCCAAAGTCCGGCTGCATTCCGGTGGGGATCTGGGAAGCGGTCAGCTTTGCGGAGCCATTCACATCATACGCACCGGCGGCATTGGTCTTGACAAGCCAGCATTCCTTTGCCGCGCTGTCCGCGCCATCCCATGTGCCGTGATTGATGGTCATTGTGACCTTCAGATCATAGATATCCGGGACACCGTTGGGGTTCTTATCGGGATCGGAGCCGGGGCCCTTGCTGTCCTCCAGCCAGTTGGCGGTGAGGACATACTTGATGTCGCCGGTGCCGTCAGCCTTCTCCCAGCCGTTGAACACATAACCGGCAAGGTCGGGCGTAACCGTCAGCAGATCATTCGCCGCATTCGTGATCGTCACGGTAATATCGGCGTCATTCACATTGGCAGTGCTGTCCACAGCCTCGATGATTGCCTTCTCGCCAGCGTTCAGGCTGCCGCCGTTCAGCTTCAGCATGATCTTTTCATTGGTGTTGACTACCAGACTTTCAGGCTGATAGGTATTGGGGCCGGTCAGGGGACCGTCATACTTCACTTCGTTGCTCTGAGGCTTGCAGGTATACACATATGCCGCGTTTCCGGTGACGGTGGTGGCGGGCGTGGTATTCCATTCGCCGTCGGCAGTGTAACCGGCATCGGGAACCACCTCAGCACTGGGAAGCGCCACGGTGGCGGTGCCGCTCTCAGACCACTGGCCGCCCTCCGTCAGGGTGACAACATAGGTATAACCGGTCTCGGTTCCCCATTTGCCGTTCTTGATGGCAAAGGTCACGGTCGCCTGATACCGGTCGGGCACATTGTCCGGGCCGTTGGGGCCGATCTTGTCCTCTGCCCAGTTGGCAGTCAGGGTCACATTGCCGTTTCCATCGTCCTGAGCAGTCCACCCGGTAAAGACAAAGCCGTTTCTGATGGGATTCTTAACCACCAGATTATCCGCCACGGTTCTGACCAGATTGCCGCCCACATTGTTCCAGCCGGTGGGATCCTCATAGGTGCCGTTATTCAGGACCAGCGTGATCTCCTTGCCCAGAGACACGGTCTTATTTTCCGGTACATAGCCGTTCTCGTTCAGTTCCTTGTTGTAGCTCAGATTTCTGGCTACATTCTCTACGACTGTCAGCGTACCTTCTTTTTCGGTCACAACATAGTTATCCATGTTGGTACCGGCTTTTGCCTTGTAGGTAAACCAGTTCTTGCTGCTGCCGATGTTGGTCTGGCTGCCCTTCACCTCGTAGTCCACGCCTTCGCCGTCGGCAAATTTGCCGTTGGTGATGACTACGCTGTGGTTGGTCAGGGGCGTTCCGTCAAAGGCCTTGCTGGCGGAAGCGGATTCCATGGTGATGTGCTGCTTGTTGATGGTCAGCACGCCGTCCTCGGCGATGATCACCGTGTTCGGTCTGCTGGTAGCTCCGCTGACGGTAAACGGGTAAACGCCCGCATCGGTTCCGGACACCGAAGCACAGTCCACCGTGTAGTCCGCATCCTCTGACAGCTCGCTGTTCGGCTGGCCGTTCTTCGTAACGGTGACGGTGTAAGGCTGGGCGCTGTTGTTATGGGACTGTCCGTCATAGGTCACGGCAGTCTGGCTGCCCTTGATGGTGACTACATAAGCATCATCGGAAACGATGTTCAGCTCACCGGCCCGGGTGTGAACGATGCTCTGCAGGGTCACATCCTCGGAGCCTTTCTTGACCTGACTCAGTGCGCCGAACTCGCCGGGTTTCACATCACTGGCATCCGTGCCGCTGGCGGGTGTGTAAGCGATATTCACGGAATAATCCGCAGGCGTGCACACCGCAGCCTTGGTGCTGGTGATCGGGCTGCCGGTATAAAGCTGGGTATCGTTTTCCACGCTGACCAGCAGGTTATACAGCGTCACTTCAAATTCGGCGAAGTAGTCACTGTCCTTGGAGGTCAGGGACGCGATCATGCTGCTGCTGTTGTCCAGCAGCTGGGTCAGCTCGGTGGGAACGATGTTCAGCTTGCCGTATTCCACGCCGTTCCAGCAGTCATCCTCCGCGTCTTTGGGCTTCACATTGATGACGACGCGCAGCTTGTTGCCGTGGAAAAGACCCTTGGAATCGTAAAACACTGCGTTGCTCTTGGAAAGGTCATTGGAATCGATATAGGCGAAGTTGAAGCCGGAAACAACCACCTTGTTCTCCGCTTCGACAAACACTCTGCTGACGCCGGTAACGCCATATGCGTCGCCCCAGAGCTTCTCGCCGCTCTGCGTCTCGCCGATGTAGGGCATCTGGCTCAGCGTAACGCCGGAGGTGATGATGCCGCTGGCGGGATCCCATGTGCCGTTCAGTACGAACTTGTCAGACAGGGTATCCACCAGCTTGGCGGTCTCGGTCATGGCTTCGTTTACGCCGATGATGTCCTTGTAGATCATGCTGAACAGACGGCTCAGATCCGCAGAGTCGTTGGTGTCATAGGCGTAATCGCTGCCGGTGGACTGCACCTTGCTCAGGAAGGTCTTCATGCTGCTGAAGTCGCTGCCGCCGCTGAGGCCGACGGTGTAGATCTTCGCGCCGAAGTCGTTCTTCATGCTGTCCGCATAGCTGATGGCGCTGTTGGCGGCGGATTCACTGCCGCTGCCTGCACCGCTGCCGGGGTAGCCGTCCGTGAACAGAACCACGATGGAGTTGCGGCTCCGATCCAGTCTGCTGCTCAGGGCATTGTAGGCCATTTCCATACCGTAGTTGGTATAGGTAGCGCCATTGCCGTCCAGTGCGTTGATGGAAGCGGTGATCTCGCTGTTCACGGCTCCGTTGACGCTGACGGACTTGGCCGCATCCCGGTAAGCCGCGGTAGAGATACCCGTGGTGTACAGCTGAACGCCGGAGGAGCTGGCGCTGGTCTTGGGCGAAACCTTGTTCCATGTGGTGGTAGTGCCGCCGCAGCTGCCGCTGGAGCTGTTGTAGCCCCACTCCTTGGCGTTGCTGTCATAGCTGATGGTATGACTGCTGCTGTCGGTGTAGGTCTTGGAGGTATCCAGATCTGCCAGATAGATCTCGCTCTTGCCGTTGTAGGCAATGGTCTTGGAGCCGTTGAACAGCTCGGTATTTTCGTAGGGGGTGTTGTTGTAGCTGCTGTTGTTGCTGGCGAAGCCAACGATGGTCAGCGTATTGGCCTCGTCCACGTCCTTCAGGGATTCCGCAAAAACGCCAAGCGCCGTTTTCAGGTTTTCCAGATTGGACTTGTCATTGCTGCCTTCGTTGTCTTCCATGGAACCGGACTGGTCTACCACCAGAACCACGTCCACCGGCTTATAGTAGCCGTTGGCATAGGCTTCCAGCGTGATATCGTAGGTTCCATCGAACACACCCTGCTCCAGATGTCTGGAAACCATCTTGGACATCTGGACATTGTCGCGGGCATCTGCCTTGTCTCTGGCGATCACTTCCGTGCCCAGTGCCTGAGAGGGAATCGGGAAAACCCCCACCAGCATGAGAGCCGCAAGAAGGAGCGCCAATGCTTTCTTCTTCATGATGCTGCTTTCCTTTCCTTTTATTTTATTCCGAACCCGGATGTCTCCGCTGACGGACCACACATTGATTCAGATTATATTATTATAGGATGTTTTCCCGGATAAATCAAGCTCTTTTGTCCGTCTTTTTGCTCATTACCGATGCAGAAACCGGGCCGACAGCCTGCCGTCCCGGTTTCCCGAATGATTTTTCAGTTCTGTGTTCCCGACGTACTCTCAGTGCTTTTTCAGGATGACGAATACCAGACCACCGGCCAGCACCAGAACCGAAATGCCGATCAGCGCCCATGCGCTGAGGGAGCCGCCGCTCTGTGCATCGCCCGGCATCATGCTGCCCCCGGTGGGAAACTGCCGTTCTCCGGAGGGCTGCGATTGAGAATCCGGCCGGGCGGTGGATTCCGCATCCGCCGCTTCCGTCCCGGTGTTGTCCGTGGCCGGGGCACTTCCGGTGTCTGCATTTCCGGTCTCCGTCCCCTGCTCACCGGGTCTGCCGAAGCCGCCGCCCATGCCGCCGCCTTCAAAATCGCCCATATCCGGCATTTCGCCGTCAAAATCACCCATGTCCGGCATCTGGCCGCTGAAATCACCCATGTTCGGCATCTGGCCGTCAAAACCGCCGGTTTCCGTTTCCCCGTCGGTATTCCGGTTCCCTCTGCCGCCGAAGCCGCCGGACGGTTCCGTTTCCCCCTCGGTACTCCGCTCGCCTCTGTCGAAGCCGCCGCCCATACCGCCGCCGCTGCCCATGGTGCCCATGTCCGACAGGTTCAGGTCTCCGGTATCCACGGCGGTATCGTCACCGGCCAGCTGGCGGGTCACGGCCTCCGCCCGGAGGGTGACAAATTCGCGGATGGCTTCCACGCCGGTGTCAAATTCCTCCACGGTGCAGAACTTGGTGGGATCCTTCTCCACATAGGGACGGAGCATCTCCGCCGTGTCCGAAATCATGGTTTCCAGCTTCCCGTCCGCGAACCAGGTCTGCACGAACTCCGCAAACAGGGCATGGTACTGCTCCGTATAGCTCTCGTCG
This sequence comes from Clostridiales bacterium UBA1774, assembly GCA_002314635.1. GTDB lineage: Bacteria > Bacillota > Clostridia > Oscillospirales > Oscillospiraceae > UBA1774. Next base: position 6,696 of record DCGQ01000056.1, read on the forward strand.
GAGAAGATCCAGCTCACCATGGGCCGATCCTCCATGCTGCCGGAAACCGGACTGTCGATGGAGGTGTTCACCGTTCCGGAGGCATTTCCGCCTTGGAAGGTTCCGTAGGCAAGGTTGTAATCCCAGGGGATCATGCCCAGCTGCCCGTCCTTCTCGTGCAGATAGTAGTTGTGGATCATGCTGCCGGTGTAGCTGTCGCCGTTGCAGACGAAGTTATGAACCACGAAGTACCGCAGCACCTCCTCCATGTCCAGCGTGTTCTCCAGATCGGTGCAGCTGCTGAGATTTTTCAGCGCCTGAATCAGCCGCGTCTCGTCCGCCGTGCTCACATCCGTCTTGGCGCTGCTGAAAATATTGGAATAGCTGTCCGGGTCGTCGTCGATATACTGCAGCTTCACATCGTCGCTGCCCATACCGCCGCCTGCCATACCGCCGCCCATGTCGGAAAAGTCCATATCAGAAAAATCCATATTGGAAAAGTCCATGTCCGAGAAGTCCATGCCCTCCGGCAGCTCCGGGATCTCCCCGTCCTGCCCCGGCATTCCGCTGAATCCGGACATATCCCCGAAATCCGGCCTCTCCCCGCCGCCGAAATTGCCCATATCCGGCATATTTCCACCGCCGAAACCGCCGAAGCCGGACTTTTCGCTGCTGCTTTCGGTGTCCGCAGCGTCCTCCGAATCCGTGCCGCCGAAGTCGAAGTCAAAGTCCTCCATGCTGAAGTCCTTGCCGTTTCCCCGGCCGCCGCCGAAGCTCAGACTGTCCGGCTTATACAGCTCGCCGGTATCGGAACCGTAGTTCCGCTGGAGAAAGCTGTCCTCAATGCCCTCCACCGCCAGATACAGGCCCCAGTCCTCACCGTTCACCGTCAGGTAGGCGAAGGAGCAAAGCGGACTGTCCACGCCGAACTCGCCCATCATCCGATAAGCCAGATAGTCCTTCATCATGGTGTTGTCCTGAATCAGGTTGTTCAGGCACAGCTTGTCCAGTCCGTCCAGCGTTTTGCCGGTCTGATAGTGGTCAAACTCCAGCTTGAAGCTGTAACGCTGGCTGCCCATGCTGCTGACGGAGGACAGAGAGGTATTGCCCTTGGCGCGAATGGCCACATTACCCTGTTTTTTCCCGTCCACCACCAGCGTACAGACCGCGTATTCCTCATTCTCGCAGCTTTCGATAAAGCTGTCCCAGTCGTCCATTTCAATGTCGATGGAATGCACATAGGAGGTATCAAACAGTGTGCTTTCGTATACCGGACTTGCCGCCGCAGCCGTGATGCCCAGCGCCCCGCCGTTCAGAAACAGGATGGCCAGCACCAGCGTCAGCGCAATGGCGGTGATGCAGATCCGGTCAATATGCTTGCTCGATGCCATATGCTCAGCCCATATAGTCGCCGTTGTAGCTGACCAGCACCGCGCTGTTCACGCCGTTCAGGGCGGAAAGCTGGTTGACGAAATCCGTGTTGTCGTCCTTCATGCGGATCTCCAGATTGACCTCCACCAGACCGCTCTGCACGGACTTGGACTTTACCACGCAGCGCTCGGTGTGCTTCTGCAGGAAGTCCACCGCCGTCACCTCGGCCTCATGGCTGGTGCAGGACAGCACCACGATATAGGGGTTTTTGGAGGATTTCCGGTTGACGAACACCACAAGGATCACGCCGATGATCACGCTGCCGATGACGGCCAGCGGAATCATGCCCGCAGCCAGAATGATGCCCGCAGCGATGGCCCAGAACAGGAACGCGATGTCCAGCGGTTCCTTGATGGCGGTGCGGAACCGGACGATGGACAGTGCGCCCACCATGCCCAGCGACAGCACCACATTGGAGGTCACGGCCAGAATCACCTGAGAGGTGATCATGGTCAGCGCCAGCAGGGTCACGCCGAAGGAGGAGGAATACATCACGCCCTGATAGGTCTTTTTATACACATAGAAGATCAGCATACCAAGGCCGAAGGCCAGCACCAGCGTCAGCACCATGTCCAGCGGTGTGACAGCGGTCACATTGTTCAGAAAGTCGGATTTGAAGATATCGTCGAAGCTCATTTTCGGTATTCTCCTTGTTTTTTAATCAGCCGTAGATGCGGCATTGTGCATATTTGGAAAAAGCGGAGGCATGGCGGCCGGGGATCGTCACGGTGTCCCGTATGATGTCCGGCAGGTATTCGTCCCACTTTACCTCCAACAGAATGGGTGCCTGTCCCGCAGGCATGGTCAGGGTATCCGGATTCAGGAAGTCGGTGCGGAAATCCCCGGTGCGGATATCGTAGTCGATGGTCACGCGCACATTCCCCGCCGGGTAGAGAAACGGTTCCCGGGTGTAATCCACGATGGTTTTCGGCCCCAGCTGCTGGCCGCGCATTTTGGAATACAGCTCCTGACACAGAGGGCGGCCGCTTTGGAGCATCCATCCGGTCTCTCCCGCGCACAGCAGCTCCGCCTCCGCCGCCGAGATTCGGCAGCTTTCCTTGGCGCAGAGTCCGTTGATCTTGCTTTTCTTTTCCAGCGAGAGGAACGAGGTATCTCCGTTATAGTAACGGATGCGGAATTTCTCCCGCATATTCACACCATCCAGCTTTTCCCGCAGCGCCTTGTCCGACGGGGTATCGAAATACAGACTTCGGATGAAGTATTTCCCGTCCACCGCATGGGGATCCGGCTGCATCACCGCCCGAAGCCGCATCCGCAGGGTCAGGTAATCGGCCTGATTCAGCTCGTGCTTCCATTCATGGCGAAATTTCATATTGCTTCTCCTTTCTGACAGCAAGGCGCTGCCCCGCCGCCGTCTTACGGGTTACAATATAGCAGTTCAAGCTGAAACGACGCTGAAATTTCCTGTAAATAAATTATGAATTTCATTTTTTCAGTTTCATTTCAGCTTTTCGGTGTAGTATAGTTGCAATCAGGATAATACGGAGGTACATCATGAAGGTACTGATTATCGAAGACGAAAAGCTGCTGGCCGATTCCATCAAGGCGCTGCTGGAGCAGAAGGGTTTTGAGGTGGAATGCGCCTATGACGGGAAAACCGGTGAGGACTATGCGGAGCTGGGCATTTATGATCTGCTGATCCTGGATGTGATGATGCCGGAGATGGACGGCTATGAGGTGGCGCGGCTGGTACGCGCCAAACGCTGCGCCACGCCGATTCTGATGCTGACCGCAAAATCCGAGCTGGAGGATCGGATTCGGGGTCTGAACGCAGGCGCGGATTACTATCTGACCAAGCCCTTTGATTCCCGGGAGCTGATGGCCTGCATTCATGCGCTGCTGCGGCGGCAGGGCGGGCAGGTGGACGAGATGCGCTGCGGCAATACCGCTCTGGATCTCAGCACCCGGGTCCTCAGCTGCGGCGAGAAAAGCATCCGGCTCAGCGACCGGGAGTTTGACATGATGCGCTTTTTGCTCCAGTCCCGGAACCGAATCCTGTCCAAGGAGGTGCTGCTGGTGCGGATCTGGGGCTTTGAATCCAACGCCACCGGCAACCATGTGGAGGTCTACATCGGCTTTCTGCGGAAGAAGCTGCAAAGCATCGGCTCCGATCTGCGGATCGAAGCCGTCCGCAGGCAGGGCTACCTGCTGGAAACGGAGGAGCCATGCTGAAAAAACTGCGGCTCAAATTCATTCTCATCAATATGCTGATCATCACCGTCATGCTCGGTGTGGTCTTTGCCCTGCTGCTGAGCTCCACCAGCCGGAATCTGGAACGGGAGAGCATGGAGATGATGGAGCGCATTGCCAGAAATCCCACGCGGGCTTCCCGGCCTCTGGAAATGCCGGAAGGGGTTCCGGAGGTGCGCCTCCCCTATTTCAGCATCCGGCGGGACGACAGCGGCCAGATTGAGGAGATCGGCGGCGACCTGTTCGACCTGTCCGATGAAGGACTGCGGGACGATCTGCTTTCCGCAGTGGACGCTTCCCGGGAACCAACCGGGGTGCTGAAAGCGTATCACCTGCGCTTCACCCGCTTCGATACCCCTGCGGGGGAGATTCTGGTGTTTGCCGACATAAGCAGTGAGCAGTCCACCCTGCGCAATCTGATCAAAACCGTGGTGCTGATCGGCTCCGCTGCCTATCTGGTGCTGGCGGGCATCTGCATTCTGCTGTCCCGCTGGGCGGTGAAGCCGGTGGATCGGGCATGGCAGCAGCAGAAGCAGTTCGCGGCGGACGCATCCCACGAGCTGAAAACGCCGCTGACGGTGATCATGACCAATGCGGAGCTGCTGAACTCCCGCTCCCTGTCCGAGCCGGACCGGCAGCGGTTCACGGACAATATCCTCACCATGTCCCGGCAGATGCGGGGATTGGTGGAAAGCCTGCTGGAGCTGGCAAGGATGGACGCGGGTACCCATGTCTCGCCGCCTCAGACGCTGAACCTGAGCGACGCGGTTTCCGCTGCCGCCATGGTGTTTGAGCCGGTGTTTTTTGAAAAGGAGCTGCCGTTTACCTATGAGGTAGCTCCGGACATCACGATGCTGGGCAATGAAGGCCAGCTTCGGCAGCTGGTGGAGATTTTGCTGGACAATGCGGCCAAATACGTCTCCCCCGGCGGTGAGACCCGGCTGACCCTTCGCCGCACCGGCCACCGCCGCTGTCTGCTGGAGGCCGCCAATCAGGGCGAACCCATCCCGGCAGCGGAGCTGAAGGAGCTGTTCAAGCGCTTCTACCGGGCGGACAAGGTTCGAACCATGAATCACAGCTACGGTCTGGGTCTGTCCATTGCGAAAAACATCACCGAGGCCCACCGGGGCCGCATCTGGGCGGAAAGCCGCGGCGGGTTCAACCGCTTTTTCGTGGAGCTTCCCACCAGATAGGCAGCAAGAGGGCACGGATTCCCTGACCTATCAGGGCAAACCGCAGACAGACCACTGAGGTAAAAAAAAGCAGAGAATCCTGAGCGAATCAGGGTTCTCTGCTTTTCCGTTTTCAGCGCTGCGCTCCGGCGTCCGTCGGATCATCCCAGTGCAATATTTTTCTTGTTTTGGACTGTACCCGTTGTCTTGTTTTGGACTGTACCCGTTGTATTCTGGCGTGCGGTCGTCTTCTGTTTCTGATCCTTGTTCATATATTGTTCCTTGTAATCATTGAGGCTTGTTGCCAATGCCCTCAGGACAGAGTCAGAGGAAGAAAGGTCCTGCAGCCGGAATTTGCCGTTTGCCACGTCTTTTACCAGATTTTTGGTGACAGGATTCGCGGTAAAACTTGCATATTTGCGCTCAAAGACCTCCGGTGAAAACTGTTTATTGATCTCCTTTTCATAGTCAGCATTCTTGGGAACATTGGCCGCCTCGATGTCCTTCTTCATATGCTGTGAAAAAAGGATTTTGTTGACGCCCGCTGCCCTGACCTTGGGGTCAGCGGACAGGATCTGTGCAAAGCCTTCTTCCCGAAGCCGGATGGTTTTCTCTTTCCCTATGGATTCCGGTGTGACGGTCTTTTCCCGGAATGCGGTAAATTTCCCGTTTGGAAGGTATTCGTTCCTCAGCCTGTCGGCCTCCTCCGGTGTAACATTGTTGCAGCGTTCCCGGACAAGTTCTCCGAAGAAGCGGTTATACTCACGGCCAAGCTCGTTTTTGCGTTTCAGAATGTTGGTATAGGTCTGAGCATATTTACTCGGGTCCTTTTTCCGGACGTTATCCAGATAGACGGAGAAGGTTTTCATATAATCCTCGTCATTCATGGAAACGATTTCGTTGACCTTGTTCTTCATCGTGGTCAGGTTCAGATTGATCCGCCCCTTGGCGTACTCGGAAAATACGCCGTTATACAGGGTGTCGTAATTGTGCGGCTTGTAGGTGCTGCTCATGTGCTGCGCCCCGTCGGACAGGATTTTCTTGAAGGCGTTTTCCTTATCGATACCGTGGAGCGTGTACTTGCCCGAACCGGGGTTGGGTTCCGTGACCAGAAAGTTTTCTCCCTTGGTGTCGAAATTGCAAAGCAGCCAGTCAGTCACGTGCTCCCGCAGGATCTGGTCGCCCATACCTTCGATATCCTTAAATTCTTTCTGGTGCATCCGGGTGTGATGCCGTGAGAAATAGAACAGATCCGTCCCGTCCGTTTTCACAACATTCGGAACCTCGCGCTGGAAGGAAACAATGCCGTCCTCCTTGGTTTTGCTGGCGAAGGCTTCGACTGCCGTAGCGGGATCGATGATTTTCTGCAGCTTATAACCTGCCTCCGTCAGCAGCGCGCCGGATTGTTTCGTCCGGCCCACGCTGTCCTCGGCACGCTTCATAAGCCACTTGCTGTTGTCTTCGCCGGTGTAGGACATCATGGTCTTTGTGCCGCCGATCTGCTTCGGCTTGCGATCGCCAAGCGTTATTTTATGTGTGCCGGTGGTAACGCTGGCATTGATTTTAAGATTTTCTTTCTGTTTCGCGGAAAGGGTGGAGATATCCACCTCCGCAGTAGGAGGATCAACGGGATTCGGCTGTTTTTTCCACGGACGCAGTCCCCACAGCTTCTTGAAGCCGGAAATAATGGCCTTGCAGGGATCATAGATGAACGCGTGCTTCAGATCGTGCCGTGCATTGTAAAGAAAATCAATGAGGCCGGACTTCTTTCGCTGCTTGGCAAGCTGCTGCTTTTCTGCATCCGTAATATCCGGATAGGCTCTTTCTTTCTTAGGCATAACAACACCTCATATCTTGCAGATAATATCGTACACGCACTCCTGCGGAACTCAGCTCTCCAGCTTCTCCACAAGGAGCGAAATGTTGATTTTCGGGTGAAGCAGAAGCACACGAAGCCCGGGGTGATAGCGGTGGATGATGCTGAATGGCCCCACGATCACCGCCTCCAGCAGCGCCTCCGGGACGACTCCGTCCGGACAGTAGCCAAAGGTTTTGTACTGCACGGCGCCTTCCGCATAGTCCAGCTCGAAATTGCCGTTTATGAGGCCGTAATTGACCCGGTGGAGATATTCGCCAACGACAGGATACATTTCCGTCGGAATCTCCGTGGGGAGAACACAGTAACAGACAAAGGCATCCTCCATAAGATGGATCACGACCTCCATCGGATATTCCTCGTTTTCCAGTCCGAACTCCGTCATAAGATAGTTGTTCTTTTTATCGAAAGCGAAAACAATCTGCTTTTCACGCAAATAGTCGGTTACGGCTTTTGCAATCTGATTCGTGTAATCCATTTCTGTTTCAGTCCTTTAGTCATAGAAAAAGTTATAACCATCTGATCGCCGGATGATTGTCCGGAATGATTATATAAATTTTGTATGTATTTGTAAATACATTTTCTGAAAAGACCTGCGGAATCAAACAGATTCAGCGCATTCCCGGTGTGCTGTACCCATAATACTCCGCAGCGCGCAGAAGGTTACAATGGGGCGGCCTTTTTTCATCCCAAATCTCCTCTGGAATCAGCGCACGCCGATGAGCCGCCCGATATGATCTTTTTTATTTGCTTCATCATAACGGAATACCGCGTCCTTTGCAATCGAAATCCGCACACCAAAACCGTGATTTTCCACAAAGACCACCTTCGCTCCGTCTGTCATTTTGCATATTTTTCCCTATTAATATTACTATTATATTGACTTTTAATCTCATTAGTGCTACCATATGTTCACAGGACGGTAATCCGTTCTAAATATTTCATAGGAGGAATCGTATATGAAACGGAAACTGGCACTTCTGCTGGCGGTTCTGTTCATTCTGAGCCTGTTCGTCGGCTGCGGCGGCAACACCGGCACCAATACCGGCAAAAACAACAGTCAGAACACCGGCACTCAGACAAACAGCGGCAGCAAAAACAACAGCGGCACCAATACCGGCACGGATACCGGCACAGACACAGGTTCCGATACAGATGCGGAGCCGGTGGACGAGGGTCCCTACAAGTTCGCTCCCGGCAAGTATGAGCTGGACAGCGAAGGCTTCCCCGCCACCAAGTATGAATATGAGCTTCCCTTCTGCACCACCGACGAGGTGCTGACCAACTGGACGGTCAACTGGACGCCTCAGTACCTGCCCGAAAGCGGCTATCAGGGCGTTCCCACCTTCTACATGATGGAGGAAATGACCGGCGTTCACATGGAGTGGGACCTGATCGCCTCCTCCTCCCGCGCCGAGAATCTTTCCATCGCGCTGGCCTCCGACGAGCTGGATGACATTCTGGGCCAGTTCAACTACTACTACTCCGGCGGCACCATGGAGCAGGCCATTGAAGACGAGTACATCGTCAACCTGTACCTGTACCGCGACTACATGCCCAACTACCTGTGGGAGGTTCAGACCCGCAGCGCCGGCAGCACCATTAAGGACACCGTGTTCTACCGCGATGACCTGTGGACCGCTTTCTTCGGCATGTATAAGACCCCCATGTTCTCCACCGGCTACTTCCTCCGTCAGGACTGGATGGATGCGCTGGGTCTCGGCGAATCCAGCAGCATTCAGACCTTCGATCAGCTGCATGACATTCTGACCGCGTTCAAGTCCGCTTATCCCGATGCTTCCCCCATGATGCTGTTCAGCTCCTTCGAGCTGGAGCCCTACAACTGGGTCGGCTACAACACCACACCCTACAGCAGCCGTCTGAGCTATGTCCGCGTGAAGGACGGTCAGGTCATGTTCTGCGGCACCGATACCGATGATAAGGAACTGATGCAGCTGCTGAACCAGTGGTGGAACGAGGGTCTGTTTGATCCCAACTACGCTTCCTACGGCTCCACCAACGACATGGCCGATGCCCTGTCCAACAGCCAGATCGGCTGCTCCATCTTCACCCCCTCCGAAGTGTCCGGCTGGGAAAGCACCTGCGTGGACACCAATATCGAATGGGCGCCTGTGACCCGTCTCCGCAAGACCACCGATCAGACCATCTACTGGGGCCTGAACTCCAAGCATACCAACTACGGTTCCGCCTGTGTCTCCGCTTCCTGTGAGAATGTGGAGCTGGCTGTGACCTGGCTTGACTGGTGCTATTCCGACTTCGGCTCCGACTGGATGAACTGGGGTCCCGAAGGCGACAGCTACGAAGCCACTATGGATTCCGACGGCGTTGTTGGTTACATCTGGTACTACAATGAGAACGGCGAACGCCGCGTGACCCAGTGGGCCTACGAGCATCCCGCCGGTCTGGCTTGGCTGCAGGACTGCCATTGCTACAACGAGCTTGGCGACGCCGGCATCCAGCACTGGGATCGTAACTACGCCTACGAAGGCGGCGACCGCTTCACCAAGATGTTCGATCTGTGGAACTACGCTGCCGAGAATTACTACGAGAACAAGTGGAACTGGCCCGCAGCCATCAACTTCAGCACCGAGGACACCGAAACCATCAACGCTCTGTTCAGCGATGTCAGCACCTACTTCCAGGAGAACTACGCTGCTTTCTTCGAAGGCTCCGTCAGCTTCGATCAGTGGGACAGCTTCGTGAACAGCATGATGGATATGGGTCTCCGTGAGATCACCGCCATCTATCAGGAGAACTACGACGCTTACATTGCTGCCTGATAAATCGGAACGTAACACATTTTTCTGACTGAAATATAGCAGCCCCTGCCCCTTCCGGTTTAGTCGGAGGGGGCAGGGGCCTTTTTTGCTTTTTCGTTCAACACTACCACAACACGAAACGGATTGCAACGGTTTGTCTTTACGATTCCGGCAGACGCAGGGCGGCTCTGGCACGTGCCTCGTCCCGGCGGCGGATTTCTAAAGAAAATTGAAAATGCGCAACAAAAAGCTCCGCAGATCACTCTGCGGAGCTTTGGCTCCCCAAGTAGGACTCGAACCTACGACACCGCGGTTAACAGCCGCGTGCTCTACCGACTGAGCTATTGAGGAATAGAGATGTTGGCGTTGTGCTATCTTCCCG
>DCGQ01000063.1 GCA_002314635.1 Clostridiales bacterium UBA1774
GCAGGGCATCGATGACGGTATTGCCGGTAATGACGACCTTGGCGGCGTCAATGCCCTCGCGGGTCAGATTGTCCTTGTTGCGCTGAGTGGGTGAGAAATGGAGGTCTGCAAGATCGCCGGTTAGAACCCGGTTCATTTCCTCCGGGAAGGGGGAACGGAGGTTGTAGGTGCGGAGCCCTGCCTCCACATGTCCGACGGGAATCCCTGCATAAAAGGCGGCCAGCCCCGCGGAGAAGGTGGTAGTGGTATCCCCGTGGACAAGCACCAGATCAGGCTTATCTTTTTCTAAGATCTCTTTCATCCCCATGAGGACACGGGTGGTGATATCGTATAAAGTCTGCCCCTGCTGCATGATGGAAAGGTCATAATCCGGTACTATGTCGAACGCGGACAACACACTCTGCAGCATTTCCCGGTGCTGACCGGTGACGCAGACGGATACCTGCAGGTTTTTCCGCTTTCGCAGTTCCAAAACAAGGGGGCACATTTTTATGGCTTCCGGTCTGGTGCCGAAAACCAGCATGACTTTTTTCATAGCGCTCACACCGTCCAACTGGCAAGATAGGCTTCCTGCCTGGGGGTGAGGGTATCAATGTGCATCCCCACAGAGGAAAGCTTTCTCAAAGAGACCTGCTTATCAATGTCTTCGGGAACGGGGGTGACACCGGCGGAGAGCTCACCGTGATGCTCGGCAATATACCGGGCGGAGAGCGCCTGAATGGCAAAGCTCATGTCCATGATCTCCACGGGATGGCCGTCACCGGAGGCAAGGTTCACTAAGCGCCCCTCTGCCAGCAGGAACACGGTGCTGCCGCTGGCCAGCGTGTAACCCATGATGTTATCCCGAGCAAGAAAGCGCTCCTTGTGATTGGCTTCCAGCCAGGCGTAGTCCACCTCCACATTGAAGTGACCGGCGTTGCACAGCACGGCGCCGTCCTTCATGAGAAGCATATGCTCGCCGGTGATGACGTCAGCACAGCCTGTGGCGGTGACGAAGAGGTCGCCCCGCCTGGCTGCCTCCGCCATGGGCATGACCTGAAAGCCGTCCATCATGGCCTCCAGTGCCTTGACAGGGTCAACCTCGGTGACGATGACTTTGGCGCCAAAGCCCTTGGCGCGCATGGCAATGCCTCTGCCGCACCAGCCGTAACCGGCGACCACCACGGTCTTACCGGCAACCACCAGATTGGTGGTGTGCATGATTCCGTCCCACACACTCTGACCGGTGCCGTATTTATTATCATAGTAGTGTTTGCACTTGGCGTCATTCACTGCCACCATGGGGCAGGGCAGCGCATTTTCCGCTTCCCGAGCCTTCAGGCGCAGAATGCCGGTGGTGGTTTCCTCGCAGCCGCCCAGCAGATTCCCCGCATATTCGCTGCACTCCCCTGCCAGCAGGTTCACCAGATCGCCGCCGTCATCAATGATAATATGGGGGCTGCATTTCAGGGTCTCTTTCAAAAGATCGGTATAACCCTCTGCGTCTACACCGTGAATGCCGAAGGTCTCAATGCCAAGGCTGGCAGCACCGGCAGCCACATCGTCCTGCGTGGACAGCGGGTTGGAACCGGTCAGAAATACCTGTGCGCCGCCCTTCTGCAGCACGAAGGCCAGATTGGCCGTTTTTGCCTCCAGATGCACGGATACCGCGATTTTCAGTCCCCGAAAGGGCTGTTCTGCTTCAAAACGCTTTTCGATGCCGCTGAGAGCGGGCATGAAGGAGCGCACCCATTCGATTTTCCGCCGACCGGATTCCGCCAGCGACAGATCCTTTACGATGCTCATGCTATTATCATCCTTTTCTGACAAAAAGCGCTCCGCCTTCCGACGGAGCGCACAATTTACATTGTTCCTGACCTTATCTCTCGATTAACCCGTCGGAATTGGCACCTTTCAGCGGTCATAGACCGGGGCAGGTTGCCGTGGCTTCATAGGGCCGTTCCCTCCACCACTCTCGATAAGGCAATTCACTTTTCCCGAAAATTATAGCACAGCTTTTCTTTTTGTCAACAGGTTTCAGTCGGCTTTTTTCATCTGCTTTTGCAGCCAGTCCTTCCCGTCCGCATAGCGGGACACAATGTAGGATACCACATAGTCGCCTGCGGCATTGACCATGGTTGCGGGAGGATCCACCAGATCGCCCAGTGCGATGGCGATGGGATAGGCAACGGCAAGCTGATCCGGGAAAAAGATGGTGCAGAGCACCAGCTCGCCCACACCGCCGCCGCCGGGGATGCCGGACATGGCGACGCTGGAAAACACGGCCACGATGATGGCCAGAATGGCCCGCCCGGTGCCGAAATCCTGACCGAAAATGCCGAACAGAAACGCAACCTTGATGATAGCCGACATGGCGCTGCCGTCCATATGCATGGTAGCGCCCAGCGGCAGGACGATATCATTCACATCATCGGAAATCCCCGTGGCCTTGGCTTCCCGCATATTGGTGGGAATGGTGGCCACGCTGGAGCAGGTACCGAAAGCCGTCACAGCCGGTGCGAACAAGTGGCGAAGCATGATCTTTGCACCGCCCTTGCCGCCGCCGAAGCGGGCATACACCGGGAACATACCCAGCATATAGACAAAGCACAGCACATAGTACACCAGCAGTGTCCGGCTGTAGTCGCCGATCAGCTCCGGGCCGTAAGTCGCCACCAGATAGGCAAAGAAACCGAAAAAGCCGATGGGCGCGTAGTAGGAGATCAGCTTCACCACATTCATCAGACACTCGGTCAGGCTCTTCAGGCCGCGGGCCACCGGGGTCTCCGGGCCGCCTGCCATCTGCACGCCGAACCCGAACAGCACCGCTGCCACGATCAGCGGCAGCATGGCTCTGCGGCTCAGCAGTTCATTGAAATCCGGCTTTGTGAAGAAATTGACGATCATCTCTCCGATCGAAACGGTTCTGGTCTCCCCTGCTTCCAGCGTATAGGTGCCGGTTACGATGGGAATGATCCGCACCACAACATACATGATGACCGCCGCAATGGCCGCCGTGATCAGAAAGGTCAGCACGGTCACGCCGATGATCCTGCCCGCTCTCCGCATATTTCCCATATTGGCAATGGCAGAGGAAATGGACACGAACACCATGGGAACCACCACACAGAACATGGCATTGATAAACAGCGTTCCCATGGGTTCCAGGCAGGTGGCTCCCGGCCATACGGCGCCGACCACACAGCCGGCGGCAATGGCAACGAGCATGGAGAGGATAAACCAGTAGTTTTTCATAAAACTGCGAAACCCGCTTTTCGCTTTCATGACATGACCTCTTTTCCTTTTTTGCTGCCAGTATACGCCTGAGGCTCTTGCAGGAAATACGCATTATGTGCTAATATCTACGCAAATCATGCGTCATCTTTTTGGAGGGATCCCATCATGTCCTATACGCAGCGCGGATATCTGACCTCGGCATTCCGTCTCTTCCGTCTGGAGGACACGGTATCGGTCAGTGAGATCGACTATCACTTTCACGATTTTCACAAGCTGCTTTTCTTTCGCGGCGGCACTGCCAGCTACTGCATCGAAGGTCGGCACTATCCATTGGAACCGGGGGATGTGGTTCTGGTCCCCAAGGGCTGCGTGCATCGGCCGGAAGCCGGTGTCAGCGTGCCATACAGCCGGGATGTGCTTTATCTTTCCGCCTCATTTTTGCAGGAGGGTGGGTTGGAACATTGTTTCGCTCTGGCCGCGGAGCGGAAGCAGTATGTTCTGCGTCTGGCTGACGGTGCAGGGCTGATCGAATCCGCCTTTCTGGAGCTGGAGCAGGCTCAGCAGGAGCCGGACGCCTTCGCGGCGGAGCTGCTGCAGCGCATCAATGTACAGCGGCTTCTGATTCTCCTGACCCGACTGCAGCAGCAGGAGGTGCCTTCCCCTGCCGCCACCTTTGATTCGCTGACTGCAAGGCTGCTGCAGACAATCAATGACAATCTCACGGGAGATATTCGTGCAGATGCGCTGGCAGCACAGTTTTATGTCAGCAAATATCACCTGATGCGCCGTTTCCGGCAGGAAACCGGCTACTCGATCCACCAGTACATATCCAGCAAACGGCTGCTTTTTGCCCGGGAGATGATTTCCGCCGGTGTCAGTCCCACAGACGCCTGTTTCCGCTGCGGCTTCCGGGATTACAGCGCCTTCGCCCGGGCATACCGAAAACAGTTCGCCGTATCTCCACGCGGCGGCTGACGGAGGATTTTCCGATACGGAAAACGGACCGGCTCGCGTTGAACCGGTCCGTTCCTATTCAGTTCTGCGGAATGGGCTGCGTCCAGTAATTCTGGCAGTAGATATCGGTAAACAGATACATGGCGGAAGCAGCGGCACTGTCGATATACACATTGCTGATCGTCACAGCCTCGCCGGTATAGGTCCACGGTTCCCCCAGATAATAGCTGTCCTGATAGGTGCCGTCATAGGAATAGTAATCGCAGAGGAAGATGATCTCATCCCCGGCGGTCAGCTCCGCGGTGCTCTTGGCCACGGTTTCCGTCTCACCGCTGCGGTAATCGCTGCGGGCACCGGCAATATAGCCGTAAGGATGCTCCGTATCGAACACCACCAGCAGCTCTGCGCGGCTGCCGTTGAGCAGCACCGGAATCCTGCCGGAAATCGTATAGTTGTCGCCGTCATACACCGTGTCGATGTAGTAATACGCAACCGGCTGATCGTTGATCGCAAGCCATGTGCCGTCATATTCGCCCAGAAGCGCTCCGCTTTCCGTGAAATCGAACACATTGTCACAGCCCAGATCAATATAGCCTTCGCCGTCGTCAAAGAACACATTCAGTTCCAGATCCTGCACCAGTGACCACTGTGCCTCTGTCAGACTGATCTGATATCTTCCGTCCGCCTGTTTCCAGACCAGTGCAGAGGGGTCAAAGCGGTTTTCCGTCAGATACTGTGCCGTGCTTTCCACATCCAGATTCCTGCCGAAAAAGCCGGAACTGCTGCCGGAAAGCAGGCCGGAGAGAATGCCGGAGATCATATCGGAGGAAACCGTGGTGCCCGTGCTGCCGGAAATGGCGGGCAGCGGTGAGGTATTTCCGCCTGCCACCGCCTGACCGCTGGTTTCCATGGTGGCAAACTGCTGGATGCAGCGGGAATATTCGCTGTCGATGCCGATTGCATCATAGGTGCTGACAGCGCTGTTCACCTTCGTTGTTTTCTGATACGGGAAATAGATGGAAAGGCCATAGGCATTGGTCATATTGGAGCTGGTACGGTTATACTTGACCGCGCCGAGAATTGCCTCCGCCAGCGCCTGTCCCTCCGGGGTTCCCAGATGATAGGCCAGATCCGCCAGATCCACCTGATCGATCTTACTGGACACGGCAAATTCCCGGGAGCTGCTGCGGGCATCCGATACCGTCTTATACTGGTTGTTCTCCAGAAGCTCCGCGGTATCCGACGCGAAGGATTTGAAGGCTGCCGGAACGGTGCTTTCCAGCTCCGCAAGGTCGATAACAGACAGCGTCGTCTTTTGTCCGCTGCATTTGATGTTACAGGTGCTGACGAAATCGTCTGCAATCTTTTTGCCGATTTCCAGCGTGGACATGGAGGTATTATTGGAAAGCGCGGTCAGCCAGTCGGTGTAATACCAGCCGATTCCCGGCTCCGTTTCCTCGGAGGCGATCAGGTAATCTGCATAAGGCTCCAGTGTCAGCGCATTTTCCAGCGTTGCCATCAGGCAGGCATCAAAGCCGATGAAATCGAAGGTCGTACCTGCATTGGAAAGTGCTTCGTTGATGCCCTTCAGCGTCATGGAACCGGCGTTCCGGTTCTTCTCATCATATCCGTAACCGGTAAGGGAACCGCCGCCGTGATCCCAGAATATCAGTTCGTTCCGGTTTGCCGGATAGTTTTTCGTGCAGTATTGAATGAATCCGGTCAGGGTGGAGGGCGTGGTCATGGCAGCAGAGCCGTCGTTGCTGACGAGGCATTCCAGTCCGCCGTCCTTGATTCGATAAATCTGGTTATAGGAATTGCTGACCACATTGTTTTTCCATTGCGTACAGCCGCCGGTGTAGATCAGGACATTCACCTGACTGCTCATCGCTGCGGCCAGCATCTCCTTCAAATCGGAGGTGGCCATACCGCTCTTGGACTCCAGATCCGTTCCGCACATATAGATCATGACGGTCACGGTGTCCCGTCCGCTGCCCAGAATTTCGGTACGCTTTTCGCGGGCGCCGGACGCCACCGTGGTATCCAGCCGCCCGGTATTGGCGCTGTTTGTCCACCCGGAGGACACATTGCCCACGCTGCCGGACAGCAGGCTGGCAATATCGAATACGGAAGAACCCTGAGAGGTATTCTGGTTAGAGGGCTGGGTATAGCTGCTGCCGGAATACACATCCGTTGGTTCTCCGCCGGTCGAGCCACCGCCCAGCAGGCTGCTGATTCCGAACCCGCCGCCGCCCAGAAGCACGACGATGGCGGCGATAATCTTGATCAGTCCTCCGCCGGAAGCGCGGGTATGCCCGCCGCTGTAGCCCCGGTTCGGCCCTGCGGAACGGCCTGTCTGCGCCGGTCTGCCGGTTCCGGACTGTGCATTTTCTTTTCGGCCGGCATAGCCTTCGGCTCGGCCAACCGGCCCGGTATGAAGACCGCTGCCATTTTTCTGAACCTTGCCGCTGCCGGTGATGTTTTTCTCACGGCCTTGTGGTCTGTTTTCCATGATACTACCTCTTTTCTACGGATTTCGTGCCGCGATTCCCGCAGCGCGGGGATCGGAATCATCTTACCACACGTAAAAGTTTCCATCAAGCATCAGAATCTGCCGCACAGAAAACCTGAGTCCGGACTGTCGGACTCAGGTCTGTATCGGGCCGGACGCGGCCCGCATCGGTTACACCATCAGGTCACTGATCAGATTCGCAAACTCTGCCGGATCGGGAATCGTCACACCGGCGTAAAGCAGTGCTTCGTAGTACAGGAGCTTGGCGTATTTTGCAGCCTTCTCCGGGTCGCCGGTATAGGCGCGGATCAGGCTTTCAAAGACCGGATGACCGGGGTTCAGCTCCAGTACCCGCTCCGCCTTGATCTTCTCGCCGGAGCCGGGAATGGAGGCGAAATACTTTTCCATTTCCAGCGTGATCTCGCCCTGCGTACCCAGACAGGCCGGTGCGCTCTTCAAAGTCGCGGACAGCTTCACGCTGCTGACTGCGCCTTCCAGCTTTTCCTTGATGAAGGTCAGCATGGCTTCGTTGGCCTTTTCCTGCTCCTCCAGCTTTTCCTTGTCTCCTTCTTCGCCGAGACCCAGATCGGAGGAGATGACATTTTTCAGTTCCTTTTCCTGATAGGAGCCCAGCATGTTCATGACGAACTCGTCCACCTCATCGGTGAGATAGAGGATGCTCCAGCCCTTCTCCCGGATGGGTTCCGCCTGAGGCAGCTTGCTCAGACGGGCAACGGTGTCGCCGCAGGCATAGTAAATGTATTTCTGTTCCTCCGGCATGGCGGCCACATAGTCGCTGAGGGCAATGGCCTTCTCCTCCTTGGAGGAGTAGAACATCAGCAGATCCTCCAGCAGCTCCCGTTTCTCGCCATAGTTATTCAGAAGGCCATATTTCAGCTGCAGTCCGAAGGCCTTATAAAACTCTGCATAATGCTCGGCATCCTCGGTCATCAGCTTTTTCAGTTCGTTCTTGACCTTCTTCTCCAGATTGGCAGCGATGATCTTCAGCTGACGGTCATGCTGCAGCAGTTCGCGGGAGATATTCAGGCTCAGGTCGGGAGAATCCACCACGCCCTGCACAAAGCGGAAGCACTCCGGCAGCAGATCCTTGCACTTGTCCATAATCAGCACACCGCTGGCATACAGCTGCAGACCGGCTTCATAATCCCGGGAGTAATAGTTATAGGGTGCGCTTGCGGGAACGAACAGCAATGCGCGGTAGCTTACGGAGCCTTCCACATTCACCCGGATGACCTTCAGCGGGTCCTCCATGGCATAGAATTTCTCCTTGTAGAACTTGATGCAGTCCTCTTCGCTGGCTTCGCTCTTGCTGCGCTGCCAGATGGGTACCATGCTGTTCACCGTGTCCTCACCCATCTTGATGGGATAGCGGACATAGTCGGAATACTTTTTAATCAGTTCACGGAGCCGCCACTCCTGCAGGAAATCGGAATACTTTTCTTCCTCACTGTCCGGCTTGACCGTCAGCACGATTTCCGTGCCAAAGGATTCCTTTTCGCCCGCAGTGATGGAATAACCGTCCGCGCCGGTGCTTTCCCAGACATAGGCCTGATCCGTGCCGTATTTTTTGGTTGTAACCGTCACCTTTTCGGCGATCATGAACGCGCTGTAGAACCCAACGCCGAACTGACCGATCACATCAATCTCACTGTCTGCCGCCTTTTCCTTGTCCATAGCTTCCTTGAAGCCAAGAGAGCCGGAACGGGCAATGACGCCCAGATTTTCATCCAGTTCCTCTGAGGTCATGCCGATGCCGTTGTCCGAAACGGTGATGGTGCGGCCGTTTTCATCCACTGCCACCCGGATAAAGAAGTCGCTCCGATCCAGACCCACATTGCCCTCGGTCAGGGACTGATAGCACAGCTTGTCGATTGCATCGCTGGCATTGGAGATCAGTTCCCGCAGGAAGATCTCCTTGTGAGTGTAAATTGAATCAATCATCAGCCCCAGAAGTCGCTTGGATTCCGCCTTGAATTGTTTTTTCGCCATTGTAACTTGCACCTCCGAATCTTTCCGGGATACCGGGTATCCCGCTTCCGGGCAGGCTTGTCCCTCCTGCCCGTGACGAATGCTATTATAACACGCTTCCTTACATTTTCAATGTCAGAAAATGAAATCCATACGGTATTCCGCGAAAAACTATTGTTTTTCGAAAATTGCTGTTGACAAACAGGATGAAATCTGCTAGTATACACCTCGCTGGTGATCACCAAGGCAAGAAACGCTGGTGTAGCTCAGTCGGTAGAGCAGCTGATTTGTAATCAGCAGGTCGGGGGTTCAAGTCCGTCCACCAGCTCCAATTTCATATGGGGGTGTTCCCGAGTGGCCAAAGGGGACAGACTGTAAATCTGCTGGCTATGCCT
>DCGQ01000001.1 GCA_002314635.1 Clostridiales bacterium UBA1774
CCGCATTCCATCAGACCATGCCGAAGAAGGCCTATCTCTACGCGCTGCCCTATGAGTATTACACCGATTATCAGGCTCGCCGCTATGGCTTCCACGGCACCAGCCATCGCTTCGTCTCCGGCGAGGCTGCCAAATATCTGGGCCGCGAGAACGATCCCGAGCTGAAGGTCGTCACCTGCCATCTGGGCAACGGTTCCTCCTTCGCAGCCGTCAAGGGCGGCAAGTGCATGGACACCAGCATGGGCATCACCCCGCTGGAAGGCATTCCCATGGGCACCCGCTCCGGTTCTCTGGATCCCGCCATTCTGGAATACCTGATGGGCAAGACCGGCATGGACATCCATGAGATGACCACCGTTTTGAACAAGAAGTCCGGTATGCTGGGCATCTCCGGCAAGTCCAGTGACTTCCGTGATCTGGAAAACGGTGCCGAAGCCGGTGACGAGCGCTGCCAGCTGGCCCGCGATATGTTCACCTATCAGGGCAGCAAGCTGATCGCGTCCTATGCGGCGGCCATGGGCGGCGTGGACTGCGTGGTCTTTACCGCAGGCGTGGGCGAGAACGACGGCGATGTGCGTCAGAAGATGGTTGCTCCTCTGAAGTTCCTCGGCATCGAGATCGACCCGGCCAAGAACAATGTCCGCGGCAAGTTCACCGAGCTGAGCCCCGAGGGCGCCAAGGTCAAGGTTCTGCTGATTCCCACCAACGAAGAGCTGGTCATTGCCAGAGACACGCTGGCGCTGGTCACGAAATAAGCTTTATAGGAGGCCGTCTCAACCGAGATGGCCTCTTTTTTATCGGGAAGACAGCGGAAAAATCTTCGGAAGGTGTTGCAAAAAGGGCGGAAATAGGGTAACATAGATTGCTTGCGAATTTTGCAGGCACAGATCTGCTTTGCGAGGTTACTATGAAAAAACAGCTAATCAGTCTGCTCTGCGTCCTGTTGGGCGCGGCGCTGGGCATCGGCTGCTATCTGCTGGTCACATTTCTCTCAGAAGGAAGAAGCCGCATCCCGGCTGAACCGGCTGTGATCGTTCCGTCCGCCAGCGCGGAAAACGAGGAACTGATCCGGCTGAGCTATGCCGTGTGCGACTGCCTTCGCAGTGAGGATTACGAAGCGCTTTCCGCCTATGTCCATCCGGTATACGGACTGATCTTTTCCCCCTATTCTACCATCAATCTCACTTCCAATCAATGCTTTACCGCCAATCGGGTCTCCATCATCGGCAGTGATCCGGATACCTACACATGGGGTCTGGAATACGGCAGTGCGGAACCCATCCGCATGACCAGCCGAAACTACATCCACCAGTATGTTTACGACCGGGACTATGCTGCCGCACCGATTGTCGGTCTCAACGATGTGGTTCGCAGCGGCAATGCGCTGGAAAATGTCAGCAGCATCTTCCCCGAATCCCGGTTTGTGGACCTGTATTATCCCCCCTCCACCTCCGATGGAACGGACTGGAGCATTCTTCGTCTGGTCTTTGAGGACTACGAAGGCACACTGAAGCTCAGCGCTCTGATCCACAGCTCATTCACCGAGTAACAAAGCTCCCCGGATCCGTCCGGGGATTTTCGTTTTGTGTCCGGCGCCGTGCGGAGGGCAGGTTTCCGTAAATGTTATATGCACATGGCAGAAAATACTTGAAAAAAAAGAAAAAATGCGTATACTGTGTTACAAAATGAAATATCTTCTGACACAAAAATAAATACAAAAAGCTGTTATTCAGGGAAAAGTGTCGGCTTTTCGGGTTTCCGAAAGGGCGGTATTTTTACTATATTTTTTAGGGAGGATCCCATGAAAACAGGCAAGAAATTTCTGGCGCTTCTGCTGTGTCTGACGATGGTTGTGTCGCTTCTGAGCGGCGCATTCGTAGTCGGTGCCGCGGAAGAAACCGCTGCCGCGGAGCAGTTCACAACTGTCTCCAAGGTGACAGCGGAAAAGTATTACCTTCTGGCCGCCGCCGCTGAGGGCAAGCTCTATGCTCTGGCGATTGACGGCGAAACCTTCTCCGCCAAGGAGATCGGCAGCGAAGGCGACGCGGCTGTCGCCTGCAGTGAAAGCTCCGCGATCTGGTATGCGGAAACCGACAGCACCTTCCAGAATGTGGCGCTTGCAGAAGCCGGAGCGGAGAAGAGCTACTTCTATCCCGGCAGCAGCGGCCTCATGATGTACAAGAGCGCCCGCAGCCTCTCCTACAACGGCGAAACCGGCGTTCTCTCCGCCTCCACCAGCAAGGGCGACTTTGTCATGACCTTTGCCGACGGTGCCTTCAACTTCGAGGACAGCACCACTGCCAAGGCCGCAGCCATCATCCTGCTGGAAACGACGCGGGAAAAGGCCGAAGCTTCTGAAGAAGCCGAAGAGCCCTTTGAAGCCAAGACCTTCGCGCTGGACGAATCCGGTGAGTTCCAGTCTAACTACTACTATCTGCTGGCCGTGGAAGACGGCGGCAAATACTATGCCCTGAGCACGGACGGCACCGCCTTCATGCCCAACGAAATCGGCACCGCCGGCGCTGCCACCATCACCACTGCCGACACGCAGGCCATCTGGCTCTGCGACACGGATCTGTACTTCAAGAACGTGGGCAGCAAGAAGTTCATGTACACCAGCTCTCACGCAGATGTGGGCTTCTGCATGTACAGCAGCGGCAAGGAATTTGCCTATGACGCGGCCACCGGCGAATTTTCCGGCAAGACCTCTGCCGGCTACTACGCCGTCACCTATGAAAACGGCGCGTTCAGCTGCAAGGTCTCCTCTCCCGACGCTGCTGCCGCCAAGTTCGTTCTCTTCTCCGTTGTTGCAGACGATCTGCCCGTTGAAGATCCCAACAACTGGGAAGGCAAGGTAGACCCTGCCGTCGTTCCCGAGACCAACAATGTGGAAACCCAGGTCCGCACTGCGAATAAGAACGAGGACGGCTCCATCGTTCTGGCCTTCACCTCCGACGTGCATTATGACGGCGAGCACAACAATCTGGCCACATGGCTGCCGATCGCCGAAGAGAAGTACGGCTATATCGACGCCATGGGCTTCTGCGGCGACATGGGCTCTGCCTATATCAGCGGCGAGGCTTACTGGGATACCATCTCCGATATTTTCGATTACATGGACAGCGAGATCGCTGCCGGAAATATCGGCGCTGCCACCTATACCTACGGCAACCACGAATGGTTCATGGGCGCCGGCGGCGAATACATGACCTATTATGAAAAGGAAGAAGCTCAGCGCCTGATGCGCAACGGCGAAGGCATCCGCACCGAGGATTACATCATCTACAACTTCGGCGCCAGCCCCGACGCCGGCTTTGACTGGAACACCTACGGCTACAACAGCAAGCACATGTACACCGTCTGGGAAAGCGATCTGGCCGTTCTGGACGAGTACCTGTCCAAGGCTCCCACCG
This sequence comes from Clostridiales bacterium UBA1774, assembly GCA_002314635.1. Taxonomy (GTDB): domain Bacteria; phylum Bacillota; class Clostridia; order Oscillospirales; family Oscillospiraceae; genus UBA1774. The sequence goes on from DCGQ01000001.1 coordinate 3,414, forward strand.
ATATTCCCATCTTCATCCTGACCCATTACCCCATCCACATCTGGGAGGATCGTCAGATCGTTCTGGGCCAGCAGCTGATCGACGTGCTCAACAAGTATGAGAACGTGGTCGTTCTCTGGGGTCACAACCACTCCGACAAGGACGTGAACTATTACACCATCCGTCATGCGGGTGATGAGATCGAAATCTATCCCAAGGGCACCAATGCCACCATCAACTTCGATTACATGGCAGCCGGCACCACCGCTGACGCAGAGTACACCGGCCCCGAGGCCGGCAGCGCATGGACGCTGAACAAGGGTCTGATCGTCACCATCGCTGCTGACGGCAGCCTGAAGTACGACTACATCACCATCGACGGCAGCATCATCGAAGAAAACGGCCCCACCCTGGTTTCCTTCCGCACCAGTGTTGACTGGACGATCTTTGAATCCAAATATGTGGAGGTCGGCGGCACCGTGACCGCTCCCGAAGCTCCCGAGATCGACGGTTATCACTTCGTTGGCTGGGATGTGGATTTCACCCAGCCCATCACCCAGCCCACGCTGGCTACCGCCAGATATGAGCTGAACACCGCCGACGCCAGTGAAGTGGACACCTCCAAGGTCTACGTCACCATCGAGCAGAACGGCAGCTATGTGACCGGCACCTCCGGCACTCCCATCGCCCTCTACGCCGTAACTCTGGAAGACGGCATGACCGTTGGCGATGTGTTCACCAAGGTTCATGAGCTGGAATACGCTGACGGTGTGAACGGCATCGAAGTGACCGACAGCACCTACGGCTTCTTCAACCTGACCAAGATCTGGGGCGTCACCCCCGATAACGGCATTCTTGCCTTTGACGGTGCCAACTATGTGGACGCTGCTGCGGCAGCCGTTGGCGGCGAATGCTACTATGTCCCCGTCTACAACAGCACCAGTGAGGATTTCTTCACCCCCGGCTTTATGCTGCCCGACTTTGCCGATGCGGAAGTCGGAAAGCAGACCCTGCTGTATGCCCAGTATTACGCATTCAGCTCCTCTGACTATTCCTACAGCGCCACCGGTCTCAACGGTGACGTCTATGTGGGCGAGTCCCTGAGCACGCTGGAGGATACCGGCATTGACGCGGAGAACGGCTCCGTCTGCATCTCCTTTGACAAGGCCGGCACCTACTATGTGGTCGTGAAGTCCACCACTTCCTCCGCAGGCGACGCTATCGGCGTTGTCACCGTCAAGTCCGAGGGTGCCTTCACGGATGTGAGCAGCGATGCCTGGTATGCCGAAGCTGTTCAGTATTGTCAGGAAAAGGGCCTCATGAAGGGCATTTCCGACACCGAGTTCGGCCCCACTGTCACCATGAACCGCGCCATGGCCGCCACGATCCTTTACCGCATCGCACAGGCGAAGGACCTCGGCTTCACCGGCGAATGGATGTTCCTGCTTCCCTACACTGATCTGCAGGACATTCTGAATTACGACTATGCTTATGAAGCCATTGCATGGCTCACCATGAAGGGTGTCATGAACGGCTACGAAGACGGCTCCTTCGGTGCCGATGACCCCATTACCCGCGAGCAGCTTGCCGCAGTCCTGTTCCGCTTCGCAAAGGTTCTGGAGCTGGATGTTTCCGTTGGTGAGGACACCAACATTCTCAGCTACAACGACGCTTTCTTCATCAGTGAGTGGGCCATCCCCGCGATCCAGTGGGCCGCCGGTGAAGGCATCATGAACGGCGATACGAACGGCTACCTGAATCCCGCTGCTACCGCCAATCGTGCGGAAGTTGCCGCGATGCTGCAGCGCTTCTGCGCCGTACTGGATAAGTAAATCATCGTTCCATGGGTGCAGCCTGTAACCGCACCCACACCAATGCCGCCGGGCAGCATCCGCTGTCCGGCGGCATTCTGTAAAAGCAGCCGCACCATTACTCAGAACGGTGCGGCTGCTTTATTCTGCAGGGTTCGATTTTGGGGTTTACACGGGAGCATCAATAGTGGAAGGTACCGGCTTTGATCTCCGCCTTTTTGCTGTACATATCCTCGTCCGCTTCCTTGATGATCTGTTCAATGTCCTCGCCGTTTCCGAATGCAATTCCGATTGCAATGGACAGCTCGATCTGCTCGTCCAGAACCTTCCCGTGGAGCGTCGTTCCTATTCTATGGTACAGCGCGTTAATTTCCTTTTCATTCTGTCCCTCACAGATCAGCACAAATTCATCGCCGCCGATCCGGTAGCACCGGCAGTTCTCATTTTCATAGGGTGCGATGCCTTCTGTCAGGCCTTTGATCAGAATATCGCCAAATTCGTGACCGCGGAAGTCATTCACCTGCTTCAGATTGTTGATATCAAAGAACAGAACGCCGATGCGCCCGCATTTGGAATAGTGGTTGTTGACTTCCTGTATGTACTTGGTTCGATTATACACACCGGTCAGTCCGTCGATCTCGGCCTGATGTCTGGCCTTGGCCTCCCGCACGGTACGAGCCTGAATATCCTTCGCCACATGGTTCAGCAGCGGCATCAGCGCCAGAATGATCAGCCACTTGGGGAACACAAAGAAAAGGAACATCAGCGACTTGTCCGTATTGATCAGGAACGTCCCGGAGGCCAGCTCCGCCAGATGTGCTGCACTGCTGGTATAGGTAAGCAGGATCATATTGGCGTCGCACAGGCCGATCCGATATCCCAGCATCACCGCGACGGCGCACCCGATACAGGTCATGATTGCCGTAAAAATCGAGATTCTCTTGTCAAAATACTGCGCGGAGCAGACCAGCGGAAACATCATGAACATCGTGGTATGATAGGCAAGCTCCATGCAGATGACGGTGGCCATTCCGACCAGCAGGAACATCACGACATAACTGGATAGATAGTTGTCAATTCCGACCAGAAACGCGAACAGAAACGCGCAGGCACAGATTATGACCGCGCCGCCGGTTGCGTAGTTCATGATCTGGATATCTACAATGAAGATATCCAGCAGATCCAGAATCCAGCAGAAAACCAGAACGGACAGCGATACGTACATACACTTCAGCGCATAGGCATTCGCCTTATACGCCTCGTTCTTTTCGCCTTTGTAATGAATCCCCTCATGTTTCATCGGCCGCCTCCTTTCCCGCCTTCAAAGATGCCTTATATTCCAGTCGACGGCGATCCGCTTCGGCCACCAGCTCTTTGGGGGATTTATCCGGAAACTCTGCGTGTGCAGCGATCCCAAACGAGGTGCTGAGACTTCCGATTCGGTTACCGATCCAGTCGTGAACCACGGTGCTGTATTTTTCCGCTATCTCGCCGATCTGTGCCGGTTCCGCATAAAAGAACGCCAGGAAGTGATCTCCGCCGATCCGGTAGATCCTGCTGTTCTTGCCGAAAACAGAATTCATACAGTCCGCCGTACCCCAGATCAGTTCATCTCCGGCAGAATACCCGAAGGTTTCGTTGCTCTTTCGAAGACCGTTGATGTCGATGGAAATGACAGCCAGATCCGGCCTTATTTCCATGGTCTCGATGTCCTCTTCAAAGCCGGTCAGGTTAGATACGCCGGTCAGTTCATCGGTACGGCAGGCGCGAAGCAGGGTGTCCTCCCTCTTCTTGTCCGCTTCAATGACCTGTGTGGTGTAGATCAGTTTCTCCGGTTCCTCGTTTTCATTCACCGTGATCGTGATGAATCTGGCACAGAACCAGCCGAAGTGTTTCCCCACGAATTCTGCCGACAGGGTCTTTTTCCCGCGCATCCGCTTTGCAATGGTGGTCAAGTCCGTAAACCGGAGAACCGCGTCCACATAATCGGGAGCCACGGTTGCCGTCATGGCGGCGCGCATCTGCCCAACGCAGTCATGCACCCGATTACAGTGCTCCTTTACATTGGTCGTGGTCGCAAACTCTACGACGGTATCTTCCTTCAGGTCGATCACGTGCATGGTCATGTAGATTCTGGCCAGTGCGGACAGATACTGCATTTTGGTATCGTTTGTAATCCGCAGGCTTCCCACACTGGCAGCGTCCGCCAGTGCTGCGCCCTCCATCATCTCCGCCCGCTCCTTGGGTTGGGAGGCACAGGCTTTCAGAAAATCCGCAAAGGGCAGCGGCTTGCTGAACAGGTAGCCTTGAATCGTATCACAGCTGAGCTTCTGGAGGAAATGATACTGATTGTCCGTTTCCACGCCCTCGGCGATCACTTCCATCTGGAAAAAGTGCGCCAGTTCGATAATATGACGGATGATCTCATCTCCGCCCTTGTTTCCGATGCCGTCCACAAGGCTTTTGTCCAGCTTCAGAGCGTCCATTTTCAGCGTATTCAGACTGGACAGCGAGGAGTAGCCATAGCCGAAATCATCCAGATGCAGGTAAAATCCGCTGTGTTTCAGTTTTGCGACAAGGCTGTTGATCTGGATGTTTTCAATCGTGGCGCTCTCGGTCAGTTCGATGGGAACCAGTTCCTTGGGAACGCCGATTTCGTCCGTGATCCTGCTGTAAATCTCGCACACATTCTTATCGAACAGGCTGACTCTGGAGAGGTTCACGGAGATCGGAACCGGCTCCGTCTCCCCGTTCAGCAATTCCCGCTGCAGCGTGCAGACCGTCCGGAATACATACTCATCCAGCTCTGTGATCAGACCGTTCTGCTCCAGTTGGGGAATAAACTCCCCCGGACTGATGATATTTCCATCGGTATCCATCCAGCGAACCAGCGCCTCCGCAGAAGTAATTCTTCCGTTAAAGGCATTGTATTTCGGCTGAGCCCAGATGACAAATTCACGATTTTCCAGTGCCCTGTGAAACCTTTGTTCAAACACCGCTGCGGAATGCTCTGCCGCGTTTTTTTCGGTATCCTGTATGATATTGTTCGTCATATGTGTATTCCTTTTCAAAAAATACCGGACGGCATCTATCATATGCCGTGACCCGGAAAACCGGCAGTCTCACCTGTGTCATTCGCCGATTTTCCACCGTGCCATTCTGCTTTTCATCTCCGAAACATTCACCAAACTTTATTCTAATACAGTATATCACACTATCCTATAAAAGCAAGAGGTTTTTTCCTGATTGTTCCATCGGATTCATGCCGAAGCTGTCCGGCAGATAATCCTTCGCATCTCTTTTACTTCTATATGCACCTGTATTCCCCGAAGTACGGTGCAAAGATCGTGCGCACTGAAACCGGGTAATAAATTTTTGCTTGCATTATACTCGGGAAAGTTTTTCACAAATATAGGATATGTCGGCAGCATCCATCTACAGGAGCTGCCGACATTTTATTTCAGACTATTTACAGTCCCTTTTTGTGTCCTTCCCATTGACAAACGACACATTACTATTTATAATGCACTACATCAATTATTGTACGTTTTTTGTGAAATATTATATTATCTTTCCCGGTCTTACAGGGGGTTTTTGCTATGGAGACGAAAAAATATGCGGTTTTTCTGAAAGCCGTGGAGTTGAATTCGCTGACCAAGGCTGCGGAGGAGCTGGGGCTGACGCAGAGCGGTGTCAGCCACATCATTGCCGCCGTGGAAGCGGAGCTGGGACTGACGCTGCTGCGCCGCAGCCGCGTCGGCACAAGGCTGACCCCGGAGGGCACAAGGCTGCTGCCCCACATCCGGGAGCTGCTGCGGCAGGAGGAGCTGCTGAAGCAGACGGCGGAGGAGCTTCGCACCATCACCGCCGGGATGATCCGCATTGCCACCTTCACCAGCGTGGCCACCCACTGGCTCCCCGCCATGATGATGCGTTTCCAGCAGGCCCATCCGCAGGTGCAGTTCCAGTTGTTTTCCGGTGACTACCATGATGTGGACGGCTGGCTCAGCGATGGCAGCGCCGATCTGGGCTTCACCATCCTGCCCTGTGCCGGGCGCTGTATCTGTACGCCCCTGTTTGAAGACCCTCTGCTGGCCATTCTGCCCAAGGCGCATCCGCTGGCGGCCCGGCAGGTGTGCCGGGTGGAGGATGTGGCCCGGGAGCCTTTCATTTCTCTGCTGGAAGGTTCCGACCATGATGCCCGGCGGGCACTGGAGGCCGTGGGTCTGAAACCGGATGTGCGCTTTGCTACCAAGGACGATTACGCCATCATCGCCATGGTGCGGCAGGGTCTGGGCGTCAGCATTATGCCCTCGCTGCTGCTGAGGGGCAACAGCGAGGATCTGGAGGTGCGGCCGCTGGATCCGTTTTCCAGCCGTACCATTGCGCTTGCCATTCAGCCGGAGGCCGGACCCGCCGCCCGGAAGTTCGCCGAATTCGCACAGGAGTGGGTGCGGGACAACGCCTGACAGAGATCGGAACACCCCCCGCTCCCTGCATCGTTCCTTCCTGCTTGTATACGTCCAAGCCGGTTTGGGCGTTTTATTGGACTCAAATACTCGTATAATGAGTATACATCGCAAATTTCAGACAGTTTTAAAGAATTGCAATAGAACATCAGGGGAGTTTTTTATTTGAAACAGACGATACAGGAGCAGCGTCTTCTGGCGTTGATTCGCAGCAGCAGCGACCCCGCCGCAGCACGGCAGATCGCCGCCGCCATCCTCGCCGCAGCAGTCCCGCACAAAAAGCTCCCGCTCCGCGATATGCGGAACGGGAGCCGAAACGAAGCTTACTGATGGCCCTTCTGCTTGCTGGGGTCGCCTGCGCCGGAGGACATGGTCCAGTGACGGTAGGTGGCGGCAGCATCGCCGTTGGAGCGGGCGGCCTTGGCAGCGGGGGTATAAAGGCCATGCTCATGGGCTTCCAGACACTGGGTATAGCTGATATCGGTATGGGCATTGCGGGGCAGCGGCACATCCTGCTCGCCTGCCAGAATGTCCTGAATACGGGACACATCCACGGAATGGGTGGTAGTGCCGGTGGCAACTGCCACGGCAGCGGCAACGCCGGCGGCCTGACCGGTACCCACGCACTGGGGGATCAGGTTCACATTGTCGATGGCGATGCGGTCGGCGGAGATGTGACGGCCGGGAGCCAGCAGGTTGTCCACCTTCTGGGGCAGGATGGACCGGTAGGGGATCTCGATGGGGGCATTGTCATTCAGGGTATCCACGGTGCAGTGCCACGCGATGCAGTCGTCATGGGTCTTGGGGAAGGCCCAGTCATTGGAGGAGATGATGTATTCGCCCACGATGCGGTGGCTGCCGCGGGTGCCCAGCTGGGGCGCCACATCGTACAGGAAGGCATTGGCAAACACTTCGGGGCAATGCTTCTTGTAAGCATCCAGAACCTTACGCAGCGCCAGACGGGTGCCCATCTCGGTGGCGGTCTGGTCGGCGATCTTGGAGCAGTCCCGCTTGGGCTGCCAGTTGTTGACCCAGCTCACATCGTCCGTGGGGCCGGTGATCATGCCGGTGCGGAAGCCGTGGATCTCAAACAGTTCCTTGCTGAGCGCCATAGCCTCATCCCGATGGGTGAAGTTCCACACATTGTAGGCATTCTTGCTGAAACCGCCGATGCGGTACACCAGAGCGGTGGAGGAGCAGCGGCACTCATCGTCGATGGCGGAGGAGGTGGGAGCGCCGGACAGGCGGCACAGGTCCGCGTCGCCGGTAGCGTCGATAACCACCTTGGCCAGAATGGCCTTGCGGCCTTCCTTGGACTCAAACAGAACGCCCTTGCAGGTAGTCCCTTCCATGATGGGTTTCACGCCCCAGCTGTGGTACAGCACGCGGATGGAGTCCTTCAGCTCATCCAGCATGATGTCCATTTCGATTTTCAGCTGAGTGGGATCCAGCATGAAGCCATGCTCCACGCGGGCAGGCTGGATATGGGTAGCGCCGCCCACATCTGCCCATTTGCGGACCTCTTCCGGATCGGTGATACCGGCCAGCTCCGGGCCGGGGCCGCGGACAGCGCCGGGTACCTTACTCAGACGGGTGAACCACTCTTCCTGAATGCCGCGCACATAGGTCTTTTCATGGAAGGACAGGCTGGGGATCAGCAGCACATAACCGCCGGTCACATCGCCGCCGCAGTAGCCGTAGCGCTCCATCAGAATCACGTTTTTGCAGCCTGCACGGGCAGCCGCAACTGCCGCACTGTGTCCGGCGGAGCCGCCGCCCACAACCAGCACGTCACATTCGTCGTAAATCGGAACCAGAGTTTCCGGCTCCAGATAGGTCTTTGCACTCATAGGTGAACCTCCTTCAATATCCGCTGCCCCAGCTGCGCCGACAGACAGCATAATTTTACTGGTAACATAGTATCATATCTTGGTCGAAATCAACAGCACTTTTTGAAAAAACAGTCATAGCTTCCGTGGAAAGGTCTGTCAGAATCATACATAACCGAGAAAAATCCCGCCGATCTTTCGACCGGCGGGATAGAGTTCGGATTTACTTTCCGGCCTTGGCGGGAAGCTTGCCGTTGTGGGCCTTGGCCTGATCGGCAACGATCTTGCCCAGCACCACCAGTGCCAGCACGTTGGGGATGACCATGATGTTATTGAACATATCCGTCAGCTCCCAGACCAGATCGTTGCTGGCCACGGAGCCGAGGAACACGAACACCAGACCGATGACGGAGTAGATGATCTTGCAGAGCTTGGGATTCTTCTTGCCGAACAGGTATTCGGCATTGACGCGGCCGAACATATTCCAGCTCAGCACGGTGGAGAAGGCAAAGAAGAACAGGCAGATAGCCACGAAGGAAGCGCCGAAGGAGGAGCCGAGCACGGAGCCGAAGGCGGTCTGAGCCAGGTTGTTCTTGGAGATGGTTTCGGTGATGGCACCGGCATAGCCGTTTTCCAGAATGCCGCCCTTGGTGTACAGGGTGGAGATGATGACCAAAGCATTCAGGGTCAGAACCACGAAGGTGTCGATGAACACACCGATCATGGCCACAACGCCCTGCTCATGAGGATCCTTCACGTTGGCCTGAGCATGGGCATGGGGAGTGGAGCCCATACCGGCTTCGTTAGAGAACAGGCCGCGCTTGGCGCCCTGGCTGATGGCGATCTTGATGGCAGCACCGAAGCCGCCGCCGATGATGGCCTGAGGCGTAAAGGCGTACTTGAAGATCATGCCGAAGGTGGCGGGGATGTACTGAATGCGGCAGACCAGCACGATCAGACCGCCGATGAGGAACAGAGTTGCCATGATGGGGACGATCTTCTCGGTGACGGAGGCCAGACGCTGGATGCCGCCCAGGAAGATGATGCCGCAGATGATGACCAGAACCAGACCCATGACCCAACTGGGAATGCCGAAGGCGTTCTCAAAGTTGCCGCCGATGGAGTTGGACTGAACCATGCAGCCCATGAAGCCCAGCGCCAGCGTGATGGAGACGGCGAAGAAACCGGCCAGGAACTTGCCGAAGCCGCCCTTGAACGCGGTGGTAATGTAGTACACGGGGCCGCCCTTGATGCTGCCGTCCTTCTCGACCTGACGGGTCTTGATGGCCAGCGTGGCTTCCGCGTAGATGGTAGCCATGCCGAAGAAGGCGATGACCCACATCCAGAAGATGGCGCCGGGGCCGCCGGTAAGGATTGCGCCGGAAGCGCCCACGATGTTGCCGGTGCCGACCTGTGCGGCAATGGCGGTGGTCAGAGCCTGAAAGGAGCTGATGCCGGTGCTCTGCTTGCCGCCCCGCAGGGTCAGACCGCCGAAGGCGCGCTTCATGCCTTCACCGAAGCAGCGAACCTGCACGAACTTGGTGCGGATGGAAAAATACAGGCCGCAGCCGATCAGCAGGAAAATCAGGATGTAGTCAGACAGATAGGCGTTAATGCTTTGGACAACTTTCAACAGGGCAGCTTCCATGGTTTTCTCTCTCCTCAATTATGATAAATGGGTAAAAAAAACAGCCGCCGTACATGGCGGCAGCTCCGGAGAGAAAAAACAGGCAGGGAAATCAAAGCTGATTTCCGTCTCTGTCCTTTTGCCTGAGAGATTCGGCGGGAAACCGCCTTGCACCTTCGGCACTCAACTGAATGAGATTCTCCAGAGTGTCCTCAGACACCGGTTTCCTTTTCGGGATTCCGATGCCGTCATGGAACGGTTTGTAATATATCACAGCTTTATCCGCTTGTCAATGAAAATCCTTAAAGTAAAACATGCTAAAATTCACTGGATTTTCTGTTTCCGTTCCGGCATTCCTGTGGTATGCTTATCCTAACTCCGCAGGAAAGGCGTCCATACTATGAAAAAGCTTTCGATCCGCCGCCGGTGGCAGCTTGGCATCTCCGCTGCCGGGCTGAGCGCGGTGGTTACGGTTTTCTGTATCTGGCTGCACAATCACACAAATCACAGCGCTTTCGGACTGGCGGCAGCCGTTCTCAGCGTTCTGCTGTACACCGGCGTATGTCTGCGCTTTGTCCCCCGGTGGCTGGCATTCTGGGACAGGGCGGGCGCGGACCCTCTGCCCGATCCCGCTGAGCCGCCCCGGATGGGACTTCGCATTTTTCTCACTCTGCTGGTACTGGACGGGCTGGTGCTGGCTTTGACCGCCCTGCTGCGTTCCCTGCTGGGGTACGGCAGCAGCATGGATTTCTGGCGCTGTCTGGACAGCGGCAGCTATCTGACCATCGCAGAACAGGGGTATCTGGCGGAGGGGGACTGGGATCGGATCGTTCAGCTGGTGTTCCTGCCCGGTTATCCGCTGCTGGTGCGGCTGGTGAATGTGCTGACCCGGAACGTGCTGGCTGCGGGACTTCTGACCTCCGCGCTGTGCTTTGCCGGTGCAGGTGCGATGTGCTACCGGCTGCTGCGGCTGGACTATTCCCATACGGACACCATGCGGGCGCTGAAATTCTTTTTGCTGCTGCCGGGTTGGTTTTTCTATGTGTCGCCCATGAGCGAGGGTCTGTTCCTGCTGTGCTGCTGCGGCTGTCTGTACCTGTGCCGCAGGGATCACTGGTTCCTTGGCTGTCTGCTGGGCGCATACGCCTCCTTCACCCGCTCACTGGGACTGACGCTGGTGGTACCGCTGTTCTTTGAAGCGGTGCGGCTCACGGTACGGGAGGGAAAGCGGCGGCTCCGGTGCTTCCCCGCGCTGCTGCTGATCCTCTGCGGCTTCGGCGGCTACCTTCTGCTGAACTACCGTCTCACCGGCGACCCGCTGCGCTTCCTCTACTATCAGAAAACGCACTGGGGGCAGGAGCTGGGTTGGTTCTTCAACACCGCTGCCTATCAGACCGAGTATCTGCTGAACAGTCTGCCGGAACAGGCAGCCATGTTCTGGGGTCTGTGGCTGCCGAACCTGCTGGCCTCCTTCGGCGCGCTGCTGATCTGGCTCACTGCCGCGCCCCGGCTGCGGCCCTCCCTGCTGGGTTGGGGCATCATCTACTTTGCCGTTGCCATCGGCGCCACATGGCTTCTCAGTGCGCCCCGGTATCTGCTGGTGCTGCTGCCGGTGCCGCTGGGACTGGCAGCGCTTTCCCGCCGGAAAACGGTCAACACGGCGCTGACCGCCCTTTGCGCGGTTTCCGGTTTTGCCTATTATCTGGCCTTTCTCTGCCGCTGGCAGGTCTGGTAAAAGGAGGCATATACACATGGCAAAAAACGAGACCATCTCACAATCCGAGACGGTCTCGTTTTATCTTACGGAAACGGGTCGTACTGGGTGGGCAGCTCCCGCAGGACATCGGCCTGAATGCGGTTTCGGATAGCTTCCCCGTGGGGAATCAGGAAATCATCCGCTTCCGTGCTGATGCCCTGCTCCCGCAGCGCCCGGATCAGCAGCGCGCAGATGCGCTCCACCTGCTCCTGCGTGCTGTCCAGCGCGGCCTGATCCCAGCCGCAGGTCTCTACCAGCGCTTTCAGCCGCTGACCCAGCTCCGCACCGATGCCGGGCAGGGTGCAGAGACTGCGCCACGCCCACTTATAATAGGGCATATACCGCTTTTCCAGCAGGAAGCACAGGTGCATGGCATGGCGGATGAACTGGCTCCGAATCTCCTGCGCCGCCACCCAGTCCTGCCGCTTTGCCATCCGGGGCAGATTGTACTGCCCGGACTGGGCGATCCGCATACAGGCAGCCGCCATCTTTTTCAGCCGGATATCCTCGGGAAAATAGGCAAGAATCCGCTGCCGGACGGCGGTGAATTCCCCGGCCGGGTCTCGGAACACGCTGCCGTTGACCGCCATGCACAGGTTCTCCTCCGGTGCGCTGATCCACTCCTGCAGCTTTTTCGGCCGGTCGATGCAGCCGATCAGGGATTTGTAAAACTCGCCCACGGTCTGCACCCCCACCTGCGCCCCGTAAGCGGAGCGGTGCTTCCGCAGCTCCGGTGGGATCTGCTCATTCACCTGCGCCTTCCAGTCCCGCAGGGCGGGCAGATAGTCTGCCTTGCTCTCCGGGATCCAGAGGAAGAAGTCGATGCCCCAGTCATGATCCCGGCTCAGCTCGTCATCGAAGCCGAAGCACTCGCTGCCGTTGCCCGCCAGACCCGCAGCCGCCCATTCCGCCGCCTCGGGAAAGCGGCGCAGCAAATCCGGCAGCGCCTCCGTCTCAAAAAACTCCCGGCTCAGCTCCAGTCCGTTCAAGGCTGCGCCTCCTCATACTCCCGAAGCTCCTGTGCGTAGCTCTGCACCCGGGGATGCTGCTCGCCCAGCAGGTTTTTCAGCACCCTCAGTGCCTGTGCCTGCCGCTCTGCCGCGCCCTTTCGGTCCTGCATGGCCAGCTTGATCACGGCAATGCTGCGGAGGGAGGAGGCATAGTCCACATTCTCGCCGAATACGAACTTTGTCTGCTCCGCTGCCTTTTCAAAGGCATCCAGCGCCTCGGGCAGACGCTTGGTCTGATAGAAGATCACGCCCAGTGTCCCCCACGCTGCGGCTTCATGGGCGCTGCGCTCCGGCAGGGCATGAAACTCCTCCAGCGCCTGCCGGACAGTCTCCTCCGCCTTGTCGAATTTCTTCTGCCGCAGGTACATGGCAGAAAGGTTGTTCAGGCTGGTGGGCACCTCGTCCTCCCGCTCCGCACGGCCTCGCATGATGCTGAGCGCCTGCTGCGCCAGCTCGATGGCCTCGTCCCCTTCGTTCATGTCCTGCAGGGTCAGCGCCAGATTGTTCAGGAGGCTCACATAGGCATAGCTGCCGGTCTCCCCCAGCCGCTCCAGAATGGCCTTCGATTCCCGGAAGCTGTCCCGGGACTGGGTCAGCTTCCCCATCAGCCGCAGCACACCGGCATAGTTCAGCAGCATGGTGGCATACTGGATGGTCTCCCCCATGCCCCGCTCCTGCAGGATCGCCATGCTGGCCTGTGCATAGCGGACACTGTCCCCGTAGCGGCTGGTGCCCCGGTAATAACCGGCCAGCTCGTTCATCACGCTGGAAGCGTCCAGCGTTTCGCCCTGTTCCTCCAGCTCCCGCAGCTTATCCAGCATGAACCGCTCGATCTTCTCCTGATCGCCGGTGAGATACAGATTGTCCAGCGTACTGAAAAATTCGTCCATCAGTTCAGCTCCTGCCGGTTCCGGCGGCTGCGGAGATGAGCCTCCGCCTCCTCCATGGTCTGAAATCCGTAGTAATGCAGGGTATTTTCCTGCAGGAGCCGGGCAAGGGAGACCCCTTCCTTTTCCAGCTCCATCAGCCATGCGTACAGCGCACGGAGGGTGCGGTTGGAATACGTATAAAGCTCGCTGCGCTGGTAGGTCTCCACGCTGGTGTACTCCGGCGTGTCCTCAGAGGAGCGCAGCGGGCGGCCGGTACTGCTGACCAGCGGGAACTGCTGCCGCAGCACCGCAGTCTGCTCCACCAGCTTGTCCGTGATCTGCTCCGCCAGCGTATTCTTCTCACAGTCGATGGGCTTCACCCGGTCACTGAGCTTTTCAAAATCCTCCGGCGCAGTGGAGCGCATCATATAGATGTACTTCTGCTCGGCAAGGTTTTCCCCTGCTGCGGCAGCTTCCTCCACATCCTGCAGATAGCTGCGGCAGGTGCGCTCGTCCCAGCTCTCATACTGGCCCCGGCGCATCCCGGCAAAGGTATCGTAATCATTCTGGCACCATGCCAGCTCAGAACCTTCGTTTACGCTGTGGAACATCTTCCATTCCAGCCGGATAATGGCGTCAATGGTCTCTTTTTCGGGTTTCATGGTTTTTGCTCCTTTCGATTTATGAGATTCCGCGCCCCTTCCGGAAAAGCGCAGTTACCTTATTATAATATTACTCCGGCAACTAATTACCGA
>DCGQ01000036.1:0-36214 GCA_002314635.1 Clostridiales bacterium UBA1774
ACACGGTTGAAGAAAACATTGCCATGGTGCCGCCGGTTTCCTCGTGGTACTGCATGATGGCAATGTTTTCTTCAACCGTGTCCAGAAGAGCACCCACCGAAGTGATGATCCGGCCCCTGGCCTCGTCATTGACGATGCGGACAAACTCCTTGCGCTCCTCGTAGGTCATGCCGGTTGCCTCCGGCGCGATCATAATGGACATCATGCCATTGGCAATGATGTGGTTTACGTCCCACCGGATTCCGTCCTCGTCCAGCGCCGAAAGATCCGGGGTGTACGAGGGGAAAATGGGCGCTTCCAGACCGAGGAAATTCTTCTTTGCCCATGCTTTTGCTTCCGACTTTGTGTATTCAAGTGCCATATCGTGTATCCTCCTATCTGATCGGGATTCCTGTTGGAATTGTGTTTACCGGGACGGGTATTCAGCGGCCGTACTTGGTGAGGGCAGCGCCGCGGATAACCTTGTTCATCCACGGACGGGGCTCCTTTACGTCCTCCGCATGGGCAGCGGAGGAGCCGGTCATGGCGGAGTAGATCGAGGAATTGCCCGCGCCGGTGCCGGAAACCATGACCAGAATCTGGTCGCCGGTGTGGAAAGGCTCCAGATGCAGGCCGGGCTTCACATCCTCTGGTTTCAGCGCACGGGTTCTGGACATGGAACCGCCCTCGGCCAGCTCATGCTCCAGATCACGGATCAGCTGTTCCCGCTCCTTCTCCGTCATCCGCTCATAGTCCACCACGTTTTTATCGTAGAGGTACTGGATGAAGCTCTCCCGGGTGAAGCCGTGATCCGCCAGCTGACGGGCCAGCGTGGGGTGGAGCACGATCATGTAGCGGGGATTGTCCGCCACTTCGGAGAAGCCGTAGGTGCCGCCGTTTCTGGCGAAGCGGGCGGTGAGGCCGTCCAGCCGGTCTTCAAAGGACGTGTTGGACATGCACTCGCCGGACACCATGCTGGTGCCGTTCAGCTCGCAGGCGGTGATGATGCTCTCGTCCGGGTCAAAGCCGCAGTGCTCTGCCCATGTGTTCCATGGATTCTCGTCCTGATTCTCCGGGATGAGGTAGTTGCAGTAGGCCGCAGGCTGTCCCGGGCCGCCGGGGGAGGCATAGACGGTCATGTCTCTCCAGCCGATGGAGATCATGCACAGCAGCACGGCGCGGCCGATGGTGGAATTGACCCGGTAGCCGGGGGCAAGGTAGCCGGAGCCGTTGTTGAGGCCCAGCTCCTTGACGATGGGGCCGCTGATGAAGATCATGGGCAGAATCTCGTTTACGATGTGGAACTGATTGAAATTCGGGTCGGTGATCACATCGATGATGCCGATGATCACAGGCAGCCATTCCGGCTTCGCACCTGCCATAACGGCGCATTGGGCGATCTTCTCCACGGTGGCAATGCCGCGCTTGGGGTACATATAGCCGATGACCTTGTCCCGGGGATAGGTGGTTCCGGTCATCATCCATGCCACATTCTCCGGGGTCGGCGGAACCACGGGGAGACCGTCCGTCAGAGCGTTGGCCGCGCAGTAATCCAGAAACTGCTCGTAGGCCTGGTGATAGCTGTCGCCGGTGAAGGTTTTGTTGGAATAGTCGTATTCCTTCGTGTAGCTGCGCTTCTCCTCATCGGTAAGCGGGGTGGTGAGAGCCGCCACAATGTCGTCAATTACGCCGTCCACGACCTTCTCCATCAAGGCCCGGTCTCTCTTGGCGGCGCAGTAGTCCACCGCCGGTACGGTGGCAAGGCGGACGGCGGGCATCCCGTTCAGATCCTGCAGCTCCTGCTTGGAGCGAAGCAGCACCTCGGAGCAGATGGAGACGCCGGGTTTCCCGGCTCTTTCCATGAAAACGCCCACATCCCGCTTGCCCTGCGTAATGGCTTCCTTGACGCCCTCGACCCATGCATCGCACTTGGAGGCGATCTCGTCCGCGTTCACAACGGAAGCCGGGGAGCCGAAGGACAGGCAGCGGTAAACCTGCAGTCCCTCATATCTGGCCTTCAGCCGTTCTTCGAGAATATCGAAAAACAGTATGGAGCCAAGCATGACGAGGGAATCCACATGAATGGACATCAGCGCGATGGTTTTTCCGTTCAGAGTGTCCAGTCTGGGGTTCGAGAGTCCTTCCCGTTTGGGATCCAGAAGCTTGCCCTTGGGTTCCATGATCTCAATGCTGGTTTTGCTCATTCCAGTTCCTCCTGTATTCGTGAAGTATTCTGAGTCTGCCGGGAAAACGCCCGGCAGAGGAAAAATGTCAGCCGTCCAGACCCAGCAGCTTTGCCGGATTGGTCTTGGCCATCAAGGTAATCTCTTCCTCGTTCATCCCCTGATGTGCCAGCGTCGCAATAAACATCCGGAAACCCTCCACCGGGGATGCGTTGTGGCCGAAAAGACCCAGATCCGTGCTGATGACGCACTTTTCCGGGCCGATCGCCCGGATCTGACCGACTGTGATCTTCGGGTCATAGCTCAGCTCGGTGGGGAGGTGGAACACGAAGGTAAACTCCGCATAGGCACCCATCTGAGTCAGCCGGATCGTTTCCTCCAGCGTCAGAGACTGATCCAGAACGCTTTCGGAGCCCAGCGGGTGGGTGAGGATGATCTTGTCGATGCCCATTTTCCGGGCTTCCTCCACCACGGCAAAGCACTCTGCGGGGGAGATGTGACCGGTGGCCAGCGCAATGTCATACTTTCGGATGATCTCCAGAATTTTCAGCACTTCCGGACGGAGCGCACCCTTTTCATCCAGCAGGGAGATTCCCTCTTCACTGACGGGGATGCCCATTTTCCGGTAAACATTCACGCTGTTGGCAGCGGAAAGCGTGGGCATCCAGATGACCTTGGCACCCATTTTGGCAGCGGATTCCGCCGCATGGCAGTTCAGTCCGCCGCAGTAAGCGTTGAGACACTGGCTGCCGAACAGGGTAGTGCCCGGAACCAGACCGTTGATCATCTCGGCCATAGGCGCATTCGGGTATCCGGTGTCCTTCAGGACAATGCCTCGCATTCCGGCCTGACTGGCCTGTACCGCCAGATCGTATGCGCTGAAGCTGCCTCCGCCGGGGCCGTGATGGACATGCAGATCAATGGAACCCTTCAAAACCCGATCAATATTGACGCTGCCGACTCCAAACATGATTGATACCCTCCAAAACGAAATCATTCTTATCTGGTTATCCGCCTGTGGTGACGCATTCCGTATACCCGGGGTTATGAATAACCACATTTTTATAAAACTATCGTATCACATTTTCGAAAAAACAACAACAAAATTACGGGAAAATATCTGCGCTTTTTTGGACAATCTGTATTGCAGCTGCCGCAAATCGGTACTTCAAGGCACCGAAGCGGAAGACCATGCACGACCCGAGTATTCTGAAATAAAAAAGAGAGACAGGGCGGAATGATGCGTTCTCACCCTGTCTCTTTTCCTTTATCATGAACCTCCGGTGCCGGAGATCAGGACTGCACCGGATTCTCAATGCCTTTTTTCTGCGCTTTACAGGAATACAGTCTGCTGTCAGCAAGCGCAATCAAATCCGGAATGCTCGTTACACCTTCGTCTTTTACGGCGAAGCCGACAGAAACCGTAATGCTGTATGGCCGATTCTGCCGTTCCAGCAGCATTCGGAGATGATGGTTTATCTTTTCCTCAATGTGTTCGATGGAGCGGCTGTCATCTCCGTTGATAATCAGAAATTCATCTCCGCCCATTCTCGCAATAAAACATGCGCCTTCCACGGACTTCTCCAATGCCGAAGCAACATATTGCAGCGCTTTGTCGCCTTCCTGATGCCCGTATTGGTCGTTGATCGACTTGAATTTGTCCACATCCAGCATTGTCAGCTCAAAGGAGTCGCTGCCGCTGAACATCACGCCAAGCTGGCGCTCAGCGGCAAAACGGTTGTTGATATGCGTAAGCGGGTCCCGGCCGATGATCTCTTTCATGTTCTGAATGAGGAATACTTCAAAGAAAAGCATGGTTCCCACAGAACGATAAGGGAAAACCGAAGGAAGGGTCAGCTGAACGATCTGGATCACGATGTAAACCGCGGCAAAGTCAAATAATCTTCGATACTCTTTTCTTGCTACATAGTTCTCCTTCTTAAAGGAGCGAACCAGCGCAGTAAACCCGCTCTGCACAACATACAGAAAAAGAATGGTAGAAAGAATAAGGAACAGGGGGCCTCTCTGATAATGCGAATCCTCAAAATAAAAATACAGATGGGTAAAAGGCGTCGAAATCATCACAAGCAGAAGCAGGTATAAGGGCAGCGAATAGAACAGAAATCGCTTTTTGGTTTTGACAGACCAGCTGTTCTGCTTTTTTTCGGAGTAGCAAACCCAGAACATCCCGCAAAGGGACAGGCAGACTACATAGATCAAGGTGAGAACATAGGATGCTGTCTGACTGAACGCGACAATATCCAGTTCTCTCAGCGTATAAGCACAGTCAAATATGGACGCAAATCCGGAAAACAGAACCGCAAAAAAGACATATCTTTCGTTGGAATAGCGCGGTGTGATTTCCGATACCGTCCGGGCATTGAACATCTGAATGAATGCGCTTACTACGGCAACGGAGCAATATACAAATGCAATGACCTGATTCGAACTCATACACAGTCTCCTCCTGAAATGCAGCAGCGGCGCACCTGCCATATTGCGAATGTTACTTTAGGGATTCGGTATGATTATAGCAGAAAGCACGCTATATATAAAGTGCAAATTATAAAAAATGCACCGATCTCAGAAAGTCAAAGCTGTTCTTTATTCTGCGTCCTGTTCCGATGATGCGGACTGTTTCGCTCAGCAAATCCCGAAGCGCTCGGTATTGTAGCGGCTGACGGCTTTCATCACGGCTTCCCACACACCGTTATTGCAGGTTCCGCCCAGAATGCAGGGGATAAAGTATTTCATGCCGTTTTTCTCGCAGACCTTTTTGACCTGATCGTAGCAAAGCTCATCTGTCCAGCCGACCACATCCACCACTGTATTGTCGATTTCACCCATGAAGGTAATCTTTTCTCCGTATTTGTCGATCAGGTCTTTCACCTGATTCGTGCTTGCAGGGCCTTGCCATACATCAATGCCCATTTCGATCATGGCAGGAACCAGATTGGCCGCATAGGAATCGCTGTGATGAATGATCAGCTCCACGCCGTGGGACTTATAGTAGCCATAGATTTTTTTGAAGGCGGGAACGATAAATTCGTCAAACATGGCAGGGGAGAGGAAGGAATTGGTCAGACTGCCCCAGTCATCGTGGTGCAGAATTGCGTCCGGCTTCACATATTTGCAGAGCTGCTCCGCGTATTTCAGCTCAAACTCGGTGATGTAGTCGATCAGCTCGTGCATTTCGTCCGGATATTCGCAGAATGCGGTGAGCGCGCCGACCATACTCATCAGATAGTGGCACTGCTCAAACACGCCGGGGGCCACCATAACCGTTGCGAAATACTCATTCCGGTCGATGGCGGCAGCCTCGGCAGCCGCTTCGGCCCAGTCTTCCGCCGTATAGTGAAGCTCAGGCGCTTTGACGTAGTCTCTCCAGTGCTCCACATCCTTGAGAACGATGTGTTCTTCATCGTGAACCGGGAAGGGACCGGGTACGTTGGTTGGGAATGTGATGGTGACGCCCCATGCGTTTTTGACCGGTTCCCCGCCAAAGACCGGTCTGGGATATTCCTTGGAATAGGGATTGCTGCGAATGGTGGCGAGAGCCTCATGACCGTTTACAAAACGATCCGGGCAGCCTCCGCGGATGGTCTCAAGCATATTCTGTCTCTTAGTCAGCATGGCGATTCTCCTCGTATTTCGTAATGTGTTTTCAGCTTAATCAGCCTGTCGGAGCGGAAGCCGGTGCCCGGAGCCTTCCACTGCGGGAAGGCTGTATTCGGTTCGGAGAAGCTCCGCAAGCGCGCGAAGGTTCGCCTCCCATTTTTCACGCTCCGGCGCGGCATAGTTCTCCATAGGATAGGCCTTCTGCAGACAGGCGTATTTTTCGGTTCCCATGCGCCGATAGGGGAGAAGCTGGTATTGCAGGATTTTGCCCTGCAGCTCATCCCGGAGGAACGCGCCGATGGCACGGATATTGGCTTCCTCCCCGTTGTAGCCGATACAGACCGGGGTGCGGATCACAAGCGGGATATCCAGCGCTGCAATGCGTTTCAGATTGTTCAGAATCTGCTCATTGCCCGCTCCCGTGATGCGCCGATGCGCTTCGGTGTCCATGTGTTTGATATCTGCAATGACCAGATCCGTATAGGCAAGCACCTGCTCCATGTGTTCCGTGGGTACGTGCAGGGCGGATTCCACACAGGTGTGGATGTGCTGTTCCCGACAGGCTTTCAGCAGCTCTGCGGCAAACTCCCATTGCAGCAGAACCTCGCCGCCGTTCAGGGTCACACCGCCGCCGCTTCGTTCGTAAAAAGCCATGTCCTTCAGAATCTCATCCATAAGCTGCTGCACGGTATAGCGCTTGCCCCACAGCTTGATGGCACCGGAAGGGCAGACCTCCGCACATCGGAGGCAGCTGCTGCATTGCTGAGACGGAAATAGAACGCTGACATGCCGGTTTTCCGGCGGAGCGGGACAGGCCTTCCGACACCAGCCGCAGTGCTCCGTGCCGATGCATTTGGTGGGATAGAACCCAAGCTGGCTGCGGGATTCCATGTCCTCCGGATTGGAGCACCAGAGACAGTGAAGCGGGCAGCCTTTGAAAAAAATCTCCGTCCGGATCCCGGGACCATCGTGAATGGTATATTTCTGGATGTTTGTAATGATGCCGTAGTCCTTCAATGCCGCTCCTTTCCGGCTCAGTCAAAGGAAAGCTCTGTCCGGCCGATCAGATCGTTCTGCAGTTCTCTGGACAGCTCCACAAAGTAGGCACTGTAGCCTGCAATGCGTACCAGCAGATCCTGATAGTCCTGCGGTTTTTCCTGTGCTGCCTGCATGACTTCCTTGCCGATGATGGAAAACTGGCTCTGCATACCCTGACGGTCAAAGTACACACCCATCAGATCCATCAGGTTCTCCAGACCGGTTTCGCCGGAAACCGCACCGGGGGAGAATTTCCAGTTCAGAATGATGCCGTTGCCGATCTGCGGCATGTCGATTTTCGTGACGGATTTGGCGATCGCGGTGGGGCCGCAGCGGTCGTGGGAGCAGCGGGCCGTGTGAACCGGACCCATACAGTCCGACAGCGGTTCGCCGCTTTTCCGTCCGTCCGGGGAGGCAGGGGTGCCCTGACCGTGCTGCACATTGGCGGTGACGGTGAAAACACCGGGTTTGTATTCGCCGCCGTGGGGCGTGGGGCGATGACCCACGTTTTCACAGTAGCTGTCCACCACAAAGCGGGCGAGGTCATCCGCATAGTCGTCGTCGTTCCCGTACTGGTGCATATGCTCACTGTTGACCAGCGCATACAGCGCCTCATGCCCGACCCAGTTATCCCGCAGCGCGGTCAGCAGTTCTTCGCCGGTGATCCGCTTCTCATCAAAAACCAGCTGGCGGATGGCGGCCAGTCCGTCCGCCGTGGTGCCGATGCCCACGGCCTGAGGCCCGGAATGGTTGTAGTGGGCGCCGCCGCAGGATACATCCTGTCCTTTCTGAATGCAGTCGTCCACCAGAAGGGAAAGATAGGGCAGGGGCTTCATCCGCTGGTGACAGTAATCCAGCTTGTTGATGCAGGAGATCATGCTGTCGCACCAGTATTTCATCTGCTTCCGGTAGGATTCCAGAACCTCATCGAAGGTTTGGAAGTCCTTCAAAGAGCCGGTATCAATGGAAATCTGTTCATCGGTATCCAGCCAGCGCCCGTTATTGATGGCCATGTGCAGGATCAGTGTCAGGTTCAGGGAGCCGGAATCGTGCATACCGTAGGTCTTTCCGGGAACGGCAGGCTCCACGCAGCCGATGCCCACATAATTGCGGGCGTCTTCCAGGGTGGCACCGTAGTTGAGCAGGGACTGAATGATCGGTTCATCGTTGAAGATTTTCGGTTCGCCGGTGCCTATTCGGATGACATTGAAGGTCTTGATCAAAAACTCTCTGGGACTGCCCTTGTGCAGCCGCACGCCCATCCACGGATTGGGGATGCGGGTGTGGGCATGTGCGTCCAGAACCATGTAGCTCACGTCGCTGGTGATATCGTTTCCGTTTTCATCCACGCCGCCTACATCCAGCGCAGTACCGCCCATGATGGTGCCGCTGGAGAAGGTGATCGCATAGGTGTCCCGAATTTTGCGGAGCTGGTGCATTTTGAGGAAGAATGCTTCAATCAGCTCCTGCATCTGCGCTCTGGTAAGCGTTCCGTTTTGAATATCGTTTTCATAGAACGGCGTGAACAGCCGGTCAAAGCGGCCGTAGGTTACGGAGTGACCGTTTGACTCAATGATGATCATATTTGTTGCGATGTGATAAAGCTGGAGCGCTTCCCAGAAATCCCGGGGCGCACCCTCGGAAACCTGATGACAGTTGGATGCGATGCGCCCAAGCTCTGCCTTCCGGGTCTCGTCCGGTTCCTGCGCCTGCATCTGAAGCGCCAGCTCCCCGTAGCGGCGGATATAGGCGGAAGCACCCTCCAGAGCATACAGCTCCGCTTCGTAAAACTCACGACGCTTTACATCCTCCGGGACAGAGGTGTCCAGCGCGGACATCTGCGTTTCAATCTCACGGCGCAGTCCGCCGAAGCCAAGACGGAACAGCTTTTCGTAATTGGCACAGACGTGTCCCACACCGGCATAGACGAACAGGCCGCAGCGGTTTATGCCTTTTCCCAGAAAGGAACCCAGCTTTTCCTCCGGGGTCATGGAGGCTTCCACGGCTTCGCCCAGCGTCTTATGTGTCCAGAAGGGTTCAATGGAATTGATATCATCCTTGACCTGCTGCGGGATCACATAGCGGTCATTGGTACGCGCCTCCATCACATTGCCGTTAAATTCCCTCGTAAGCCAGTCAATGGAGAACTCGGGATAAATGGGGGCGGAACAAGGCTCGGCCGCCAGCTCGCCCACGATCAGCTCATCCGGCCAGATGTGAATGTGCACCTGCGTGAAAATATCGCGGAGAATGAGACCCCATTTCACGTTCTGCGGATAGCAGTCGTACTTCTGATAGCCTTCCGTCACGATCAGGGCACGCCGGGAATCTGCGGAGGATTCCCGCTGCTTCGTCCAATCCAGCAGTCGGTTAATGCGCGGAAACGGCGACGGGTTTTCCGTAAGTCCGGAAACACCCACGCCCCACACCTTGTCATAAGGCTCTACGGCAAGCGGTCTGGCGGAATTGTTCTCCATAACGGTACCTCCTGATATTTTTTTCGTGCAGACATGGTTTCTCGTTCACTTCACAATTCTATCATACAGGAATCCGGTCTGATTTGCAATCCTGAACAAAGGCTCTGCTCCCACATTGCGGAAAAAATGCCCCCAAGTTCACCGCAACGCAAGGGAACTTGGGAGCATTTGCACCTTATTTCTTGGAAAGCATATCCATGGCACTGCCGAGAATGGAACTGAGGATATTACCGGTTTCTTCGGTTTCCGCCGTCTCGCCCTTGAGGATGCCCATTACCTGCTTTTTGGTATCAGAATCTGCGGCGCGATACAGCGTAACAAGCTTTTTTTCTGTGGAGGTCAGGGTAAGTTCATCCTTTTCCGAACTATTCGTCTTTTTTGAGGAGGTTTTCTTCGTTGAAGTCTTCTTTTCGGATTTCGGCGCAGAATCCTCCTTTGCGGCGTTAAGGAGCGACGCCTGAGTTACTCCGGTGACCTTGGCGATCTGCTTCAAAGCCGCCTGAGACAGCTGCTTTTCTCCCCGCTCTGCCTTGCTGATGTCAGACGCAGTGAGTCCCTCCACCTGGGCTGCAAGCTGCTCCTGCGTCAGCCTGGCTTTGGTACGTGCTTCCTTGATCAGAGTTCCTACCGTATTCGCCATATTCATACCTCGATTTCTGCTTTTCAATTCATTTCTATCGGTTTATGCTGCACCATACAGGATCATCCGACCGGAGAAAACAGGCCAAATTCCTCCATCGCATCCCGTTCCGAAGACGAATACTCCTTGAGATACTTCCGGTATTCTGCGTTCAGACCCTCGTAGGTGCGGATTGTCTGCATGGAGCTTTCCAGAACAGCGTGGGTGATCTCATCGTAATCCCGGACAAAAAGTGCGACGATATCCGGGTCCAGTTTTCCGTCATTGGCTTCAGCAGACAAGATCCCGATCACCGTTTCTTTTTCCAACGCTTCCTTGTAGCTTCGCTTCTGCAGGAGGGCACTGATTACATCGCTGATCTGTACCAGCCGGTCTTCAACAGACAGGTCTTTGGCGCTCAATCCACGAGGGTATCCGCTTCCGTTGATGCGCTCATGATGTCGGGATGCGATCTGTACTACCTTTCGGGGGAACAATTCCGCCGTAATCAGTTCTGTGTATGTAACGTGTTTTTTCATCCGTTCATATTCCGCCGGGGTCAATCGCCCCTGCTTCTCCAATATGCCGGTTTGAATGTTGATCTTTCCCAAATCGTGGATTCTCGCGGCAAAGGATGCTTCCCAGACCTCAGCATCGGTCAGTCCCAGTTTTCTCCCGATAATCTCTGTCAAACGGGTGGTGGTAATGGTATGCACCACGGTCTGCTCACTTTTGAAATCAATCTCAATCGCAAGCATATCCACGATAGGCACAGTCAACCGTTCGATTCGCTCCGGGTCATTGAAATAGTTGATGACATCCACCCGGTAGGAACCGTCACGCAGATTTTCAATCAGGTGGTATTGTTCATCCGCGGCGATAAAATCCTCTACATCCTTCGGATCAAAATTCCTGCCGGATCCGTTTTTCAGCTGCCAGAGTACATCTGCCGGATCCGAATGCTTAATGTTGAAAATATCCACACGATCCAGAAAATGCATCAGAAGGCCGTCATCTATAAAATGGTTATCTGCGTATTTTTCTTTTTCGTTATAGTAGGTATGATGGTATAGAAGAACCTCTGCATCATCCGCCAGCGGGGAAAAATACTTCATGAACAAGTAGCCGTAAATGCAATGCTCCAGTGTATTTTTCACATCGAAGCGCAGCAAATCCAGAAACTTCTCTGTCTTGTAGGCACCGATATCATGGGCGAAGCAGGCCAGCATCATATGCTCCAAATGCAGATCATCCGGCAGCTTCCGATATCTGGATATCATGAGGAACAGGTATGCAACTCGTTCCCCGTGATCCACGATCTGTTCGTTCAGCTCGCTGAGAACCCGGCGCAGGATCGAATATAACGACATATCCAGTCTTTTCATAAGTCTGATCCCTTCAAATTCTGTTCGCTTCCATGCGGCTTCGGTTACCCCTTATTAAGCAGGAAGGATATGTTTTCCAGGCTGGCACGGATCACGGAACTTTCATCGTTGGAGAGTACGCGATCGATGACATCCTTCTTCTGATTCTGTAGTTCAATCACTCGCTGTTCTATGGAATCGGAGCAGATCAGCCTGATTACTTCCACATTCCGGGTCTGCCCGATGCGGTGTGCCCGATCCGTGGCCTGTTCCTCGGCGGCAGCATTCCACCACGGATCCAGATGAATGACGGTATCCGCACCGGTCAGATTCAGACCGGTACCGCCCGCTTTCAGGGAGATCAGAAATACCGGAGCACCGGCCGGACCGTTGAACCGATTCATCCGCTGGATGCGTTCCGCTGCCGGGGTATCGCCGGTGATCAAATCAAAATCGATGCCGTTGCGTTTCAGCAGAGCAATCACCGAATGAAGCGCTTTTACAAAGGCACTGAACAGCAGGATCCGGTGCCCATTGGCAATATAATCTTGTAGCAGCGTTTCCAGCTCCTGCAGCTTGCCGCTTTCTCCATCGTATCCTTCCACCAGCATTCCCGGGTCCACGCAGATCTGGCGAAGACGGGTCAGGTAAGGCAGAATGTCAAAAGCACCTTCACCTTCTTCCAGCTTCTGCTTTGCCTGCAGCACATAGGCATCGTACAGCTTCCGCTGTGCGGCAGTCATATCTGCGGTCAGCACCCGCTCATACTTGCCGGGCAGATCCTGCAATACATCTTCCTTGGTGCGGCGGAGGACAAATGGGGCAATACGGCGGGAAAGCACATTCAGAAAGGCGGATTCATCCCGGCTATAGGCATTTTTGAAAGCGCCCAGTTCTTCCAGATATCCGGGCATAATGAAATCAAAAATGCTCCACAGGTCTATGACGCTGTTTTCTATGGGTGTGCCGGTGAGGGCAAAGCGCAGTTCTGCTTTCAGGCTCTTGACACCCTTGGTCTTTTGAGCGTCCACGTTTTTGATATACTGTGCTTCATCCAGGATCACATAACGGAAACGGCACTTTTTATAAAGTTCGCTGTCATTTCGCAGAGACTCGTAGGATGTGATGCAGACAATCTTTTTCCGATTGGAAATACGCTCGATCACATTCTGCCGGACGGATGTGGTGCCGTATACGGAAATTACCGCAGCCTCCGGGCAGAAACGCTGAAATTCACTGACCCAGTTGAAAATCAGGCTTTTGGGGCAGATGACCAGACTTGGCTGTTCCGCCTTGTCCGCAGCAAGCATGGCGATGATCTGGAGAGTTTTGCCCAGACCCATATCGTCAGACAGAATGCCGCCCATATGGTATTCGGACAGAATGCGAAGCCAGCGAAACCCCTCTATCTGATAGGGACGCAGCTCAGTCTGAAGCGGCGGCAGCGGAATCTCCGCGGTCTGAAAGCTCCGGATGTCGTCCATCATCTTTTTCAGATAATCATCCACCACGCAGCACTGTTCATGGGCAAAGGCTTTCAGCGCCGTTACCATGGTCAGTTCCTTCTGTTCATGGAGCTTTTTCGCATTCAAACCCAGCTCCGAAACCGTTTCGGCAAATTCGGCAGCCTCCGAATTGTCCAGATCCACAATCCGATCATCACGCAGGAGAATGAATTTTTTCTTTTTTCGGATTGCTTTCAGAATCTGTTCCAGCTCCGCATCGGAATAGTCGCTGGGCTGCAGAAACGCTTCCATGATGCCGCTGTCGTACTGGATTCGCACCGTCTGTTTTGTAAAGCTGACACACTGCCTGTTTCGTATGGAGTCGGATAAATAGACCGTACACAGCTGTTTTAACAGAGCGAAATCCATTTTGAAGAACATCAGCACAGCGGTTTCATCGGAAATATGACCATTTCGGAAACCCAGCTGTTCCAGATAGTCACAATAGCGTTGGTATTGCTGAGCATCCAGCGAGGATACAAGATTTTTCTCTGTCACTTCCTGACCATCCAGATACAGTTTGGAATTGCAGCTGATTTTCCCATCCTGATAGTCAAAATAGGCACAGATCTCTAACTGGCTGGGACTGAGTTTTTCCTGAATCGCCGGGTCCACGGAAAAACGGGATGCAAAGCGGGGACATATCTCATTTCGGAATAGATCCAGCACCGGACTTATATCCGCATTATCATGCTGCCAGGCGTATTTCAGCAGCGGCAGTTCATCAGCGCTCACTGCCGCCCGATCCAGAATCCGATTTTCCTTATCAAGAAGGATGGCCGTATCGTCCAGGAGATAGATCAAGCGCTCTGTGACGTTATCGCCGGTGGTACAGTGTATATGGTACTCCGCATCCACCGAATAGAATACGGGAATATCCTCCAATCGTACCCGATACGGAACATCCCCCAGCAGAAGACGATGCCCTTGCAGTGCAGTCAGAAGCCTGGAGGTAAGCTTGCTGCTGAGACGGATTCGACGTTCCTGATAATCCAGCGACTGCGCCAGTACATCTCGATACTCCAATAGCAGGGATAATACATTCCGAGAGGGCTCATCAAAATTGTCCAGAATATGGGTCAGCTCAAACTGCTTCCCATAGCGATGACTCACGCCATGAGCAAACCGATCCAGAAACTCTATTGGGCGGCTGACTACATACAGCTTGTCCACACCTACACGCAGAGAAAGCTCAACCTTTTGGTCCAGAGGCACCCGATTCAGACTGCATTCCAGTGTGGCTTTTTGCATATCTGCCAGAATATTTCCCTTTTGCGTGAAGCTGCGGCAAAGTTCCTTCGTAGATTCCACAAGGGCACGAACCGAGCGTTCCCGATTTACACGGTCGATTTCCTTCTGCAGCGATTCCCGCTTTTCATGCAGGGCGTCGGCATACTTCGTCTCCACCCGCTGCATCAGTGCCTTTGCAAAGCAGGGGAATCGGCTGATGTGAAAGCGGAAACTGCCGTTTAGTCGGCAGGAGCTTCCATCGGATGAAATGATTTCCATCAATTTTTCCCCGGCAGGTGAGAGCAGGCGGTAAATCGTAAACTGTTTGCGTTGCTCCCGGTCGGCAAGAACTTCATACTCAGCCGTGAAATAACCCCAGAAGGCCTCTGGCTGTTCCGGCTCAGAGGCATGCTCCAACATCGAAGCATCGGCTTCCAGCACCTGATACCGCCACTGCCAATCTTCACATTCCAGATATTCCCGCAGATAGCGGGAATCGGGCAGCCGCTCCAGCTCCTTCAACAGAGCGTTTTTCACTTTTCCCCGGTAGTTAAGAAAATACATTTTCTCTACAAGGGCAGCCAGTTCTTTACCATGGTAATCCCAATAGGGGCCGAAGGTCCGCAGCACCTTCCGGAGCTCCGCATCGGTAAGCTGCCCTGTCAGCGCAGCCTGTGCCAGTGTTTCCGGCAGCGGGGCAGTAGGCTCCACAGCCTCATCGGTACTCAGCAGGGTAAATACATTTGCGGCATATAGCAACAGAGCAAACCCGTGCTTGCAGTCGCCGTCAACGGGACAGGTACAGCTGCTGTACCGCTTTCCGTTTCGGATGGTTACGGCAGTATCATAAACGCTGTTACTGCTGCCTTTCACCCGGGCACAGAGGGATGCGGTTTCCGGGTCATAGCGCATGGCCTTCACATTCCCCGACCGAAAGTATTCTCTGCCTCGCGTCTGCACCATAGGGGAGTAGCCGTAGGAGGAATCCTTGCCCAGATAGGAAATCAGATGGGGATCGACCAAAGACAGCTCCGATGGAGACAACCAGCGATTCTGCCGGTTTCCGAGAAAACGAATCTTGCATCCTTCCACATCCTGATCCAGCAGAATGCCGAAGCCGTTATTTGCAGAATAAACAATTTGGTTATTCATAATAATCCCGTTTCATAATAAAAAGTCACACGCAGACAAATCAATGGATTAAGTTTGACTGCCAAAAAATCGCCTATTCCACGATTGCGATATACTCTGGACACGGATATTCTGAGCTTTCATTGCGGAATCCGAAATGCTGCAACTCGGTGACGATAGTATACCACGCATACAATCTGATATCAAGCAACAAGACAATTAATGCCTGGCAGCTCGACAAATGCGGAAGACATCAGAAATGGCGCTTTAATATTCGGCAAAACATGTATTTTGCCGAATAATAAGGAAATACCAATACCCTCCCCCCAAGGCCTTTGCTGATCGTGCTTTGATTTTTTGGGAAAAGAAATGAGCCAGTTTTCAAATGAAAAGCTGGCTCGTTTTTTTACTGACCGTATTTCTCATCGTAAGCATGGATGAAAGCTTCCACCACATCTGGGTCAAAATGCGTACCGCTTTCTTCCTGCAGAATCTTCAGCGATTGACTGACTGAAAACGCTTTTTTGTAGCATCTGTCGGACACCATAGCATCAAAACAATCCGCTACAGCCATGATGCGTGCTTCAATCGGAATCTCAGTTCCACGCAGCATTCTGGGATACCCTGTACCATCCCATCTTTCATGGTGATACAACGCAACGCTTGCTGCAAGGTCAACATATCGATCATCCTCTACCCCGCGCAAGGCTCGATCAATGATTTCCGCGCCCATTGCAGCATGCTTTTTCATTTCTTCAAACTCTGCTTTATCGAGCTTTCCCGGTTTCAGAAGAATGTTGTCCGGAACGGATATTTTGCCGACATCATGAAGCGGGGTGACATCCACAAACAGGTCAATATACTCGTCGGTGAACAAATCCCGGTATTTCCCGTTCTTCCGCAGCGCTTCTGCAATCATTCGGGAATACTCGCTGGTGCGGACAATGTGCTGACCGGTTTCCAGCGATCTGGCTTCAACCACGCTGGCCAGCGATGCAATGGATTTTCTCTGGATGGATTCGATTTTTTCGGTTCTTTCCTTTACTTCCTTTTCGAGAAGCGCTTGATATTCATAAGATGCGGTAATGTCATTTATCTCAAATGAAGTACAGACATAATGACCGTTGTGTTCAATTTCTTTTCTCGAAACATTGAATACACATTCTTTAATATAGTATTTTCGTTCAACCTCCGTCTGCTCTAACAGTTCATCCAGAGACAAACCGTTCAACAGAATACTATTACCGATCTGGTTGGTATAGGCGATTCTTTTGCTGCTGTCAATCACGATAATGCCGGTTATGGAGCTTTCCAGAGCGGCATCCTTTGCCAACGAAACGGCATCAAACATACGGTAGCGATAAAAGAGAATGGACAGGCAAATCTCCCCCGCCAGTGCCCCAAAGGCTGTAGCGTCATAACCTTCAGACCAGCCTGCAAGATATACCACATA
Source organism: Clostridiales bacterium UBA1774 (assembly GCA_002314635.1). Classification (GTDB taxonomy): domain Bacteria; phylum Bacillota; class Clostridia; order Oscillospirales; family Oscillospiraceae; genus UBA1774. The sequence goes on from DCGQ01000036.1 coordinate 16,598, forward strand.
TCCCAAAACAACGAATACTACCATCAGAACAAGATAGACGGTAAATCTGGCAATCTGACTGTTTCGGTTACGCAGATACCCGATGATGGAGACAACGATGCAGCCGATAAAATAGGCAAACATGGTCACGGCATGAAGCCAATACAGCGGCCCGTTTTCCACTAAAAGCGGCGCATGAAGATTATTCGCATCGAAGGTGCAGGTGGTGTAATAAAGGCTTGTATAAGGGTTTGTAAATACTGCGAGAAATACAAGCGCAGCGATAAAAGAACCGATGTAATAATAGAGCTTCCGTATTTTGACGCCATAAAAAGCACATATTACCATCAGACTTTGCAGCATGATAAAAGGCTTTCCGATATAGGAGACTACGGTTCCCATAAGAGCCATTTCAAGCGTTGTCGCCTTCAGCTCAATGTAATACCCCGCAAACATAAGAATGACGCACACCAGCATCATACAGATATGAATCTGCATAGGGGACGGTTTCTGCATCGTTGCGAATACAAGATTTGAGAACATTATGATACAGCCTAATACCAATACGAACAGAAAAACTTCGTACATAATATCCTCCTCCAAAAAACTGGCTGCACGAACTGCAGCCAGTCGGTCATACATCGCAGGATGCTTAGACGCTTGGGCTTTGCGTCACGGACTTTCGCCAGCTTTGCCGTCTTCATTGTACACGATTTAGCGGAAAGAAGCAATATGGAAAATGAAAAAACGGAAGCATTTTCCTAACGATAGAATCAACGTGGGTGTGATCCGATTCCGGTCAATCGGCATTTTGGGTTTGCAGCAGCCTGCACAGCGTTTCCGCGTATTCCGTCAGCGCGGCAAAGCCCTTGTCACTGATGCGATACACGCCCTTGGACACATTTTCAAACCAGCCGTGGTAATTGTGATACAGAATGTCCGTGCTTTTTGCACAGCCTGACAGCTCTCTCACCTGCCTGCAGCCTGCCTGTCCGCCCAGACTGTTCAAAGCCTGCAGAATCAGCAGAGATTCCTCTTTATAGGCCGTCATCAGACGGGTTTTGTTCACGCCGCCGGTGTTGTTTTTCACCCGACGGTTTTTAAATTCCGTCCGGACGGCGGCGGTATCCCCCTTGTGACGCACCTGAAACGCACTCAGCTCGCTGACCACCGGATCCAGCAGGATTTCGGCAGCTCCGGTTCGGCGCGATACGCAGATCAGTCCGATGCCCAGCCGTTTCAGCAGATAGAGCTTGTCCTGCGTCCGGCCGGAAAACAAATCCTTTGGCCGGAAAATGCCGATGTAGACGAAATCGCAGGTTTTCTGGTCAAGGGCGGCCTGCTGGATGGCCCGGAAATCCAGCTCTTTTTTCAGCTCCACTGCGGTACTGCGCCCATCCTTCTCCAGATAGAGATCAATGCCCGCCACTTCCCCGTCGCCCTGATACCCGTCCTCCGTGAAAATGCGTTTGATCGGAAGAAACAGATCCGATTCTTTTACTTCCTTGCCGGATAACGCTGACATTCTGTATACCTCATCCTTCCGTAGGATTTGCGGAAACCCCGGGCACCGCTTCATTCCGGATGTTTCGGAACAACTATACCTGTATTTGTGTTCCGCTGCAAGTTGTTTTGACAAAAAAACAGAAAGCAAATATGACCGAACGGTTTATTATATATTGACTAAATATAATCAAATGTAATATAATCTATAAAATAACAATGGAATACCATTTCAAAGGGGGAAATGAAACATGAAGGTCATTGCAGTCAACGGCAGTCCGCGGAAAAACTGGAACACGGCAACGGTTTTGCAGTCTGCGCTGGACGGAGCCGCGTCCATGGGCGCGGAAACAGAGCTGTACCATCTGATCGATTACGATTTCAAAGGCTGCAGAAGCTGCTTCGCCTGCAAACGGGTCGGCGGGAAAAGCTACGGCAAATGCGCCGTACAGGACGGCCTGACACCGATTCTGGAGAAGATCGATCAGGAGGCGGACGCGCTGATTCTCGGCACCCCGATCTATATCGGCAATGCCACCGCTGAAATGAGATGCCTTCTGGAACGCCTGCTGTATCAGTATTCCAAGTATGACAAGTCCATGACCATGCTGTTCGGCAGACGGATCCCCGTGGGTCTCATCTATACGATGAACTGGACGGAGGAGCTGCTGAAATTCATGGATGTGGGTCTGCCCTTCATCGAATCCGCGCTGGACAGAACGCTGGGGCCGCTGGAAACGCTCCATGTTTTCGACACCTATCAGATCAATGACTATGCCAAGTACGATATTACGCTGTTCGATGAGGCGGAAAAAATCAGGCACCGGGAGGAACAGTTCCCCATCGACTGCAAAAATGCCTTTGATATGGGCGTCAGAATGGCGCAGTATTACACGAAGTAAGGTACATCGGAGGAAGCATCATGGCACACAAATTAACTGACAAAGAAAACTATCAACTGCTGCTCAGCGGTCAGCAGCCGGAACGGGTGCCGTTCACCTCGTCCGGCCCCGGCGCGGGCGACAACCCGCCTGCCGTCGTGTCCGTGTTCCCCAGTCTGCTGGCTTCCGGCATGATGCAGCCCGGAATCGCCAAGGACATTTTCGGCGTTACCTACGTCCCGGTGGCGGAGGCTAACAGCGCCAAGCTGCCGCAGCCGAATAACTACATTCTGAAGGACATTACAAAATGGCGGGATGTGATCAAGGTACCGGATCTTTCGGACTTTGACTGGGAGGCCATGGCGAAAAAAGATCTGGAAGCCGCCCATGCAAACCGGAAGGATTCTCTGATCAGTCTTGGCTCCCATTTCGGCTATTTCCAGTATCTGATGGCATTTATGGGCTACAACGAAGGTCTGCTTGCCATCTACGAAGAACCGGAGGAAGTGCGGGCGCTGATGGAGTATCTGGGCGACTTCTTCATCAAGGTCATCGAGTCAACCATTGATTACTATCAGCCGGATATCATCGATATGTGCGACGATATCGCATCGTGGAAAAACCTGTTTATCTCCCCGGAGACCTATCGGGAGCTGATCAAGCCGGTCACGGCCCGTCAGGCAAAGCTGGCCACCGACCGGGGACTGCCGATCTCCATGCACTGCTGCGGCCACTGTGAGCAGATCATTGACGACTGGCGCGAGATGGGCGTGAAGCTGTGGAATCCTGCCCAGTCCTGCAACGATCTGACGGCGATCAAGGAAAAATACGGCAACAGCCTGATCATCTGCGGTGGCTGGGACGGCAGAGACGAGCTCCTGCGGGAGGACGTAACGGAGGAGGAAATCAAGGAGTCCGTGCTGCAGACCATCGACCGGCTGGCTCCGGGCGGCGGCTACGTGTTCTCCGGCGGCTTCCTCGGCTCCCCGGACGATGCGGTGATCCGACAGAAAAACAACTGGATCGCCGAGGCTGCCCGTCCCTATTGCGAAAGCTTCTACGACAGGAATCCCTGAAATTTTGATAAAAGGAGCGCCCGATCATGAGTGAAAATGTGGTATTGAATGTTCGCAATCCCCGCAGTGAAATCAGTCAGGAAGCGCCGCACCCGCTGCCGCCCCGGCCGGAAACGCTGGCCGGAAAGCACATCGCCGTGATGACCATAAAGCCGGACGCGGATATTTATCTGGATCGGCTCACCGAGCTTCTGCAGGAGCGGTATCCCACCGCCGTGTTTGACCGGTTTGAAGCCAGAACCGGCCTCTTTGTCAGCATTGACCCCAAGCTGCCCGGCTACGACGCCTATATCTACGGCGTGAAAAACACCGCCGGCTTCAATATGGAGGCTGCGCCCGAATGGGAGAAAAACGGCACGCCCGGCGTGACGCTGATCACCGATCTCTATGTGGGACAGACGAAGCGCCACGCCATGTCCTACGGGGTCCCCTTCCGGATGTATGCGGTGCCCTGTGAGAAATGGTTCGACGTGAGCGAGGTGGAGGAGTTCCGCAGAATGGCGGACAACTCGGTGGACGATATTGTCCGTCTGCTGACCGACCCGCTGACCGAGGAGGAACGGGATCCGAAGCCGCTGGTCTATGAGAACCCGGATCTTTCCTTTGCGGGCAAAAGCTATACGGAGGCATACGAAAAGTTCCAGAATTACTTTATGGAGCACAAATACACCGACGGTCTGGCCATCGCGCCGCCCACGCAGGAGGCCGTGGAGGAAATGCTGACCGGCACCAGTCGCCGGCCGGACGAGGTCATCAACGGGTTTATGACGCCCGCACGGGGCATTGTCACCATCGAAAAAATCGCGATCAACGCAGTCATGGCCGGTGCGAAGCCGGAATATCTGCCGGTGATCATAACCGCGGTGGAATCGCTCTGTGACCCCAAATTCGATGCATTCCATCCGCTGTGTACGGCCACCTCCTCCCAGCTGATGATCGCCGTGAACGGCCCCATCGCAAAGGAGATCGGCATGAACTGCGAGCAGGGGTATCTGGGCCCCGGCACCCGGGCCAACAGCGCAATCGGCCGCGCCGTCAGTCTCTGCGCCATCAACCTTGGCTGGCTGGACTTTGATATCGACGGCGGCATGACCGGGCAGGCTTCCCGCTACTGCAACCTGATCTTCTGCGAAAATGACCAGCTCAGTCCCTGGGAGCCGTTCCATGTGATGATGGGTTACGACAAGGAGGACAGCACCGTCACCATCGAGGAGGTCATGCACGTGGACGGCTACTGGTGGGCGGATGTGACCCATATGCCCTCCGGCTCCGTGTGGACCTACGGTCTGGAGAACGACCTGCACCGGATCGCCGAGCGGGCGCAGGGCGATGTGGAGGCGAAGCTCAACCCGGGCGAACACAATGTCAACCACATCAACTACTATGACAAGTGGGACGGCACCGGCGACATGAAGCTGAAAAAGACGGCCATGCGCTGGATCGGCGGCAAGACCTATGCGCTGATCATCTTCCCCGGAGAGGCGCGTCAGTTTGCCGCAGCCGGTATGAAGAGCAAGGAAGATCTGAAAAAGTACATTGCCAATTACCGCAGATGCCCGTGGGAAAAGCTGACCCCCGAGCTGCAGAAGGCCATGACCGTTCTGGCAAAGAGCGGCGAGATGCCCTATCTGACCGAGGAGGACTGCAGACCCGGCGGCTCCGTGCCCGTCTGCGACGTCAATAAGATCGCGGTCTTTGTGTCCGGACCCATGGCCGGGCAGACGCTGGGACTTCTCTGCATGGGCTCCTATGACAGTTATCGGGAGGATCCCCCTGCGATCCCCTATCTGGTCAGAAAGATCACCGGCGCAACGCTGACGAAGGCCGGAAGATGACCGGGCGTTTCCGAAACCGCAGCGAATGGAGGAACTGGAAACCGTGGATATGAAACTGTACTGCTTCCGCGTGGGCGGCATCAAGCTGCCCGGCATGGAAGAACCAATGCCCATGTATGTCTATCTGATCCGGCATCCCAAGGGACTTGTTCTGGTGGACACGGGACAGTCCTACCCCTTCCGCGATGAAAACGCGGTCATGGAGGAAGCGGACACCATACTGCCCCAGCTGAAAAAGCTGGGTGTTGCGCCGCAGGATATCGGCTATGTTGTGCTCAGCCATATGCACATGGATCACGCCGGTTATATGAGCAGCTTTCCCGGTGCGCTGTTCCTGGTGCGGAAAGCCGAGCTGCAGGCGGCATGGTGGCCGGAGGTTTATGAACACGGATATGATCTGCGTAACTATGAGCAGACACGCGGTTTCCGCTATGTCCAGATCGGGAATGACGAGGATTTTGATGTATTTGAGGATGGCAGCATCGTGCTGATCGACACGCGGGGGCATTCCCGCGGGCACCAATCTGTCCTTCTGAACCTTCCGCATACCGGAAAGGTGGTTCTGGCTGTGGACGCGGCACCGGATCAGGAGATGCTGGAGCGCGGGTTCTCCGGCCGCCCGTTTACGGACACGGAACGGGAGACCCGTTCGCTGCAGAAAATCCGCCATCTGGCGGACTGCGGCTATCAGGTTTTCTACGCACACGACCCGAAAAATCCCCACGAAAAGCTTGCCCCCGACTATTACGACTAAGGGACAGTTGTTGAAAACATGAAAACGGCGGCAGCCTCCGGAAACGGAAGCTGCCGTCATTTTACATATCTGGGTTAATTTTTCCGGAAAATCGGTTCGGCTGCTGTTATTTTGCGTAGAAGCGAACCAGCATGGCGGCGGCTTCCGCACGCTTAACCGGATCGGTGGGGTTCAGGCAACCGTCCGAGCCTTGGATAATGCCCTTCTGGACTGCCCAGCACATGGCGTCAACCGCCCAGGAGCTGACCTCATCCGCATCCCGGAAGCTTTCCAGCGCACCGGAGTCGCCCTGCTCCTCCTGCGCACGGTAGAGCATGACTGCCAGCTCCTGCCGCGTTGCGGCGGCCCCGGGCAGGAAGCTCCCACTGCCCACGCCGGAAACCAGACCGTTCTGCTGTGCCCAGCCAACGGCGCTGCAGAACCAGTCGCTCTCCTGCACATCCGTAAAGTCTGCTTTGCCGTAGACGATCAGGTTTCTGTCCTGCATCTTGGCGGCATTCAGAAGGATCTGCGCCAGCATGGCCCGCGTCAGGGTACCGTCCGGTTCAAAACCCTTGTCGGTGCCCTTCATCAGACCCAGCGCGGAAACGGTGGACACATCACCGGCATACCATGCTTCGGAGCTGATATCGCCATAGGAGGCTTCCTCCAGCTGCCGGTAGAACAGGCCGCCGCCAAAAGAATCCGCGCCCAGAAGGAGTCCGTCCTTCACCAGCAGGCCGCAGGGGGAAACGCCCCAGAACTGCCCGTCAGACTGCATGACGGTGGTAACAATGCCGCCGCAGTAGGCACGAACCGCACCGTTGCCGGTGTCGGCGATGTAAAGCGTACCATCCGGCCCGGCGGTAACGGTCTGCGGAGCGGAAAACTCTGCTTTGGAAGAACGGCCGTCCCGGAACCCGTCTTCGCCGCTGCCGCAAATCGGAATCACTTCGCCGTCCGCAATGGCGGAAATCCGGTTCTTGCCGGTTTCGGCCACATAGAGCGTGCCTTCCATCCAGCAAAGACCCATGGGAGAATGCAGACCCTCGGCATAAAGGGACAGGACTCCCTTCTCCGTCATCTTCCAGAGCCGACCTTCCACGCTGTCGGAGAAGTACAGATTTCCTTCGTCATCTGTGGCAAGGCCGGTGGCGGTGGTCACATTGTCGGTGGCGGAGGCCAGAAGCACGGTCTGCACCTTGTCATCGGTCACAAGGCGAATGGCGTTGTTGCCGCGGTCGGATACCGCGTAGCCATCCAGAAACGGGGTAATGGCCCAGGGATTGCAGAAGCGGGCAGAGATCCGGTCTCCGTCCTGATAGCCGCCTACAGGCTCCCGGTAGTCATTGGTTCCCGTCAGTTCACCGGCCACGGGACTGAACCCGGTACTGTCCAGAAGCCAGATAATGTGGTTAAAGGTATCCGTGATCAGAATGCCGCCCTCCGCCGTCAGGGTAAGTCCGGCGGGCTTACCCTGTAGGGCCAGTGCATTCAAAGTCTGAGCGTCGTCAGCAAAACCGGTCATGGGAACGGCTGCCAGCAGACACAAAACCAGCAACAGAGAAATCAAGCGTTGTTTCATCAGATTGCCTCCTTAAGTGAGATGAGGGGGAAGCTCAGCCTGTTCAGGTCGGCTGTGCCTGTTCCTCCAGCTTCGCGTAGTTCAGGGTACCGGAAATATGGAGCTTTCCGTAACAGGTAATGCTGCCGGTTTCCGGCAATTCGGGGTTTATATTCTGCGACGCGGTCGGCTCAATGGTTACGCTGTCAGGGCTCTCATAAGAGATCGTGTGTACCGTCAGCGTGCCGCCGGAAAGGATATTGACCTGACCATTCACTTCCGGTTCGTCTCCCATGGATTCAATGTACAGGCTGTGGTTGACGATCAGCTGACCGGACACGTTCAATGTACCGTAAATGCCGGAGTACGGTTCTTCCTCGGAATCACCGCCAAGGGTCAGAGAACCGGTTTCGCCGACAGACGCATCTTCGATGTCACTGAAGAAATGCGATACAACTGCGTCACCGTTAATGACCAGCTTGGGAGCGGGAGCACTCTGGGTTTCGGATTCCTGTTCAACGGTTTCCTTTTCTCTTTCGGCGTAAACACTCAGATACTCGGCGGTCATACTGCTGTCCGAACCGATGATCAGCTGACCGTAGCTGATTATTTCATTCTTTACGGTCAACTGGCTTTGGGACGCTGTGGTGATAACACCGAGGTTTTCAAGATTGTCCACGCTCAAGCTGGCATCTTCCGCAAGGTTCAGCGTGGTGTTGGCGGGGATGGTAAGGTATGTCTCCTCGGGGAAGCTCAGCTCACCGTCCACATTTACTTCCACCGTGCCCAGCGATTCACCAAAAATTGACAACAGATTCACAAGGCTTTCAGAATCCGTGCTGTCGGTCACATTGAAAATCAGCTTGGAGGAAGCGGTCGTTTCCGGAATCAGACTGCCTACATTGGCGCCGTTGAAAATCATCGTTCCGGAACTGCTCACGGCGGCATCTGTGCTGAGAAACGCACCGGACTCCACCGTAAGAGTGCCGCTGTTGCTCACGGCGGAGTCTGTGCTGAGAAGCGCGCCGGACTCCACCGTAAGAGTGCCGCTGTTTGTCAGAACAGAACAAACAATGGTGGCAGGCTCCGGTTTTGCTTTCGCGGAAATGACATTCAGGCTGGTGCCGCTGTTCACGTTGAAAATCTGCCCGTGGGCGATGATGCTGCTGCTGTCGGAAAGCGTGATGGAGCCGTAGTTGATCAGAACCGTGGGATCGGACTCGTCCTCCGGATCGCCCACTTCCAGAGCTGCGCCTTCGTCCAGAACCAGACCGGCCTGATTCGTAAACGTGCCGATGACGGTCAGACTGCTGTTCTTGGACAGCCGGACGCCGACGCCGTCTTCGCTGATGCTGGTGGAAGAAAGGCTGCCGTCAATGGTCAGCGCGGAGTTTTCTCCCAGCGTAACCGTGTAGCCGAAATGCTCCACATTGCCCTCGATGGAAGCGGCAGCATTGGAAACAACGTTCAGACTGCCGGGACTGCCCATAAATCCGCCGGAGCCTCCGGATATGGCGGTCAGCAGCGTGCCGGGTACTTCCTCGGTGCTGTCATGCACGCGGATGCGGCTTCCGTCGTACAGGTTGACGGTTCCGCCCAGCATGGCGACTTCCGCGTCCATCTCCAACACGGCATTCTGGTACAGATTCAGCGTACCATAGTTCATGCAGAAATCATCGCCGCTGTTCATGGTGCCGTAGAGGTTTGTGACGGAGCCATCGGTCGTCCAAATACGGGCCTGATTGTTGACTGTCGCGTCTTCAGTCAGGTTCAGCGTTCCGCCCACATCTATGGAGGCGCTGATGCCGTAGTCCTCATTTTCCGACTTGTTCAGCAGGCTTTCGCTGACTGTCAGCACGGAACCGGTTTCCAGCTCCAGCTCTCCGTAGTTATTGACCACCTCTGCCGTAACCGCTGCACCATCCGGCAGCGTGATGTCCGTTTTATTCGCGAGCCGTTCGATCTCAGCCGTGCCGGAAATATTTACCTGTCCCCTCGACAGGATTTCGGTCACATCGTTCTCAGTGGCTGTACTGAAGGTGTTGCGAATCTCCGAAATTTGAAGCAGACTGTTTTCTGCGGTTTCCACTGTTCCGTAGTTATTCAGTACATAAGATTCAGCCTTCAGCTCACCGCCGGTTTCCACGGAGAGGGTGCCGCGGTTCCGGAACTCGGGACTTTCCTCATCGCTCAGAAGCGTCAGTCCCGCGCCGGAGGCTACGGTAAAGGAACCGTTGTTCGTCATCGCAGCACTCTGAATACGGGCGGGAGCAGCCTTTTTGGCAGTGATTTCGATGCAGGAATCGTCCACGGCGTTCCAGAGCTCATGGGAGACGGTGAGGAAGCTGTCGTCGGCAAGCAGGATCGTGCCGTGGTTATTCAGAACGGTGGTATCGCTCTCCGTTTCCGGTTTCCGAATATCCAGCACCGCCAATTCGTTAAGGGTAAGTGTGCCGTTGTTTTCCATCAGACCCACGATGGTCAGCGTGCTTCCCGCTTCCAGCGTGAGGTTTGCTTCATTGCTGACGATGCCGCTCACCGTAAGCATTGCATTGTTCGCAAGGGTGATGGTACCGGCAGTGCCGTTCTTGAGCTCACCGTTGATGGCAGCAGAGGCATCTTCCGCAATGTTCAGTGTACCGTTGATCACCACGGCTCCGGATGTATTCAGGCTGCTGCCGTCCATCATATTGACGGTGCCGGAGAAGCTGTTTCTATCCGCCTGAATGTTCAGGGTTCCCTGATCAAGCAGATTCAGCGTGCCGTATTCCGAGACGGTTATGGCGTTGACGCTTTCCATCGTACCGGAAATATTCAGCGTGCCGTTGTCCTTGACCCAGATGCTGCCGTTATTCCGAATGATCTGCTTCGCGTCGGACACGGTCAGGTTCAGGGTTCCGTAAACATCAATGGAATTGCCCTCCGCCAGAGACAGGTTTTCGATGTTCACCATCTTTCCGGCAGAAACGGTCAGCGTATTCTCCTCCGACTGGTTGGCCATCAGACCGGAGTAAGAAGTGATTTCGGTCTCGGTATTCTGAATCCGGTTCAGATATTCGATTTCGGATTCGATTTCGGTGCAGTCCTCATGCTCACATTTCAGATAGTAATACAGAACCTGCCCGCCCTCGGTATAGGGGATCCAGTCGCTATCCGATTTCGGGTCAAAGTCATGACCCAGCGCAGTTAGAACCACACGATCGGTCTGGGTCTGGAATGCCGCATTCTGGAAAACGACGGTATAGGTCATGCTGCCGTCTTCTTCACAGGTCGCTTTCACGGTTTCGCAGACAGCAGCGGCTTTTTCATCTTCCATATGAGCAGAATTGGTGCTGCAGATGCGGATGGCGTAGCAGTTATGATCCTCGTCCCATTTATAAACGGGAGCACCCCAGGAGTGGGTATGGGCCGAACTGACGGTCTTCTGGCCAAATACAAAGTCTGTTGTACCCTTGATGGCAGAGCTGTTTCCGTTATACGTTCCGACGCCGGAGGGGTTCTGCCGGACGCCGCCGTTTTGGATCAGCTTCTTCGTGAAGCTTTCTTCCCCGGAAAAACCGAGAGCATCGTCAATCTGTTTGCGGAGCGAAGGATTATTTTCTATTTCTGCGACAACAAAAGCGCCCACATCGCCGGTATTCAGCTTACGGGTGACCACATTGGTCTGATTGTCCAGACTGTAGACCTCCGTACACTGACCGGCTTCCATCAGAAATTCCTGCCCACTGACCGGATGAACCATCAGCGACCCTTCCAGCAGTACAATGCTGGACGTGGCGGGCAGCTCGCCGTCTTTGAAACCGGGACTGGGGGAACCGGTCTTGGCGATGACTTCATGCAGCCATGGTTCATCAAACGATTCGGAACCCGTATCCGCTTTGCTGAGTAATTCGTAAGAATCCTCCGGCAATTTGGTGTCCGGGTTGGGGATGGTGCTGAGAATCACCTTAGTGCCGCGAACGCCGGTGAAAATGGTGGCGGTTCGCACGGTCAGCTCCTCATCATCACCCAGATGAGAAGTTACATCCAGAAAAATGGAGCCGGAAATCAGCTCAAGCTCGATTTTTTTGCCGTGCTTCCGCAGTTCCAGCCGGGTGTTTTCGTCCAGCTTGACGCTTTTGGAATCGTCCAGACTGAGCCAGACATAGCTGCTTCCGCCGGTCTGTACCCGGTAGCCGTGATACAGGCGCATATCTTCCATCAATGTGACGGGATTGCCGGAAGCATCGGTTACGCTTACTTCACCTTCTGTTTTCTGCAGTCGGATGGTTTTTGCCTTCTCATTTGCTGCGAATACTGCCGTGGACAGCAGCATCACCAGACAGAGGAACAGGCAAAGTGTCCTTTTCTTCAAGAGCATCTCCTCCTATCGGATAAAAAATACAATATACCTATCATCATATAATAACGCCTGAAATAGCTGCTTGCAAGCGCTTTTCGTGTTCGATTCCGGATTTTTCGGCGTGTTTTCACGTCATGCGGATCCGTGAAAAACGGATGTTTCTCCTTCCGCCAGCTTGTTGAAACCGAAAGCATGTGATATGGTGTTTCGTGACAAAAAAACTGCCTCAAATGCTTTTCGGCATCTGAGGCAGTCCCTCTGTATTGCGTCTCAGGTAAGCGGCTTGAAGGCCGAAGCAGGCTGTCTGCAGGTCGGGCAGCTTTCCGGAGGCGTATCGCCGGTGTGCACGTATCCGCAGACGGAGCAGATCCATTTCTTCTGCCCCCCGTTGGGATCCTCCGGAATCGGCAGCTCCTTTGTATCGGCTGCGATCTGCTCCGCGATTCCGGCAGCGGTTTCCGGGTCAAACTCGCCCATATCCGTGATCTGCATTCCGGTGAGCTGGCTGAACTTGCCCAGAAGCGCCTGCTCCTCCGGGGTCAGCGTATTCACGCGGAGCTGCCCCTTCATGAAATACTGCCGGAAGCTGTAAGGCTCTGCAATTCCGCGAATGCCCTCGGCAACAGAGGGAAACTCCTTTTCCGAAAAGAGACCCTCCCCCACGACCACCAGATGCTTATAATGCAGCTTGCCCTTCATGTTGTTCAGAAACAGCTTCGTCAGCTGTGCGGTATAGGGGCCGCGGAAGCCGAACACAAGAACCAGCGTATCATAAACGGATTCGTCCTCCGCCTGAAACGGGGTATCCACATTGACACAGAGGCAATCCAGCCGCTGCGCGATGATCTGCGCCAGCCGCTTGGCGCTGCCGTGCTGTGTATCATAGGTAACAAGATAGCGCACTTCTGTTCCCTCCCCGGCGTTTACTTCTTCTGATAGCCGCACTTGGGGCAGACGCCGTTTTCCAGCGCAATGCCGCACAGCGGGCAGCGATCCACCGTTCCGCTGACCTCATACTCCTGAGAGGCCGCATTCACGCCGCTGGTGAAGGTGATTTTGGCGATGTTCAGCTTGTCCTTCAAAAGCGCGTACACCATCTTGATCATGCCCTCCACGGTCATGGTCTCCTTGGTGACTACCAGACGGCTATCGGGATAAGCGGTGCAAAGCTCGTTGGAGAAGGCTTCGCCCTTCATGGTGTTCCGGGGATGACCGTTTTTGATGCCCTGCTTTTCGTACACATCCAGAATTGCGGGGAGCAGCGGATCATCCTGACGGAGAACCAGCGCATGGTCAAAGTTTTTCAGAACTTCCCATGCGGTCTTCTGAATCTCGTTGCAGGGGAAAACCATGTTCACGCCTTCGTTGACGGTATCCTCCACCTCAATGGTGAGAACGCCGGTGTGACCGTGGAGGTACTGAGCCTCGCCCTGAAAACCGTAAAACCGATGTGCATACTGCAGATCAAATGTTGTAATGCTTCTCATGATACGACTCCTTTATATAATGAATTTGAAATACGGGCGTGACATGGGGAATGCCGTTCAGCCTTCCCGTTTCCGGCATTCCGGACAGATGCCGTCAAAAATGATGGTATGCCCTGTCAGAAGAAAACCGCGGGAATCCGCTATCGATTGGGTAAGCGCGGGAAGATATTCCATGTCCGCATCCTCTACCCTGCCGCAGACCGTGCAGCGCATATGATAATGGCTTCCGGTATTATGATCGAACCGATCGGGAGAACCGGGAATCTCCCGCCGCCGGATCATACCCTGCTCACATAGCTGCTGCAGATTCCGATAGACGGTGGCTCTGCTGATGGAGGGACAGATTTTTGATATCTCAGCGTAGATCTCATCCGCCGTGGGATGGGAGCGAAGCCGGTTGACGGCCTCCAACACCAGAGTGCGCTGGACTGTGTTGCGTTTTATCATAAAATCCTCTCTCTTATCAATGTGCTGTCCTTGTTGATATCTATTCCTTATTGATAATATATCTCGTTAATGGTGCGCTGTCAAGCGCGATTTGGAATTTTTTCATGCTGCCCCGCCGCATCGGGAACGGGTCAGACCCTTTTCCGGGAAAGCAAGCTTGCGGCAAGTGCTGCCCTATGCTATAGTGAAAATGACCCGGGCAAATGGCGGAAACCATTGTATTTCTTTTCGAAACGGAGAACGGTATGACGGAGCTGACGATTTTGCCGATCGCGGAGGCGGCGCGTCTCCCGAAGGAACTCTGCGAAACGCTTTTTCCGGAACGGATGCAGCGTGCTGCACTATTCCGCCGACAGGAGGACAGGCTTCGCTGCATAGCCGCCGGTGCGCTGACGGCGCTGGTGCTGGGCGCGAAGGAGCCGGAGCTTTCCGTGAATCCCTGGGGAAAGCCGCTGTGGACGGCAGGCTCCCGCTGTTTCAGCCTCTCTCACAGCGGGGACTATGCCCTGCTTGCCGCGGACGAGACGGCGGTGGGGGCCGATCTGGAACAAAACGGCCCGGTGAAGCCGCGTACAGCGGCGCGTGTGTTTACGGATGCGGAGCTTGCGTGGCTGGAGCGGCAGGACGAAACCGGCTTTTTCATGCTCTGGACGTTGAAAGAGAGCGTGATGAAGCTGGACGGGCGTGGTTTGTCCCTTTCGCCCCGGCAGTTTTCCGTGCTGCCGCTGCTGTCCGGCGGCGCGATTTCCATGGAATGCGGGGAGATATACGGGTACACCCGGCAATTCCGGGACTGTACCCTGTCGGTCTGTGCGCTGCATCCGCCGGACGCGCCGCCGATCCGGCTGCTTACCGCGGAGGAGCTGCTGGAGCGGAGCCGATAAAACCGACCCGAAGCCGGGTTTGTCATCGTGGTTTTCAGACATTTTTCATCTTATACTTGACAGTTTTCTGTACCGTTGGTATGATGAAGTGCACGGCTATTTTGCCGTGATAAACTGTTAGCACAATAATACATCATTACTGGAGGAAAAAACATGAAAGCCAAGAAGATCCTGATGCTCCTGCTCGCCGTCATTACGGTATTCTCCCTCACCGCCTGCAGCGCGAAAAAGACCGAAACCGAAAAGACCGATGCGGCCTACATTGCCGAAAAGGGCACGCTGGTGATCGGCATCACCATGTATCCGCCCATGAACTACTACGGTGCTGACAGCAAGCTGACCGGTTTTGACACCGAGTTTGCCGAAGCCGTCTGCGCCAAGCTGGGTCTGAAGGCCGAGTTCGTGGAGATCAACTGGGATTCCAAGGAAGTAGAGCTGAGCGCCAAGAACATCGACTGCATCTGGAACGGCATGTGCATCACCGAGGAACGCAAGCAGAATATGTCCATCTCCAACCCCTATATGCAGAATCAGCAGGCTCTCGTCATGAAGGCTGACCGGGAAGCCGAGATTATGGCCAGCGTTGACGGCCTGACCCTGACCGCCGAGGCCGGTTCCACCGGTGAAGGCAAGGTTGACGGCTCCATTCCCGATGACGGCACCCAGACCGTTTCCGCAAAGGAATACTTTGCCAATGTGAACTATGTCCCCGCCGACTCCATGGCGAAGGCTCTGATGGAAGTCAAGTCCGGCACCGCTGATTTCGCCATCGTGGACTCCACTCTGGGTTACTACTCCGTGGGCGAAGGCACCGACTTCGAAGATCTGGTCTGCAACGGTGATCTGAACTTCGGCGAACAGCAGTTCGGCATCGCCTTCCGCAAGGGCAGCGACTTTACCGCTAAGGTCAACGAAGCCATGGCCGCTCTGCTGGCTGACGGCACGCTGGACAGCATCGCCTCTCACTACGGCCTGAACGATGTTCTGGTTCGCTGATTCCCTTTCCACAGAATATAAAGACAATTAAGGGCAACATGATATGAATGCACAAATCGCTTCCCTGTTTCAAGGCTTCTGGATGAACATCGAGCTGTTTCTGCTGACGCTGGTTATGGCAATTCCGCTCGGTCTTCTCATTACCTTCGGTACTACGGCGAAAATCAAGCCGGTTCGGTGGCTGTTCAAGGTCTTTATCTGGATCATCCGCGGAACCCCGCTGATGCTGCAGCTTTTTGTGGTCATCTATGCGCCCGGCCTTCTTTTCGGGACGCCCTTCAAGTCCCGTATGACTGCCTGTCTGGTGGCGTTTGTGATCAACTATGCGGCGTACTTTTCCGAGATCTTCCGCGGCGGCATCGAAAGTATTCCTCAGGGGCAGTATGAAGCCGGAGCCGTTCTGGGCATGACCAAAAGACAGGTATTCACCCACGTGATCCTGCTGCAGGTCATCAAGCATATTGTGCCGCCTATGAGCAACGAAGTCATTACCCTTGTGAAAGACACCTCCCTTGCGCGGGTGATCGGCATTGTGGAGATCATCATGTGCGCCGAGCGCTACACGAAACAGGGCCTGATCTGGCCGCTGTTCTCCACCGGCCTGTTCTTCCTGATTTTCAACGGCGTTGTCACCATCGCCCTGAACAAGCTGGAAAAGAAGCTTGATTATTTCAGAGTATAATAGGAGAATCTGCCATGTCTATTCTTGAAGTCGCCAACATTGAAAAAAGCTTCGGGGATGTTCAGGTTCTGAAAGATATCAGCTTCTCTCTGCAAAAGGGCGAGACGCTTTCCATCATCGGATCCTCCGGCAGCGGAAAAACCACGCTCCTCCGCTGCCTGAATTTCCTCGAGCATCCGGACAGCGGCACCATCACCGTAAACGGCCGCAGGATTCTGGATGCGAAATCCCCCAAGAAGCTGACGGAGGAGGAGCTGATGCAGAACCGTCTGCATTTTGGCCTTGTCTTTCAGTCCTTCAACCTGTTCCCCCAGTATACGGCACTGGAAAATGTGACCCTTGCCGGAAAACTGGCGGCAAAAAAACGACCCGACTTTGCTTCGGAAAAAAAGAAGATTTACGAGGAGATCGATGCGAATGCCAGAAGCATTCTGGCCAGCGTCGGTCTTGCGAACAAAGCGGACAACTACCCCCATCAGCTTTCCGGCGGTCAGCAGCAGCGCGTTGCCATCGCACGCGCGCTGGCCATGAACCCGGATATCCTCTGCTTCGATGAACCCACCTCCGCGCTGGACCCGGAGCTGACCGGTGAGGTGCTGAAGGTGATCGGCGAACTGGCGACCCGGGATATTACCATGATCATCGTGACCCATGAGATGAGCTTTGCCCGTCAGGTTTCGGACAATGTGCTGTTCATGGATCAGGGACTGGTGGTGGAATACGGTTCGCCGGAGGACGTGATCGGCAACCCCAAGGAGGAACGAACCCGCCGCTTCCTGGAGCGTTATTTTGAGGGGGGATAAGATGTCTCTGTCACTGGCTTACGGGGACGGTGCTTTTGAAGTCCGTCTCCCGAAGGAAAAAATCGGTTTTGTGATCGAACCCAATCCGGTTGAGGCTCCGCGGCTTTCTGCCGCGGAGCTGATTCGCGCTTCTCTGGACTCCCCCATCGGCACCCGGCCGGTGGAAGAACTGGTGCATCCGGGCGAAAAGGTCTGTGTCGTCATTTCAGACGGGACGCGAAGCTGGCAGAAACCGGATCTGATCCTGAAGGAACTGTTTGCCCGGCTGAACGCAGCCGGGATCGCCGACCGGGATATCTTCATCCTGTCCGCACGGGGAACGCATCGGAAGCAGAGCGCGGAGGAGCTGCGGAAGCTGGTCTCCCCCGAGATCTATGATCGGGCGGCCTTTGTCCGCGACCATGACCCGCTGGATGCGGATAACCTGACCATGCTGGGAACCACCTCCTATGGGACGCCGGTTTCCATCAACTCTCTTGCGGTGCAGGCAGACCGGGTCATTCTGATCGGCGCGGTCCTGCATCATTTTCTCGCCGGTTTTTCCGGCGGCAGAAAAAGCGTTCTGCCCGGCATCGCCGGGTATCAGACGGTGCAGGCGAATCATGCCCTGTCGCTGGCACCGGAGGGCGGCTTCCGTGCCAGCGTCCGCAGCGGCAACACGGAGGGAAACCCGGTTCATCAGGATATGTGCGAAGCGGCCAAGCTGCTGAACCCCGATTTCATCATCAACACCGTTGTGGATGAATCCTATCGGATTCTGAAGGTGTTCTCCGGTGATCTGATACAGGCTCATACGGAAGCCTGCAAAATGGTGGACCGGATGAATGCGGTGACGATTCCGCACCGGTACGATGTGGTCATCGCCTCCGCAGGCGGCTATCCCAAGGATATCAATGTCTATCAGCCTTTGAAAACCCTCTGCCATATGATCGAGTGTGTCAAACCCGGCGGAACCATGATCATGCTTTCGGAAAGCCGGGAAGGCTTCGGCAGTCCGGATGCGGAAGCGCAGATGAAGGACTACGATACCATGCCCCAGCGGGAGACCGCGCTCCGCGCTCATTACACCATCGGCGGCGCCACCGGCTACCTGTATGCCGACGCTGCGGAAAAGTACCGCTTTATTTATGTGACCAAGCTCCCGGCAGCGGAGTTCTCCCATACGAAAATGCAGATCGTTCCCGATCTGGACAGTGCGCTGGCGCTGGTGGGAGAGATTGCGGACGGTTCCGTGGTGCTGATGCCCAACGGTTCCGTGACCCTGCCCAGACCCGGGAGGGAAAAGCTATGACGGAATTGGAGATGTCCCGTCTTTGGGAGCAGTATCATGCCTTTCAGAAGCGGGGTCTGCATCTGAATATGGCACGGGGCTGCCCTTCCGCCCGGCAGCTGGAGCTGTCGGTGCCCATGCTGCATCTGTCGGATGAATTTGTCAGTGAGGACGGCTCCGACGTCCGCAACTACGGCGATGTGACCGGGATTCCCGAAGCAAAAAGGCTGTTCGGCTCGCTGCTGGATATGGAGCCGGCCAATGTGATCATCGGCGGCAGCTCCAGCATCAACATGATCTATGACGCGCTGACCCGGGCATGGATCCACGGGCCGATGGCCGGTGATACGCCATGGTGTCGGCTTCCCAAGGTGCGCTTCCTCTGCCCGGTTCCCGGGTACGACTGGCATTTTAAAATGCTGGAAATGCTGGGGATTGAATGCGTCAGCATTCCCCTGCTGTCCGATGGGCCGGATCTGGAAGCGATGCAGAAGCTTGCGGCCGACCCCGGCGTAAAGGGCATCATCTGCAATCCCATGTACTCCAACCCCTCCGGCGTGACCTACAGCGATGCAAAGGTTCGGGCGCTGGCGGAGCTGAAAACCGCCGCACCGGATTTTCGGATTATCTGGGATCACGCATACTGCGTCCATCACCTGTACGACGAACCGGAGCGTCAGGATCGGCTGGCCAATATCTATGAAGCCTGCTGTGCGGCCGGATGTCCGGATCGGGTGCTGATGTTCGCGTCCACCTCCAAGATTACCTTCGCAGGCTGCGGCATCTCTGCCATGGCGGCCAGTCCGGCCAACATCGCAAGGCATACCGAGCTGCTGCATTATCAGCTGGTCAGCTATGACCGGATGAATCAGCTTCGGCACGTCCGCTTTCTGAAGGACAGGGAGACCGTTGCGGCGCACATGGAAAAGCATGCGGCGATCATCCGACCCAAGTTTGAGCTGGTGCTACGCACGCTGGAACGGGAGCTGTCCGGTCTGGCGGACTGGAGCCACCCCAGAGGCGGCTATTTCATCCTCTTTGAAGCGCCGGAGGGCTGCGCGAAACGAATCGTGGAGCTTTGCGGACAGGCCGGTGTGACGCTGACGCCTGCCGGTTCCCCGTTTGTAGGCGGGTT
>DCGQ01000036.1:36271-45789 GCA_002314635.1 Clostridiales bacterium UBA1774
GCCGCCGATGGAGGAGCTGGAGCAGGTCATGGAAATCTTTCCTGTCTGTGTGAAGCTGGCGGCAGCGGAAGCCGGAGCGCTTTGAAGCGCTCCAACGGCACTGTAGTCTGAATCAGAAAATCAAAAACCCGGGGCGGCTCTCACACGGAGAACCGTCCCGGGTATTTCCTTGTCCGGAATCGGAGCAAAAACTGCGGTTTTGGCTTATTTTCTGAGACCGCCCGTATTCTTGGAAACCGGCGCTTTCTTCTTTTCGGGGAACTGCGCTGCAACAAACTGCGGATTTGCGAATGTCGCTCTCATGTTGATCAGCTCGGTCACTTTTGAGCTTTTTTGAGCAACGGCGCTGAGCAGGATCTTGTTCATGCAGGTATTGACATTACCTGCGGTTTTGCGCTGCTGCGGGTTTGCGATCTTGTTCAGATGCGAGGGATTTTGCTTGATAAGACCTTCGTAGTAATCACGAACCGCCGGGGAAACCAAGGCTGACCGTGCCTGCATGGTAAGCGGAATGCTTTTCACCGCAACCGGGATGCTTTTCACCGCAACCGGTGCGCTTTTCGCCGCAGCCGGGGTGGAATTCACCGAAACCGGAGTGGTATTCACCGAAACCGGGGTGGTATTCACCGAAACCGGGGCGCTTTTCGCCGCAGCCGGGGCGCTTTTCACTGCAGCCTGGGTGGTATTAATGTTATAGGTTTTGTCTTGATGGGGCTTCAGAGCCGAATTCAGATACTGGCTTACCCTCTCGACCGCTTCCAGCTTCCGGAATACATTCGGCTTCACGCCGTCCCTTGCTTTATGCGAGATGTATTCATCTACGGTGGAAGCCGCAACCAGCATCAGCTGGACGCGCTGTTCCTCGGTAAACGAGGCATACTTTTTCGGATCTCCCAACGTCTGCATCGTATTCGTAAGGAGCAAATACAGCTTGGAGTTCACCGCGGTTTTGGCGTCTTTCAGCGCTTTGCCCAGCTCCGCGAATTCTTCCGGTGTCGGCACGAACTGAACCGAATTCCGGTGTACTCTGTTTACCGGCGGATCCGGCGCGGGAGTTGGCGTTGTCGATGTGCTGTGACCAAGTCCGGTTGAATGTTTGGAGGGTGTTGGCTGCTGCGTGTTTTGAGATGTACTCAGCGGAGACAGGTTGAGTTCCGATTCAGTCTGCTGAGGCTGGGTGAAAAACGATTCAGTCGGATTGATGGATTTTGACTTGTTTTCCGTCTTCTGCTCGCCGTCGTCATCGAAAAGCGTAAACCCCTCTTCATTGGCCAGCTTCTGGTTAGGATCCGAAGTCGAAGCATTGGACGGCTGAGACTGGTTCGACTGAGCCTGATTCGGCTGAGACTGATCCGGCTGAGACTGGTTCGACTGAGGCTGATTCGGCTGAGGCTGATTCGGCTGAGGCTGATTCGGCTGAGACTGATCCGGCTGAGACTGGTTCGACTGAGCCTGATTCGGCTGAGACTGGTTCGACTGATCCTGGTTCGGCTGAGCCTGATTCGGCTGAGCCTGATCCGGCTGAGACTGGTTCGGCTGAGCCTGATTCGGCTGAGCCTGATTCGGCTGAGACTGGTTCGACTGAGCCTGATTCGGCTGAGGCTGGTTCGGTTGAGGCTGATTCGGCTGCTGCTGGTTAGATGCCTGATTCGACTCGGCCTTATTTGCCGTGTTTACAAGATACTGATTGAAATAAACCTCAAAAGTCGCTCTCAGGTCTTTTTTGAACTTCGTCGAGTCCATTTTATTGGAGCCCGTTTCAAAATTACGAATGCGATCATATAAAATATCTGCTTGATCAGGACTCAGCATGTCCAAATCTGCCTGGGAAAAATATCCCCTCTCCTTCATGTATACTTTGCGATCGGAAAAAATCTTACTCTCGACCCACTTTTTGAGGGTTGCTTCAGCGTTTTGCCTGCTATATGTGCTGAGCATTGTATAGACAGGCTGTTTCGGTTCAATCTTCTCCCTGCCGTCTTTCTCTGCAAAGGCATCGCTTTTCTTTTTCTGCTCGGCATAGGGCTGGGAATAATCCCGAATCATGTCCGGGACAAAGTATTCTGTCTTGGAATAACCGTCTGTCATATGGATTCCACATGTACTCAGATCGGTCGTGCCGGTATACGCAATGTCCGGAAGATTTTTGATGGGGCGGATCGTGCCCGTATCCTTGTCCACCGTGAACCGATTGCCGGGAAGCTGCTGGCTCAGACCATTTTTGTCCAGAACAATGTCCTCAAGCCAGACAATTTCGGCTTTTGATGTGTTGAGATAGTTGTCCGCATTTACCGGGGTAAGTTTGCTCTGATCTCTATTTAAGGAGTCCGCCACGTAAAATGTATTGCCGTCCTCGCTTACGCCCACGATCGTAGTCCAATGGATGCCGTTGCAGAATGCAACAGGCGATTTTTTTTCCCGCAGGGCTAACAGAACCTGCTCCTTAAATTCTGTTAGAGTGGCGCCCATTTCACCCCCAAGGTTCATTTTGGCCATTTTTGTGTTAGGGCAGACCTTGTTCACCAGACTGGAATACTGGTAGATCTCGCTGATGACGTTGCCATTGACCATATCGGTCTGCCATGCGGCATTCAGCTCATGTCCTTCTACAAATTCCGGGCGGTACCGGCGGATCAACCTCTGGTCAAGCTCCACGCCGCGGCCCTTCAGCAGCAAACTGAATGCACAGGACCAGCAACCGAGGGTGGTATCCTGACACCGATCCAGCTGAACTCCGGGCAGGACATATTGGCCGTCATTATTTTTCGCCATGGGTCCCGAGCTTATGCGGGGGGTGACCTGAAAGTGTTTTTCCAACGAGTCCAGATACTTCATCACAACAATACGGTCGTTCAGATGGTCCTTTTCTTTTGGGGTCAGCTCCTTGTCGTGTTTGGTCAAATAATTATTCAGCACCTTCACATTACCGGTGTTCAGGATTTCCGCAGGCACATTTGTATTGCTGGTGCAGTAATACTGGCTGAATTGTTCGACCTGTTGGTTAACATCGGTCACCTTTTGGCGATCCTTGTCCAACTTGTCGAGGTAAGCATCTTTGCCTTTCTCACACAGGAATTCACTATTCTTATAATTTGGTGTCAGCTTTGTGTAATCAAATTTAGGACCCGGCATATCCGTGCCCCCCTTTTGTAATTGTCTGTCCGTTCATCGAAGTATAACCGGGAAGGATCATCCGTTGCCTAAAGCTATCGGTTTATTGTGGGTACTCGTTACTACTTTGCCTTCCTGTTTTTTCTCGGTCTTCTTCTCGGTCTTCTTCTCGGTCTGATTCTCGGATTTCTGCAGAGAATTCTCCACCTGGTTCACTTCCGTGGCTTTGCCTTTTGAATTGGCAGCTTGAACGGCGTTACGAACGGCTTCGGCAACACTTTTTTTGCCCTGCGGAACAAAGGATTCCAGTGCGCTGTACATGAACACAGCCGGGTCTTTCGTGTTCAGTTTCCTTTTTTCGGATGTTGACATCGCTTTCTGCTCATTGGCAAGACGGGTTTCGACCTGGCTCAGATTATCGATCTCCGCAACACTGGTGGTTGCGAGCTTCGCCAAATCCTCTGCAAATCTCAGCCGAAGCGTCCGCATGGTGGAGTCCTTGCCGAAGTGTATTTCCGTTCTCTTTGCCTCGAGATAGGTATTGGCTGCTCGACCCAATTTGTTCAACTGGTCTTTCAGAGTATTCATATCCGGTTTTTCCGGGCTGATAAGGAACGTCTGCAGACCGGTCAGGCCGTCTCGCATGGCGGTGAACTCGTCGCTGTCCCGATGTAAGCGGCGTTTACCTTGGTCAATATTAAGCAGCATATCTTTCAAACTCTGCTTTATCGAAGCCGGCAGATCCCGTTTCCCAGCTAACACACTCTGCATAGATTCATTCGCTTCCTTTATTGTAGTTTGCTGTTGTTGCGACTTCTTATACAGTTCCTTCATAGAAGAGAGTTTGTTTCCCACCAGCTTCTTGCGATTCTGCGCCTCTTCCTTTGCGGTTCGTTTATTCTGTTTGTATTGATTCTTGCAGGTCTGGAGATACTCATTCTTTGCGATTTCGCCCATGCCCTTAGCGTGTTGCTTCGCAGCGTTGTCCAAGGATTGGCGCTTTTCGTTAACCGGATCCGTTACCATCGTTTTAAGGTCGGCTTCTGTCAAATCGGGTTTCAATTCCAGCGTGTCTTTCTTTTTGCCATTCAGTTCTTTTATCCGGTCTTTTGCAGCGAGATCAAGGTCATTTAACTTATTATTATGTTCAGATTCGAGCGTTTGTTTCTTGCCTTTGGTGACGATCTCGATTTTGAGTAATGCTTCATTATAACTCTTTTCCGCGTCCTCCAATTCTACAGTCCGTTTGTTTTTGAGGCCTTCAATCGAACTGACAAGCGAGTCCAATTTTTTTGACGTATCCATCACGAGTTCATAGCAATCATCCGACTCTTTATCCAGTTCTTTCAGTTTTTCCTGTGTAATCTGTGTCATCTGTACTTCATTACCGCTGGCATCTTTGACTGTCTCATGCATATCATTGAAATACACAGAGTAATTTTCGGTGATACTGTCGGCCTTTTCCACATAGGAATCGTACAAGGATACCAGATGCTCCGTGGGTGTTTTCTTTTCCTCGGTTTGCTTGTCCAGAGCTATCTTTTCTTGCCATGAATCATGAATCTCTTTGTTTCCATTGAGAAATTCTGACACAATGGTATATGCTTTCAGATCGTTTTCCGATACCTGCATTTCTTCCAGCATAGGAGCGACGTTTTTATTGTAATACTCTTCGCTGGGAGTTTCGCCGTTCCTATTTCGCTTAATCGGTTTTTGTTTCTTCTGAGCTGATTCCATCTCAGCCTTCTGCTTTTTCTGATACTCGTTGTACTTATTCATCAACTGCTTGGTTAGTGGTTCCTTCCGCTTGTTCTCAGCCGCCGGGAAGGAATTTGTCAGCAGAGTGTTCAGACCTTTCATTTTGGCGGGGTCACGCATTACAGCTGTGCTGTCCCCCACGCCCACTTCGTCGCCCGAAGTGACCAAAAAACTGATTTGGCCAAACATTCCTACCATTGGGCTGGCCTTACTCTTTTGAGTCTCAAGGTTGACATTGTCGATGGAACCGTCGTACTCTTCCTTCTGCCCCTCGTATATCTTGTATCTGTTTAGCTTTCTGAGGAAATCAACTTTCTGTTCGTATTCTTCGCTCTGTGCCTCATATGTCTTTTTATAATCCTGATATTGTTGTTCCAATCTGTTTATTTCCGAATCTATTGACTTGTTCTTAACCGCGTTCCACGCGTCTAGAGCAGCTGTTTGAGCGTTCTCCTTCTCCTGGTCCAAGTTTTGTAACTGAGTTTGATAATTAGTATTCTCAGCTTGTTTATCCGATTCCAATTTGTTGCTGATATCCCAAATTTTCTGGTCCAACACATTGTTATTTAACGTAATCTCAAGATTTTGCAAAGCAATGCTTTCATTTTCCGATTGAATCTGGTTCTTCAACTTAATGTAGTCGTTATTCTTCGACTTAGAAAAATCTTCCAGTTCAAGATTGTTTTGACTTTCCTTGTCTGCGAGGGCAGTCGTATATGCTTTTTGATAGGCATCTTCAAGATCAGCCTTGTTATCTTCTTCCAATTTTTTGTTCAGATCATTGTCCGACAAATTCAAATCATTTTGGAGCGTATTTATCTGACTATCCAGATTATTTAATGTGTCCTGACCTAGGGCGACATCTATGGCAAGCTGCTCATTCTCATTCAGCTCCGTGAAGAACGTATTGAGATCACCCTCCAATGTGTTGTCGAATTTCGCATCATTCAGAGCACGCTGTGCCTCGATCTCAAGATTCAGATTGGAAAGCGTCATGCGGAGCTCGTTGCAGGTGCGGGCAAAGGACAGCAGATCGGTGCAGACAGAAGTGTTGGCAAAATCCGATGCGCCGTATACCGTGTAAACCTTATCGGACATGGTTTGCACCACACCAAGCTCATTATCCTCCGGAACGCCGGTAATCTGGTCAAGACACTTGATCATGTTATTCCATAATCCCGCAAATCGATCCGCTGCCTCCGGAGCATCCAAATCTATATCAAGCAGATCATTCAGGTTAGTAACCAGCTCGCCGCAGGTATCGATCGGAATCTGACCATCTGTGTTGTCAACCAAAAGATCCGTGACGTGCTTTGCCCGTAAGGTATTCAGATACGGTAGGAGCTTTTGCTTGAACGTGGGGAATAAAGAAGCATCTTTGCTGGTAAGTTCTTTCAGATTGGACATGGTTTCGAACCTCTTTCCGCTGCATACGCAGCAATTCTATTTTTGTATTTTTTCATACTTCTGTCAGATTTCGCTTGTTCTGTACATGATACGCACCAGACCACGAAAAGGTTACGCATCCGCGAAAAAAACCAGTTTCTTTTCTATTAAAGATAACATTTTTTTGAATCCTTGGCAAGTATATTATTTCATTGTTTTTCCTTTGAATCCGTACCAAAGTGTAAAAATCGCGCCGGAGATTGTTCCGCTGATACTGTAATTATCCATGAATCACGGTGATTTGTCAATAGTTCGGAATGATATCCATGATGCGATTTCGAAAACATATTCTTGAAAAACCATTTCTATCTGGTATAATATCAAAGACCCCGTTTGACGGACTTTCTGTAACCATTTCCCTGCTTCGAGCATATTGAGGGAAAGCGGATATGGCGAAAATACATCAGAATATAAAGCCGCAATGCGGCAGAAAGAAGGTAACTGCGATGCCCGACCCGAAAACTACAAAAGAAATAGATGAGAAAACCTACCTCCTGCTGCAGCAGAAGGCACTGCAGTATCGGGAAATGTTCCGGCGGATCGGCGAGAACGATGATCTGAGTCTGCCCGGTGAAGATGATGGGCCTGAGTCGGTGAAGAGCGTATACTCGGAAATGAGGCGTTCGCTGAGCGTTGTCTGCCTGTTGGATATCAAAGATCCGACACGCATAGGAGCATTCATAGAATCATGGAACAAATTTAACAACGCAGTGTACAAGCTGGCCGGTTTCAGAGACGGAAAATACAATCCGGATCGGGAGCTTTCCCAAAAGGTACACGCAGTCTACGAACAGCAGGATTACGGCAGCATGGCCGATGATCCTAACTGCGAGAAGCTGCTTATCTGTGCAAACGCCTGCGGGGCGATACAGTCCTCCATTTCGGGTCTGGATCGCATATTCAAGCTGCGCCAGGCTTTGGAGCCTTATCAGGATTATGATAAGCTGGATAGTGAGCTGGACAGCTTTTTTCGGGAGCTGAATAACGATTCGGAGCTGAAACGGATTTTCACGGAGAAGGATGCCTATGCAAAAGAGATAGAATCACTGGATACGACAATGTCTCAGCTTCAGGAAAAGCTTGATATGACAGATGAGCAGTTGGAAGTTCAGCTTTCGGATGATCAGAAAGCTGAACTGACACGACAGCTTTCGACAGAGGAAGAACAACAGCGGAAAAACGCGAACGACGCGAACAATATGGAAAATGCCGGGCCGGAGCTGACTATGGAAGCGCGGATCGCCGCCTACAGGGATTTGATCACCATTCAGAATCAAACGAATATGGAAGAGAATAAGAGCATTCAGTCTTCCAACGATACGCTGGATCAGAAGATTCAGCAGGTCGAAAAAGAATTCAAGGAAAATAAGGAGAAGCTGGATAAAGAGCAGAGCAGAGAGACTTTCCTGGAAGCGCAGGAAGCGAAGGATCAGCAGACAGTCAAAGACTATCAGAGTGATGCAACGAAACATAGGAATAAGGAAACCGAACTTCGGGGTTTGGTGGGCAAAATGCGGCAGCGGCAGCAGATGCTGAACGCGCTGGACAGCGTCTCGAAGGAAGTGCTGGATGAGTACAACACCGCGCGGAAAAGCTACGATCCTCTGATACAACTCTGCAACAAGGCTCGCAAAGATCACAAAACAAATGAGCTTGCTTCCCTGAAAGAGGTGTGTTCCCTGTATCAAAAACTGGATGACTATAGATTCAGGAAACTGCTGAATCAGCGTAAGGAAGCGGAGAAAGCTGCCAATGTCCCCGGTGAGAAAGCCGGGAAAGCAACTGACAAATACATTGCTCTGAGCGATCAGCTTGGGAGAAAAAAAATAGAGTGGCCCGATTTTGAGACAGTCTATGAATTGGATTCAATGCTGGCAGATAACCCGAAAATCAAGGAGGATGTGGACAAGTTTCTGAAAGATCATCCGAACGAAAACATCCTGCATGCGGTTTCTTCTGTCCAGCAGACATACGAGGAAAATCTCAATAAGATTCGCGAGAAAGATAAAGCGTATTTCAACGCCCTGGATCAACAGAAGGAGTTATCGACGATTCAGGATCCGGCTGGCAATCACTACGAGAACAGACTGAGCGATATCGAATCCCTTGAACAGCAGGCGAATCAGGAGATGAAGCTTGCCGATGAGGCCGAAGCCAAATCTAAACACGATTTTGAAGCGGATCGTTTGGTGGCTGCGAATGAATACCGCAAACAGGCGGTAATTGACGCAGAGAAGAATCAGTTGACCAAAAATGCCGAAAAGGCAACGGAGGGCCTTCGCAGCCAGAAGAAGCCGCTGAAAGAGATTGTTCAGATTCCCGGCGATGAGGATATCAAAAAAAACATTGAAAAAACAGAGGAAGAAGAACGAAGAAGACGGGAGGAGGAGCTGGAAAGCGCCATACAGTCAGCAAAGCAGAATAAGAAAATAGCGTTTTTAAATGAATATCGAACAACTATGGGAAATGAGCGTTTAGCGCTGCAACAGAAACAGGATCTGCTGAAGAATAAGAGCGAGACCTTTCATAAGCTGTTTAATCAGACAAAGAGCAGACAGGCGGAAAAAAGCAAGCTGGAAAATGACCTGGAAGCAGCCAAACAGAACGGGGCACTGAAGCTGGATGGCAACATTCTAAACAATGTCAGTACCGCTCTGGCGAATATTGACAAGGGCAAACGACCCTTGCATAGGGACAGCAAAGAGTTTACGGAGATGCGGAAGAACCTGAAAGAACTGCATAAACTGTTGAAGAACGATGTTGGATGGATGGGCAATCCAACGCGTTTGAGAGAGCTGATCAAGGAAAAGCTTACCTCGCTGCGGGATGCGGCGAATCATTATCAGGATGTGAAGCGCAGCAGTGACCACCATATCGTCAAGGACTCCAATATGCGCCGCCTGCGTCTGACCCTTGCAGACGGACTGAAGGATTTTTGCAATACTGCGCTGCAGGCAATGAAGGAAAGAACTGAGGCGGAAACGAACTTCCTGCAGCAACGTACCAAGCTGCTGCAGAGCACGTCCATGAACATCAGCACGGAAAGCCCGGCGGCATTTCTGAACGCCGGTCTGCAGAAGCAGGCCCAGCCTCAGAAGGTGAACGCCGAGTCTGTGGCCAATCAGAAAAACAAAACCGTGGCTGCAGCTCCTTCTAAGAAAAACGCCGGACCGGCGGCGGGGAAACACTGATTCCCCCGCCCC
>DCGQ01000044.1 GCA_002314635.1 Clostridiales bacterium UBA1774
AAAGGTTTCATTGTCGGGAACAGAATCACATCACGAATGGAATCGCAGCCGGTCAGCAGCATGACACAGCGGTCAATACCGATACCCAAACCGCCAGTGGGCGGCA
This sequence comes from Clostridiales bacterium UBA1774, assembly GCA_002314635.1. GTDB lineage: Bacteria > Bacillota > Clostridia > Oscillospirales > Oscillospiraceae > UBA1774. The sequence goes on from DCGQ01000044.1 coordinate 107, forward strand.
TACCGTATTCCAGTGCGTTGATGAAATCCGTATCCATCATACCAGCTTCGTCGTCGCCTTTGGCGCGCAGTTCCATCTGCTTCTCGAAACGCTGGCGTTGATCAATGGGGTCGTTCAGTTCGCTGAATGCATTGCCCATCTCGCTGCGGCAGATGAACAGTTCGAAACGCTCCGTAAGGCGAGGATCCTTCGGACTGCGCTTGGCAAGAGGAGACACATCCACGGGATGCATCGTAATAAAGGTCGGCTGAACGATCTTCTCTTCCACCTTCTGGTCATAGCATTCATACAGCGCATGACCCCAAGTTGGCTCTACTTTCTCCATATCCACTCCGACAGCCTTCGCCGCGGCAACCGCTTCCTCATCGGAGTTGATGGCCATAAAGTCAACACCCAGATACTCCTTGACTGCTTCGGCCATGGTCAACCGGCGGAAGCCGGGTGCAAGTGAGATTTTCTCACCAAGCCACTCCACATCATAAGTACCAAGCAGTTCCTTCGCAGCACCGGACAGCAGATCTTCAAACAGATCCATCATATCGTTAAAATCTGCATAGCTCTCATACAGCTCAACGGTTGTAAACTCCGGATTATGCCTTGTATCCATACCCTCGTTCCGGAAGATACGGCCAATCTCGTAAACACGTTCGATGCCGCCAACGATCAGACGCTTCAAATTCAGCTCGGTGGCAATCCGGAGGTACATGCTCATATCCAGTGTGTTATGGTGTGTAATGAAGGGTCTTGCGGTGGCACCGCCGGAAATGGTATTCAATACCGGGGTCTCCACTTCCATGTAACCCCGTCCGTCCAGAAACCGGCGGACATAACTGATGAAGCGACTGCGAATCTCAAAATTACGGCGGCTTTCATCCGACATAATCAAATCCACATAACGTTGACGGTATTTCAGTTCCGTATTGGTCATGCCGTGAAACTTTTCGGGCAGGGGACGAAGAGATTTGCTCAAAAGGCTGATCTGCTGCACATGAACAGAAATCTCACCGGTCTTGGTCTTAAATACATAGCCGGTGGCACCTACGATGTCACCGATATCGAACTTGCGGAAATCCTGAAACTCCTGCTCGGAAACGCTGTCGGAGCGCACATAAATCTGAATCTGGCCCTTGTCGTCCTTGATATGGCAGAATGCGGCTTTGCCCATTCCGCGTTTGGACATCAGGCGGCCGGCAACGGAAACCGTCTTTCCTTCCAGCGTATCGTAATTTTCCGAAATCTCATTGCTCCAGGCGCTGCGGGTAAACTTCGTGATCTGGAACGGGTCTCTGCCTGCCTCCTGCAAAGCGGCCAGCTTATCACGCCGGATCTGCAGGAGCTCGGAAAGTTCTTCTGTATTTCTGTTTTCTGTTGTATTCTCAGCCATTCTCTTTCGCCCTTTCTCAGTCTTCTACGGAAACGATACGGAAACGCAGGTCGCCCGCAGGCACTTCCACCATGACCTCGTCACCGGCCTTGTGACCCATAATGGCACGCCCGATGGGAGAATCCTCGGAAATGCGGCCGATACGGGGATCGGATTCCTGAGAACCCACGATTTCATAGGATTCTGTTTCATCTTCGCCGATCTCCTGCAGTGTAACCTTGGAACCCATGCTGACAGCACCGGCCTCCGTTACGACTTCGATAATTTCGGCATTGGCAATCAGATCCTGCAATTCGGCAATTTTGGAATACAGCTTGCCCTGTTCGGTCTTTGCCTCATCATATTCGCTGTTCTCAGACAGGTCGCCAAAGGAACGGGCTTCCCGAATCTGTTCTGCGACTTCCTTTTCACGGACGGTCTGCAAATAATTGAGCTCCTCTTTGATCTGATCCAGACGAGCCTGGGAGAGTTTGTACTTCGTAGTCATGGCTTGATCTTCCTTTTCGGTAATATTGAAAGCATTATAATGATTTTCTTCGGTCTGTCAAGGTGTATCAGGGATAGAATCATTCAGCATTTTTTCCGCTGCCTGCAGCTGGGGATCATCCGCATACTCCAGCAGGTCATAGTACAGCTCCAGCCGCTGTTCCGCATCCATTTCCACAGACAGCGTCGGCGTCAGCCCCACATTGGCCAAACAAACACGCTTCGGGGTACAGTATGCAATGTTGGAAATGTGGATGGCGCTGCCGTCCTGCAGGTAAACATTGATCTGGCCATAGCCTTTTCCGGTGGTCTGCGTTCCAACCGTATCCGCCCATGCGTACTCACTGAGCGCCGCGGCGAAAAATTCAGCGGCACTGAAGGTATCCTCGTTGATCAGCACTGCCATGGGGAGTCTGACACAAGCGGCATCGGAGGTAAAGACCTGCTCAGATCCGTCTACATTCTGCTGAACAAACAGGTCACCTTCCGGCAGGAGGTAATCCAGCAGCTTCAACAGCTCAGTCAGCAAGCCGCCCGGGTTTTCCCGAACATCAAAGATGATGCCGGAAACACCAGCCTCCACCAGAGCCGCGACCGCATCTATGCTGTCCTGCCCGCTTCGGCTGTCAAAGTTCTGGATCCGGATATAACCCAATCCACTGTCCAGCACCTGGTAATTCACCGGATCCGTATAGACCTCGCCGGGAATCAGAGCAAAGCGGCTGCTCGTTCCGTCCGGCTGCAGCAGCTCCAGTATGACGCTGCCGGTTTCGATCGCCTCACGAACCTGTTCGGACACCGCGCTGACATCCATGCCGCGAACATCCGAACCGTTCACCGTCAGAAAATGGCTCTTCTGTTGAATCCCCGCTTCGCCTGCCGGGGAATTGGGATAGACTTTTTTGATCTCAGCCTGCTCCTCGGCATCGTTCACAAGCACCAGACCGATTCCGCCATAGCGGTTTTCCTGTTCGTCCAGATAGGCGGCTACCTCAGAAGCCGGTAAATAGTAGGACCACTGATCCTGCAGGCTGTCCACCATACCGGTAATCGCGGCATCCGTCAGCGCTTCCTCATCGACCTCGCCGATGAAACTGCTGCGGATTGCCTGCACCGCTTCCGCAAGCTTCTGCTCCGTTCCGTATCCGGCTTTCGCAGCAGAACGCCTCATCAGGAAAACGCCCGCGCCTGTCTGCAGAACCAGTGCTGCCAGTACAATCAGGATACAGGTAGAAACTCTGATACGCTTCATTACTTAATCCCAAATTACATAGTTGCTGAAAAACTGCAGTGGGTCAACCCGAACATCGTTTTCATAAATCTCAAAATGGATATGCGGGCCGGTGGAGTAGCCGGTGGAACCCACCAGACCGATCACGGAACCCTGCGACACCGTATCATCTACCGACACCAGCCGCTGGCTCATGTGAGCATACAGGGTATAACGGCCATTTCCGTGGGCAATCATCACATAATTGCCGTAGGACTCATTATAGCTGGAAGTGACAACGATACCGCCGTCAGATGCATAGATATTGGTTCCATAAGATGCGCCAATGTCGATACCGTTATGACTGCGCCAGTATTTCAGGATCGGATGGAACCGCATCCCGAACAAACTGGTCACATAATAGGAATCACTGCTGGGCCAGAGATAGGTTCCGGTAGCGGTAACACCTGCGTTTTTCAGCTTCTCCAGCCGTTCCAGCTCTTTGATCTGTGCGGCAATGCGGGCATCCTCCGCTTCTTCCTCTTTGATCTGCCGTTCCAATTCGTTGATGCGTTCCTGCAGTTCCTGTGCGTCTGCCTGCTGAGCCGCCTTCTCGTCCTCCAGATCCTTGATACGGGCAGAGGCTTCCTCCACCAGTGCGGCAAGCTCGACTTTTTTCTGTTCCTGCTCGTCCTGTTTGATATTCAGATCATCTCTGGCGTTATACAGCTCCTGCTGTGCCAGCGCAACCTCCTGCTTGGCCTGCTCCATTTCATCAATGACGCCTTCATCCTGACCCACGATCTCGTTAATCATGTCCAGACGGCCGAGCAAGTCTCCGAACCCGTTCACATCCTCAAACAGGATCTCCAGATAGGAGACATTTCCCCGCTCCTCCATGGCACGCAGCTTGACCTTGAATATCTCCCACTGTTCTTCTTCCGCCGCTACTGCTTCGTCATATTCCAGTTTTTTGTACTCGATCTGTTCTTCCAACAGGACAATCTGCTGGCCGATGTTTTCGATTTCCTCCTCTGCCAGCACGATCATCCGGTCATACGTGTTCTTTTCTTCCTGAATTGTACTGATGGTCTTGGAAATATCGGAAATACTGCATTGGAGCTGATAGCGCTGGGCAATGATTTCCTCCTGCTGCGCTTCCAGTTCCTCCCGTTCTTCCCGATTTGCTTCCTGCTGCGCTTCCAGTTCATCCAGTTCCTGACTGGCACGGGCGGAGGTAATCAGCGATGTAATAATACCAATGCACAGGGAACCCAGCATCAAAATCGCCAGAATGATACACAGGATTTTTCTAAACAGTTTTCGTCTCTTCATATCTCAAATCCTCGTATAGTCCCGAATGGCAATCGTGCTGCCGAATACGGCAACGATTAGGCCGATGCCAAGGAAACTGAACAGAAGCGGCCACAGCATCACAGAAAACGGAAGAATCTGCAGGAATGCCAGCGCCGACTGCGCAATCCGGGTCGCCATTGTATTGTATATCAGCCATTCCAGAATAAAGGCAGCCACCGAGCCGGTAAGTCCCAGAAACATGCCTTCGATCATAAACGGCATATTGATAAATGATTTTGTTGCACCGATCATCCGCACAAGAGACAGCTCATTTCTCCGCGAAAAAGCAGCCATCCGGAGAGTGTTAGACATAATAAACACGGATACGATCATCAGCAGCAAAACCATGATGATGCAGACGATATTCACAATCTGCCTCACCTTTATCATTCCGTTGGCAACACCCGGGTGTGCATACACCTCGGCAATTCCCGGAATCCCGGCCAACGCCAACTGGGTATCCGCCATAATGCTGAGATCCGTCATCGTGACCGTGTACCGATCCCGGAAGGTATCAGCTTCCACATCTTCAAAAAGCTTGCTGTACTTCAGTTGGCTCAGATAGGACTCCATTGCCTCCTGCCGTGTAATGAATTGCGTTGAAGCCACATTCGGGATTTCCAGAATCGCGCTCTCCAGATTTCGGGCATCTTCCTCAGAAAGGCGCTCATCCACAAATGCCAGTACCTGCACCTCATCCTCCAGATTGCCGAAAATGTAATTGACATTCACCGTAACCAGAGAGAAAGTTCCCATGACCAGCAAACATGCGAGGATGATAAAAACCGTCGCAAAGGAATTCAGGCGATGCTTGAAAATGCTGTTGGTTCCTTCCCGCAGATAATATCCCAGTCTGTTCATTCCCGATACCACCCTTTACTGTCTCTGGTTACCGCGCCATTCTCAATTCGAATCACTCGTTTGGCAAAACGATTCACCAGTTCTGCTTCATGGGTCACCACAAGCATGGTGGTCCCGGATTCATTGATATGATCCAGCAGTGTCATCAGGTCCAGACTTTTTTCCGGGTCAATATTACCGGTTGGTTCATCCGCAATCAGCAGCTTGGGGTTATTGGCCAGTGCTCTTGCAATGGCTACCCGCTGCTGTTCACCGCCTGACATTCGGTTGGGAAAATCATGCATTCGATCCTTCAGTCCCACCAATTCCAGAACATATGGCACCCTGTCTGCAATCTCTTTTCTGCTTGCACCAGCCACATGCATGGCTACTGCCACATTCTGGTATGCGTCCTTATCCTCAATCAGCCGGAAATCCTGAAAGACAATGCCCATACTGCGCCGAAGCTTGGGTTTCTGGCGTTTTGTCACCCGATTCATATCATATCCGTTCACCAGAATCGTGCCGTCTGTCCCGGCAATTTCACCGGTGATCAGCTTCAAAATGGTAGTTTTTCCGCTGCCGGATGGCCCCACCAGAAAAACGAACTCATGATCTTCTATGGAGAAGGTAATATCACGCAAAGCCGGGGTACCGTTTTCATAAGCTTTGGATACATGCTCAAAGGTAATCATAAAAGTATTGTTTATCCCTTCTGATCCTGGGAATTCAGGTATTTTTTCACCATCAGTGCAACCTTGAATACAATGGCGTGGTCAAACTCACGCAGATCCAGGCCGGTGAGCTTCTTGATTTTTTCCAGACGGTACACCAGCGTATTCCGGTGTACAAACAGCTTGCGGGAAGTCTCGGAAACATTCAGATTGTTCTCAAAGAACCGATTGATCGTCTCCAGTGTTTCCTGATCAAGCGCGTCGATGGGGCTCTTCTTGAAAACTTCGTCCAAAAACATCTCGCACAGGGTACGGGGAAGCTTGTAGATGATACGACCGATGCCAAGATTATCATAATGAATAATCATCTTATCATCGTCAAAGACCTTTCCCACTTCGATGGCGACCTGAGCTTCCTTATAACGCTCAGCCAATTCGCGCAGATGATTGGACACGCTGCCCACGCCGATTACAGGTTTCACAAACAACTCTGTTGTCAGTGTATCTTCAATCTGCTGGGCGTACTTCTGCAGATCTTCGCCATCAGCGCCGGGATTCAGTTCCTTAATCAGCACTACATCGGTTTCGTTGACGCCGAAAATAAAATCCTTCTGCCGGTCCGGAAACAGACTCTGCAAAACCTCTACCGTTGCGCTGTCAACCTTACCCGGCTGACGGATCAGCAAAACACCACGGGGCGCAGTCAGATCAATATGCAGATCCTTCGCACGGGAATACAGATCAACCAGCAGAGTATTGTCGGAAATAATGTTCTTAATATAAACGGATTTATCGAATTTTTCTTCGTAATTGATTCTGGCCTCATTGAACGCGATGGCGGCCAGACGGCAGATGACCTGGGTGTTTTCATCAACGCCTTCGGCAAATACGGCATAGTCGAAGCGGGAGGTATAGTTGCCCAGAATGCAGAAGGTCTTGCCCGCAAAAACAGTATAGGTCTGATTGTTACTCATAATGGCAGCAGGAGCACCTTCTATTTCGGAACCAACCAGCTGCAGGTTGCTGCAGGCCATGATGCTGCCGTCTGCATCCATGATTCCGATCACCTTGTCTGTTGCTTCCTTCATCTGAACGATTACGCTCTGAAATATTCTGCCGGACATAGGGAATCCTCCTCCGTTTCATTTCTTTGGTAAGGCTGTTTTTATCCTACCTTAACTAATATATACTACCCTCTTTTGTGCAATTTTTCAATAGCTGCCGGGCACTCCATAAGAAAAAGTTTTATGAACAAAAAAAAGAGCGCGGCATCAGCCGCGCTCTGGAAAATCATAATCAGTTGGTGATGGTCTTCTCGGTGTCGTAGTCGAACAGGTGCACGCGAGCGGTATCAACATAGAGCTTAACCTTGTCGCCCATCTTGCAGGTGCAGGTGCCGGTGGTGACGACGGCGGTGATGGACACTTCGCCATTGTTCAGGTACAGGTTGGTATCAGCGCCCAGCAGCTCGGTCATATCGACCTCAGCTTCAAAGACCTGGCTGGGAGTCTTGGCGATCAGATCATTATCGGCATGGATATCGTTAGGACGAATACCGAAGATAACCTTCTTGCCGGCATAAGCCAGAACTTCGGGTCTGCGACCCTTATCGGCAGGCAGAGCCAGCTTGACACTGGCGCCAAACTTCAGATAGGTGGTGCCGTTCTCATCCACGATTTCGCCTTCGCCGGTGTTCATCTGAGGAGTGCCGATGAAGGTAGCGACGAACAGGTTGGCGGGCTTTTCGTACAGAGTCTGAGGAGCGGCGACCTGCTGCACAAAGCCGTCCTTCATGACGACGATACGGGTGCCCATGGTCATAGCTTCGGTCTGGTCATGGGTAACATAAATGAAGGTGGTGGCCAGCTTCTTATGCAGCTTAGCCAGCTCGCTGCGCATTGCGGTACGCAGCTTGGCGTCCAGGTTGGACAGAGGCTCGTCAAGCAGGAAGACCTTGGGGTTACGCACGATAGCACGGCCCAGGGCGACACGCTGTCTCTGGCCGCCGGACAGAGCGGCAGGCTTACGATCCAGCAGATGCTCGATCTCAAGGATCTGAGCGGCTTCATCAACACGACGCTTGATCTCGTCCTTGGGCATCTTGCGGAGACGCAGACCGAAAGCCATGTTTTCAAACACGGTCATATGGGGATACAGAGCGTAGTTCTGGAACACCATGGCGATGTCACGCTCTTTGGGAGCAACGTCGTTAACCAGCTTGCCGTCGATGTACAGCTCGCCGAGGGAGATTTCTTCCAGACCGGCGATCATACGCAGGGTGGTGGACTTGCCGCAGCCGGAGGGGCCGACAAGGATGATAAACTCTTTATCTTCAACATCGAGGTTGAAATCGGAAACAGCAGTAACGCCGCCAGCGTACTTCTTGTAAATGCCCTTCATGGTTACACTAGACATAACCCATACCTCCAAAAATTATTCCAAGACTGTGCTTGAATGATTGTGCTTATCATAGCACATATGCGAACATTCTTCAACTTGTCTATCTTCCAAAGCTTGCACACTTTATTTGTGCAAATTGCCGTAATTATTTACGATTGTATGAAGTTCACTCTCTGTCAGCGGGCGGAAGCTGCCCGGTTCCAGCGCAGGATCCAGTTCTACCCCGCCGATGGAAAGGCGTTTCAGATAAGAAACACGGGTCCCGGCGGCAAGAGACATCCGCTTCACCTGATGGTATTTTCCTTCGGACAGGTAGACCAGCGCACTGAACCGATCCTCTGACGGCTCCAGACGGGCAGGCAGGCAGACTTCCCCGCTGTCCAGTACGGCACCTCGGGCAAACAATTCCTCCGCTCCTGCCGGGAACGGATGCAGAACCTGTATGTAATACTTCTTCTCAATCCCGCTTTTCGGAGATATCACACGATGGCAGAAATCTCCGTCGCTGGTGAGAAGCAGCAGTCCCTCTGAGTCCTTATCCAGACGCCCCGCAGGAAACAGATTCATTCTTTTATATTCCGGCGGAAGCAGATCCAGAACAGTGGGTGCCCGTGGGTCCTCCGTTACGGACAGATAACCCGCAGGCTTATTCATCATCAGGTAGCAGTATTCCTGCCAGACCGCCCGCACCCCGCTGACACGCACATCGTCCGCACTGTCGCAGTGCTGTGCCGGATCCGATGCAGGCACACCGTTTATCGTTACCCGGCCCTCCCGCACCAGCTTTTTGGCTTCGCTGCGGGAGGCCAGTCCGGCCCCGGTTATTAATTTATCCAGGCGCATTACAGGCATTGGTATGGTATTCCTTTTCTCAGCATATAGTTTCTCAAGACTGGGCTGCCGGAAACGCTCCGGCGGGAAAGGATGGAAAGAATGTTTGTATTCACAGCGAAACTGAACAGGAAAAAAGCCGTACTCTTCGTATCGTTGCTGGCGCTGGTGGTCGCGCTGATCATTCTCTGTGTGGCACTGCGCGGAAAGGTCAGACCGCCGGAAAGCACCCCTGCTGCCCCGCTGACGGTGAGCAATGCTTCCGAAGCCGCCGCCTATCTGAAGAACCTGGGCTGGGAACTGGAAAGCACTCCGTTAGAGGTGCGCGATCTGGTAATACCCCGCAGCTTTACCGGTGCCTATGCGGATTATGCCGCGCTGCAGGCACAGCAGGGTTTCCCCATTGCGGAATACGGCGGGATGAAAGCCACCCGCTACTCCTTCCGCGTGCTGAACTACCCGGGCGCATCGGGTGAAATCGTGGCCGATCTGGTGGTCAGCGGGCAAACCGTGATTGCCGGAGACATACAGTCCACGGCAATCGACGGGTTCATGGTGGGAATCCGGGCAACCGAAGGCTGAGCTTCAGAACCGGCCCTTCATGGCATCCAAAATCACATCGCCCACATAGGCCACATCCTCGGCGCTGAAAGCCAGCGGGAAATTGCCGGAAAACTGAAACTGTGCCGCAGGGGGAAAGTCCTCCTCTGCAGGCCAGACAGTAAGGCGCACGGTCAGCTCCGGCAGAAACGGGATGTCATACACCGTATTATCCTTTACTGCGACTCCGCCGATGCTCTCGCAGGCGGCGGCAAATTTCTCCGGATTGTTGGCAAAACCGAAGGCAAGACGACTGATGCAGCGACCCTTGAACTGGTTCAGATAGGTTTCACCCCAAGGAAGTTCCGCATAAGAGAGCCAGCGCTCCGGGGCCGGAGCCAGTGTGCCGCCGGTCAGAAGCCGCAGCAGCAGAATCAGCGCATTGGGTTTCAGCGGAGCGCCGGTTTCCGTATAGACAGCCGTCCTCTCCGGATGGCTGACGGACACGGTGCGGTTCAGCAGTCGGGTGGTAAACACGCCGTCCGCAAAGGGGATTCCGGTCCGGCGGCTCATATCCGCCGGATCTGCCGCCTGAAACAGCTCACCATAGTGCTGGAGCGGCAGTCCGTTCTTATTATCTTTCACTTCCATGGGCATCATTCAAACAGGGAACTGTCCGTGTGGGGCAGGAAGCAGGCGGCAACAAACTCTTCCATATAGCCGGGGTGGGTGGAAAGCTCCAGATAGGTCATGTTATGACCCAGCTCAAACACTTTTTCCTCTGCCTCGTCGGACAGCAGCATGGCACACGCACCCGTCAGGGAGCTGTTCCCGATGTAGCTGTACTCCTCCAACGGCAGCTTGGGCAGCATACCGATGGAGATGGCCTTTGCAATGTCGATACCGCTGCCGATTCCGCCTGCGATCATCACGCGGCTCAGATCGTATACGGTCAATCCGGCGCCCTCCAGCATAGCACGAGTGGCAGAAAAAATCGCGCCCTTGGCCTTGATGAAGTTGTCGATATCCACCTCGTTCAGCGTCACCTCATGACCGCTTCCGCTTTCCTCGGCAAACGCCACAATGTAGTACCCGGTTCCATAGGGATCGTGACCGATGCGTCGGTTCTCCCGGACGAAACGGCCTTTGGGACTGATGGCACCGCAGCGGAACAGCTCGGCAATGATATCGATCAGGCCGCTGCCGCAGAGACCCACAGGCTTCTGTCCCGCTTCGCCTACCACATCATAGGTAGGTTCCAGCGTTTCCGCATCCATCTCCACACCCTGCACTGCACCGGTAGTGGCACGCATGCCGCAGCTGATCTCGCCGCCTTCAAAAGCAGGGCCTGCGGAGCAGGCGCAGCACAGCATGTACTCGTTATTTCCCAGAACCAGTTCGCCATTGGTGCCAAGGTCAATGAAAAGGGTCAGCCGTTCATCATTCCACAGCAGCGTGGTCAGCGCACCTGCGGTGATATCGCCGCCCACATAGGAACCCACATTGGGTGCCAGAATCACCGGCGCATCCGACTTTCCGGGCAGGCCCAATTCTCCGGCAGTCAGTCCGTGCAGTTCCAGAAACTCCGGCTCATAAGGCTCCACCCGGATGGTCTGCGCATCGGCCTTCACCAGAAGATGCTCCATGGTGGTATTGCCGGCGATGACGATTCTGGTGATATCCTCCTCTGCTCTGCCGGAGGACTGCAGCAGGGACCGCATCAGCGGAATCAGGGTTTCCTCCCGGACTGCATGCTGCAGCTTCTCCCTGCCGCCGGGTTTTACAGACTGGATGATGCGGTTGATGACATCCGCGCCGTAACGAATCTGTCCGTTTCCGGCGCTGGCTTTGGCGAGAATATGGCCGGTGGCCAGATCCAGCATGGCGCCGGTCACGGTAGTAGTACCGATGTCAATGGCCACACCAACGCCTACAGCATCGGTGCCGATTCTGATCCCGGTACCGAAAATGCCGTTCAGAGACGTTTCATAACGGGCGATTTCCTCTGGAGAGGAAAGATCCGCAGTTCGGATATCGCTGGCAAACGCACCCGCGGCGGTAGGAACAATAAAGGTAGCATCGCCCATGACGCTGCTCTGGCAGGCAAGGCGCATACCGTCCTCGTATTCGTCCTGCGGAAGATGCCGGGTAGAAGCCGGATGCTCCACCGCGCCTGCAATCAGGCGCAGTTTGCATTTGCCGCAAACACCGTTGCCGGAACAGGGCGCATCGATCTTCACACCGGCCTTCTGGGCCAGTTCCAGAATATTGTCGCCGACCTGTGCAGGAACCTTCACATCCCCGCTATTCGGCACTTTGAAGGTGATTGTAAACACGATTCTATTTCCTCGTTATCAGATCAGTCCCCGACAGCACCGCACCTGCGGTACTGTCGGGTTTTGTTTTACATGACAGGCTCCATCTGCAGGGCAGGATGTCCCTTTTCCTGCAGGAATTTCAGAACGCCTTCGGTATCGGTGGCAATGGTCTCATCACAGATCATATCCGTGAAGTTCTCAATGCCGAAAACTTCCTTTGCTGTCTTGTTCAGACGATCCGCCACATCATCCTTCAGTTCCTTCGGCATCCAGACAATGCGTTCCACACCGCCTTCTGCGCTGATGAACTTCTTAGAGGCAATGAAGTGACGGCCATGGCCCATGAAGCCCGGAGTTTGAACACCGCCGCCGGTCATGGAGGCCAACTCACCGAAGGTCATGCCGGTGGGGGTCATGCCGGCGTATTCCCGGTTCACGACCACAACGCCGTTGGCTTCCGGCATGATGCCGCAGATGCATTCGAAGCAACCGCAGGAGGTCATAGGGTTCTCCACCAGAGAATACAGGGTAACATCGGAGACGGCACCGTGGGTGGCGCTGGCAACCGAGTTGTTCACTTCCTCATAGGCGCCCAGACGGGCATCAATCAGACCCTGCTTGGGAATGGGCTGGTTGGGGCCGGTGGGAGAAAGCTGATAGGTGGCCTTGGCATCCAGCCAGCTGACCGCGCCGCAGAGACCCAGACGCTCAGGCGTGACCACGCAGCAGTGGGCGGGGGCAAAGCTCTGGCACAGGATGCAGGTATAGAAGGTATCTACGCTTTCATCGGTCAGGGATGCCAGACGATCATCGCGGAAGCGGTAACGAGGCATGGCCACATTTTCCAGCGTATCTTCTACCTTCGCCTTATCGGTGATAAAGGTGACGGAGCATTTGTCAACAACAGAGCTGAATTCATCCATGATCATGCTGTACAGCACTTCACCGAAATCCTTCAGGCGCAGACCGCGCTGGAAGCTGTCCTTGTTGATTCGGATCCGGAACAGGTTGCGCTGACCGGTGTGCATGACGCCTTCCATATAGTTGAACCATGCGTGAATCTTACGCTCGATGACAGGTTCGAAATCCTTCTGCATCTTCTTGCCGCCTACATAAACCAGCGTGGCCAAGGGCATACGCACCAGATCGGCAGCATTTTCCGGCACATCCGGACCTTCGATGGTGATTTTATGGTCCTCGATCTCGGCAGGCTCCAACATGGTCACCAGTTCGCAGGTGGGGTTATGGTCGGAGTCAAACTCTACATAGCATTCCTTCTTGCGGATGATCTCACCCTCGAACGCGGCAGCAAAGCTGACAGGCAGTTGCACAGCCTTGGCCTTGACCTTGATCTCCCGCAGCTCCAGACTGGTTTCCACAGTCTTACTGTGGTCACAGACAGACACCAGCGCACCGGGAACCTGATTCTCGCCCAGATCCACATCCACGATCACCGGGAAGCCCAGCGCGATAGCACCGGCACCGGCGGACACGGTCACTGCGTCAATGGCGCCGAAGGTGTTCACGAAGGCGGGCACACGCTCCTTGGTATATTTCAGCAGACCGGCCAGATCGCCCGGCTGCACACCGCCGAAGATCAAAGCGGCGCGGATGGCAACGGTCACCACATGGATCACGGCAGTTACATCGTGGCCCAGCGGCACCACGCGAAATTCCAGACCGGCTTTCACGCCCTGTTCGATGACCTGCTCGATCACATCGCCGATCAGGAAGGTCATGATACCTTTGTCCTGATAGTCACGGACCACATTGGCCACATCCTCCGCCTTGTCAGCCTTGCCCAGCACCACGGCCACACCGGGGATATCTCCGGTTACAAGCGGTACACCCAGACTGCGGATCACGGGATCGGGCACAAAACCGATGCCGGTATCGTTTTCATAGGGTTTCTCGGCTGCCACGAATTTCAGCAGTTCCAGAATTTCCGCACCGACGGCAGTGGCCAGACCGGCATTCAGTGCCTGTCCCAAATCCTCCTGATTCGTGATCAGGCTTTTCAGGACGCCCACACAGGCAGGCAGATCGCCCAGCTTCTGTACCTTCACACCGGTCGCCGCATAAATCGTGGGGCAGAAATATGCCGTATCCGGGAAAACAGCCTTCTTATCCGCACCGTATTTGCTGATTGCATCATTGACGGCACCCTCTGTCAGTCCGGCAACTGCATTTGCACCGCCGTAAATCAGGTCAGTTAAAACGCTCATTTGGGAATCCACCTTTCATTTGATAAAATAGTCTCAGATATGGGCACACCGCACACTCCGGCCTTCCGGTCAGAATGCGCGGCGCACCTCAAAAAGTTAAGGATCAGATCTCCAGGAAGGAGTCAGCATACAGGCTGTTGTTCTTGATGATATCGCAGGACTTGATGGTCTCCATCAGGCGCAGGTCGCAGGGGTTGGCGATGCAGGAGGTCAGGCCGCAGTACATAGCCATGGCGACGGTGGCGCTGTCGAGGATGGGACGGATGTGCTTGGGAGTCATGTTGGACACGTTGGACAGACCGCCGGTGGTGTTGAAGCCCTGCTCGGCCAGCCAGCTCACGAAATGCAGGACGTCCATCTGCTTATCCTGCATACCCTTGATGACCAGGAACAGAGGATCGAACCACAGATCTTCGGGCTCCATGCCCAGACCAACGCCGCGCTCCAGCATTTCCATGCAGTAGCCTTCACGTTCTTCGTTATCGGAGGGAATACCGGCCTTGGAGCAGAGCGCGATGCAGATCGCATCGTTGGCAGCAGCCAGGTCGATGTTCTCGATACGGTCGCCGGCGTCAGCAGAGTTGACGATGGGCTTGCCCTTCTCGCGGTTGTACACGGAGATACCGGCCTCGATGGCCTTGCGGTTGGCGGTATCCAGGCAGAGAGGCACGTTGTTGAAGTTGTCCTGCAGCAGCTGGACAGCCCACTTCATCAGTTCGGGGCCGTTCTTCTCGGCAGGTCCGATGTTGACATCCAGATAGGTTGCGCCGGCCTTCAGCTGCTCCTCGGCACGCTTCAGGATGGGATCGGGGGTCATGGTTTCCATAGCCTGACGGATGGCGGGGGAGATGCAGTGGATGCGCTCGCCGATAACGATAAACTTGCCCATGATTCTTTTCTCCTTAATATATGTTTTTTGTTTTCATTTATACTGTCGAGCGAAGCAGAATTGCCGCTCGTGGGTTCACTTGTCAAACAGGCTCTGGATCAGCGGCTCAAACGCCTTTCGCGCGGGAGAATCAGACGGCAGGGTGCTGGTAGGCTTTCCTGCGGAGTCATAATCGTAAATATTGGTATCCTGCGGAACCACGCCCAGCAGCTCCAGATTCTGCAGCGATATCTCCTCCAGAATACCGGCAGCCAGCTCCTGAGAAGGCGCACGATTGATGATCAGCTTCATATTGGAGGTCAGGCCCAGCTCCTTTGCCAGTGCGGCAATGCGGCCCACAGCCTGAACTCCGCGGCGGCTGCAGTCGGACACCAGCAGCAGAACATCCACCGCCGGCAGCAGTCCGCGGCTGATATGCTCCATGCCCGCTTCGTTGTCCACCACGATATACTTGTAATTTCCGGCAAACTTCTGAAGCTGGGTCTGCAGCAGGCCGTTCACAAAGCAGTAGCAGCCCTTGCCCTGGGTGCGGCCCATCACCAGCATATCAAAATCGTCTTCCTCATCCAGTGCGGCATTGAAACGGTATTCCATGTAATCCTGCTTGCTCATGCTGGCAGGAATACCGCCGTTCATTTCCGCGTGAGCCACTTCTTCCCGGATATCGCCCAGAGAGGGGGGTGCTTCCACACCCAGAACCTCATTCAGATTGGAATTGGCATCCGCGTCAACGGCCAGAACCGGCTTCCGGCCGGACTGGATCAGCCAGCTGATCAGTATACCGCAAAGCGTGGTTTTTCCCGTGCCGCCCTTACCGGCAACGGCAATGGTAAAAGGCATGGTTTACGCCTCCTTCGGTTCCAGAATGATTTCGTTATTGACCAGATCCAGAGAGCGGATGGTTCCCTGCACCGTCTTTTCCAGACCCATGATATCCGTCAGCAGGACAGAATCGCCTTGGGACTTTACGCTGGAAACATACTCGCAGATTTTTTCCCGCCCCATCGGGGTCACTTTATATACAGTTGAAAGACACATATCAGGCCTCCTGCAAGGCTTCCAAAGCTCTGGCAAGGTTGTCATTGCCCTCGTTGTACCGGCTGAGCGCCAAACCCAGCTCTGCGGCGGCGGCGGTTTTACCCATATCCTCCAGCTTATGGCAGACCTGATGCAGTTCATCCGCATGATGACGATTATGCTCCAGCATATACTTCATCAGTGCTTCGGCCTGCTCCACACTTTCAAAACCTCCATGGCTGTGTTCATGGCTGTGGCTCATTTCACCGTCATGGCTGTGTTCATGAGAATGCGCATGTCCAGTATCGTGCACGGTATGGTTCCTCCTTTGCTGTGTTTCATGATTCAGCAAGTATACCCTTCCTATATTCTATCATATTTTTCCCCGGATTGGAAAAGGTATTCTGCTGAAATATGGCAGAAAAGTCGTTTCTTTATTGGGCATAAGATACGCTCCCTCACCTGTTGGGAGGGCCAAAGGCCTTACCACCGGAAAGAGAGCGTATCGAATCAGCATTTCGCGGGGAAATTACTCGCCCTTGTAATCGGTGGGAGCATCGGTGTCATAAACCACCTGATCCGCACCGTCATTCTCTTCCTGAGCGGCGGGAGCGGTACGCTCGCCGTCCATCAGAGCACGGATGCTCAGGGAAACCTTCTTGTTTTCCTCGTCGATATTGGTGATCTTCACATCCACTTCCTGACCCTCGCTGAGAACCTCATCAGGCTTGCCGATGCGGCGCTCGTTGGTGATCTGGGAAACATGGATCAGGCCGTCCACGCCGGGAACGATCTCAGCGAAGGCGCCGAAGGCCATCAGCTTCACGACCTTAACATGGGCAACATCGCCCACCTGATACTTGCTGGTGAACTGGAACCAGGGGTTATCCTCGTCCTTGCGGTAACCCAGAGAGATCTTATGAGTCTCGGTGCTGAACTTGATCACATAGACATCCACTTCATCGCCGACCTTCAGAACATCGGCAGGATTGTGGACGCGCTTCCAGCTCAGCTCGGAAACATGGACCATGCCGTCCACGCCACCGATATCCACAAAAGCACCGTAGCTGGTCAGGGACTTGACAACACCGTGATACTTCTTGCCAACCTCGATCTCGTTCCAGATCTGCTCGGAAGCAGCCTTGCGAGCCTCATACTGTACGGCCTTGATGGAGCCGACCACTCTGTGGCGGGCATGGTTGACTTCGGTAATACGCAGCTGAACCTTGGTCTTCAGCAGCGGAGTCATGGGGCTGTCCTTGGGCAGACCGGTCTGAGAAGCGGGCACAAACACGCGGACGCCCTTGACCATGACAACAACGCCGCCCTTGTTTTCTTCGGTGACAGTGCCTTCCACGGCGGTACGGTTCTCGCGGGCCTCGTCGATGGTGCTCCAGGTCTTTTCGGAATCCAGACGCTTCTTGGACAGCTGCACGGTGCCTTCCACATCGTTGACGCGGACAACAACAGCCTCGATCTCCTGACCAATCTTCAGGACTTCTTCAGGCTTCACGTCGGGATCGTCACTGAACTGGGAAACCGGGATATAGCCGGAATGCTTGGTGCCAAGATCCACAGTGATTTCATTGCTGCCGATGGAAGCAACGATACCAACTACCTTATCTCCGTTATTTAAAGTCTTCAGGCTCTTTTCCAGCATTTCGTCGAAAGATTCGACACCATTTTCCATGGATTCGTTCTTGATTTCTTCGGTCATTTTTGCACAAACCTCCTTAATTATCCACGCAGGGGTAGAAGCCCCGGCGGTAACGCCCAATGTTCTGACATCTTTCAGGTCCGACAGGTTTAGCTCAGAGGATGTTTCCGCAAAAATCACCTGATTACATCGGCTGGCGCAGACCTCTGCCAACCGTCCCGTGTTTGCACTTCTCCTGTCTCCTACCACAAGCATGGCATCGCATATGGCGGATAGCCCGGCCGCCTCTTGCTGACGGCTATTCGTGGCTTCACATATTGTATCAAATACTTTGGGATTTGTATACTCCTTTTTTAGGATTTCAGCGCATTTTTTCACGCGTTCCCGGATCTCCGTCGTCTGAAAAACAAGCGTAATCGGGGTATCTCTGTCAGGTGCATCACCTTCCAGCCACATCCGTACCTCTGCTTCGTCCTTCAAAACTACCACGCCGGGTGCAGAGCCTGCAATTCCCTGCACCTCGGGATGATTCCGGTCGCCGATCACAACAGGCAGTCTGCCCTGTTCCGCCGATTCCCGAACCAGCTTGTGAATGTGCATCACATTGGGACAGGTAGCATCCGCAATCCGGCAGTGCTTTGCTTCCAGCTGCCGGTATATCCGATCCGGTTCCCCGTGGGAGCGAATGATCACCGTTGCGCCGTCTGGCAGTTCAGACACCTGTCCTGCCGTCCGGATTCCCAGTCTGCGAAGCCGTTCCATCTCCCGCTCGTTGTGGATCAGAGAGCCCAGTGCCCATGTATTCTCTCCTGCTTCCTGTTCCGCGATCCGGATGGCTCGCTTCACGCCGTAGCAGAAACCGGCGGTTTCAGCAATTTTTATGTTCATCTGCCGTTATTCTCCCGCAGCGCATAGATCTTCCCCATCAGTTCATCCGCACAATCCTGACACAGTTCCTTCCCGGCCATGCGGGGCAGTGCATATGGCTTCCCCACGATGATATCGATCCGGTGAAAAACCGGCTTTTTCCGGGGCAGCCATACCGGAACCAGCGGTGCGCCGCTGTGGGAGGCCAGCATCACCGCGCCCCGGTGTGCCTCGCCCCCGGCTTCCTCATGTACCCGTGTTCCTTCCGGAAAGATGCCCACGATGCCGCCTTCCCGCAGAATGGTCAGTGCAGTACGGATGGAGCGGATGTCCGTGTTGCCCCGATCCACCGGGAATACGCCCATGGAAGTGAGGATTCTTCCCAGAATACATTTCTCAAACAGTTCCTTTTTTGCCATGAACCGGGGATATCGCCGAATCCCCAGCGCCATCATCAGAAAAACCGGGTCCGCAAAATTGGAATGAGGCGCACATAAAACCATGGCCCCCTGCGGAATCTGCTCCGGATTCTGAACACGGATCCGAAACAGCAGGTGCATGACCGGCCAGAGCAGGCAATAGATCAGTCGATACCGGCGCAGCACCTCACGCCATCCTTTCCCGCACAAGTCTGGTCAGAAGCTCTACCACCTGCTGCTCCGTCATCTCCGTCGTATCCACCGGAATCGCATCCTCAGCCTGTTTCAACGGCGCGGTACTTCTGCTGCTGTCCCGCTGATCCCGTTCCGTCATCTCCCGCAGCACATCCTCATAGATCTGCGGTGTGCCCTTCTGCTGCAGCTCCAATGTCCGCCGCTGTGCCCGCACCTCCGGCGCAGCGGTCAGGAAGATTTTCAGATCCGCATATGGCAGCACCACTGTGCCGATATCCCGGCCATCCATGACCACACGGCAGGACTCTGCCAGTTCCTGCTGGGATTTCAGTAAAAATGCCCGCACCTCGGGGATCGCGGAAAAGGCGGACGCACCGGCAGAGATCTCCGGTGTCCGCAGCTGACCGGTGATATCCTCCTGCCCCAAAAACATATGCTGGGAACCGTCCTCCTGAAAAACCGTCCGAAGGTTCAGGGTGGGCAGCAGGGCAATGACCCGCTCCCGCTCCGCCGGTGTTACGGACTGCCGCAGCAGTCCCACCGCAATGGCACGATACATGGCTCCGGTATCTACATAATGCAGACCGCAGGCCTTTGACAGCGCTTTTGCCACGGTACTTTTTCCGGCACCGCCGGGTCCGTCAATGGCAACCTGAAATCTCTCGTTCATGCCTCTGCTCCTTTCTCCGCTTTCGCGGCTGCAAGTCCCGCGGCTCTGCCCGTTGCCCATGCAATCTGCAGATTGTAACCGCCGGTGTACGCGTCCAGATCCAGTATTTCTCCGGCGAAATACAGTCCGCTTACCAGCTTTGACTCCATCGTGCCCGGATCAGTCTCTTTTACGGAGATGCCGCCCCGGGTGATCACCGCTTCCTCCACGGGACGAGTCCCGGAGATTTCCACGGAAAAATGCTTCAGCACCCGCAGCAAGGCTTGCCGCTGCGCTTTTGTGATCGTATTACACTTGGTCTCCGGCGGAATCTCGCTGCGGCGAATGATGACCGGAATCATCAGGCGGGGCAGCAGATCGTCCAGCGCGTTTTTATAATCCTTATTCTGCTGTTCCTGAAACAGACGCACCAGTCGAGCATCCAGCTTTTCTTCTTCCAGTCCGGGTTTCAGATCCAGCACAACCGTGTACCGTTTCCCGGCATCCATGTGAGCGGAGGCAGACAGAACCAGCGGCCCAGTCAATCCGAAATGGGTGAACTGCATCTCGCCCAGCTCTGACCAGACCGGTTTTTTCCGACCGTCATACAGGCTCAGCGTCACATTTTTCAGGCTCAGTCCCTGCATCTCCCCGCAATCCGGGTCATCCGAAGTCAGCGGTACCAGTGACGGACCCGTTTCCTTCACAGTATGTCCCAGTGACTCCGCCAGCCGATAA
>DCGQ01000033.1 GCA_002314635.1 Clostridiales bacterium UBA1774
AAGGGGTCGCCGCACTCGGGGCAGAACTTGGGCGGCTTGGTGGGGTCAGCCGGTTCCCAGCCGCACTTATCGCACTTGTACTGGGGGGTGTAGGCCGGCTTGGGAGAGCCGCACTCGGGGCAGAACTTGCCCTTGTTCACCGCGCCGCACTTGGAGCAGGTCCAGCCGGCTGCTGCGACGGGAACAGGCTTGGCTTCGCCGCATTCGGCGCAGAACTTTCCGGTATTGCCGACAGCACCGCACTTAGGGCAGGTCCAGCCGGCTGCTGCCGCAGGGGCAGGCGGCTGGGCGGTGACGGCAGGAGCCTGCTGCTGCATCTGGAACAGGGACTGGGCGTTGATGCCGCCTGCGTTCTGGGCCATGTTCAGGTTCATGAAGCCCACACCGGCACCGGCAGCGTTCTTCGCCGCGTCCTGCATGGCCTGCGCCTGTGCGCCTACCAGCGTGGCACCGGCCATGGCGGTATTGCGGTAAACCGCGTTGCGCTGAAGTTCCTTGATGGTCTTTTCGTCCTCTTCGGAGGCTTTCACGCTGCTGACGCCAACCTTGACGATTTCAATGCCGCGCTGCTCCATCCATTCAGTGGTCAGAACGGTACGCAGAGCCAGAGCCAGCTCGGTGGTATGGCCAGGCAGAGCGCTGTAGCGAATGCCCTGCTCGGAGATCATGGCGAAGGCAGGCTGCAGAGCCGTCAGCAGTTCGCTTTTCAACTGGGAATCAATCTGTGCGCGGGTATAACGGTCAGCAACATTGCCGCAGACATTGGTATAAAAAGCCACGGGGTTCGCCAGACGGTAGCTGTATTCGCCGAAACAGCGGATGGAGATGTCCATATCCAGACCGATATTGGTGTCCACCACGCGGAAGGGCACGGGAGAAGGCGTTCCGTACTTGTTGCCGATGATTTCCTTCACATTGAAGTAGTAGACCCGCTGATCCTTGGCAGCTTCGCCGCCGAAGGTGAAACGGTCTGCCATGTTTTTCAGAATGGCCTTCAGATTCTCGCCCAGCTTGCCGGTGAAGATGCTGGGTTCCGAGGACATATCAAAGGTGAACTCGCCCGGTTCGGCGCAGAGATCCACCACCTTACCCTGCTCCACGATCATCATGCACTGACCATCGGCCACGGCGATCACACTGCCGTTAGAAATGATGTTGTCTGTGGATTTATTGGCAGAGCGGCCGGAAACACGCTTCTGACCCTTTACAGCCAGAACATCCGCCGGAATTGCATCGCAGTAAAAGTATTCTTTCCACTGATCTGCCAGTACGCCCTTGGCAGAGCCAAGCGCAGCTTGAATCAAACCCATAGTATACCTCCATAGTATCTAAAAAAAGGAAATTCCTCAATTTTGTACAGTATAACGCTTTTTCATGGAAAACGCAAGAAGCAGAATCCGGAAATCACAGAGTAAAACTACCCTCCAGAACCCGATCCCCGGTCAACTCCGCGGTTCGCTCATCCGGCTGTCCTCCGCCGACCCAGAGGGTGTAGCTGCCAGGCTCCACACAGCGGGACCCATCGGCGTGATAGGTATAAAGCGCATCCCGGCGGATCTGCAGTGTGACGGATTTTTCTTCGCCCGGTTCCAGCGTCACATCGCCAATGGCACACAGATGCCAGCGCGGCTGGTTTTCATCGCCGCCGTTCCAGCGGACATAGCTCTGCACCACACAGCGTCCCGCCATCTGTCCTTCGTTTCTGACCAGAACCGCGGCTTCCACATCTTCGTCCGCTCGGATTTCCAGATTGCGGAAGGCAAAGCGGGTGTAGCTGAGACCGAAGCCAAAGGGATACAAGGCCTTGCCTTTAAAATAGCGGTAAGTTCTTCCTGCCATGGCATAATCCAGAAAATCGGGCAGTTCTTCAATGCTGTGATAGAAGGTCACAGGCAGCTTACCGGAGGGGCAGTAGTCGCCGAACAGCAGTTCGCCAACGGCCTGACCGCCCAGCGCGCCCGGATACCATGCCTGCACCAGTGCATTCAAACCCTCCGCTTCCACATTCAGAGCGCTGCCGGACAGCAGCACCACGCAGGTGGGTTTGCCCAGTGCCAGCACATCCTGCATCAGCTTCCGCTGATTGGAGGGCAGGAGCAGGGTCTTTTTATCACCGCCGGAAAACTCATCGCTGCTGCCGCCGAACATTTCCTCGCCTTCCACCGTCTCATCCAGACCCAGCACCAGCACCACTGCTTCGGACTCCTCCGCCAGCGCCAGTGCTTCCGCTTCCCGGTCGCCGTGACCGGTGGCCTCCAGCAGATTGAAGGTGGGCGCTACATTCTGGAAGAACTGCATCACCGCATCATCGGAGGTCTCCGCAACCTTGCCCTCCGGCGGCACATAGGGCGTCAGCTCACAGCCTACACCGTAGCGGATGCGGGTCTCCTTTCCGGCTGCTTTCCGGATGCCGTCCAGCACCGTCACATACTGAGAGGCTTCGCCGTGGTAGTTGCCCATCAGTGCACGGATGCTCATGGCGTTGGGGCCCAGCACGGCAATGGAGCGGAATTTTCCCCGCAGGGGAAGCATCCCGTCATTCTTCAGCAGCACCAGAGATTCTCTTGCCATTTTCAGGTTCAGCTCCGCGTGCTCGGGGCAGTCCAGCAGATCGTGATCCACCCGAACAGAGGCAGGCTGTTCATAAAGACCCAGCCGCAGGCGCAGCTCCATGACCCGGCGGCAGCTTCGGTCAATCACTTCCTCCGTCACCAGTCCCCGGTCATAAGCCTCCCGCAGATTCAGGAATACAAAACCCAGATTCATTTCGCAGCCGTGGTTGATGGCCAGTGCGGCGGATTCGGCAGCATCCTTCGTCAGCCCGTGGGTACGATGGAAGTCTGCCAGCGCGCAGAAATCGGACAGGAACAGGCCCTGATAATCCCACTCCTCCCGGAGGATCTTCCCGATCAGCAGGTCGGAGGCACAGCAGCCCTCATCCAGCGTCCGGTTATAGGCGCCCATGATCTGGGCCACATGGCCCTCCTTTACCGCTGCTTCAAAGGCGGGCAGATAGGTCTCCCGCAGATCCTTGGGATTTACCTGCGCGTTGAACTCATGGCGCAGCGGCTCCGGGCCGGAATGGACGGCATAGTGCTTGGCGCAGGCGGCTGTCATCAGGTAATCCGGGTCATCACCCTGCAGACCCCGGATATATCCCACGCCCAGACGGCTGGTCAGCCACGGGTCCTCGCCATAGGTCTCCTGACCGCGGCCCCAGCGGGGGTCACGGAAGATATTTACATTGGGGCTGTACAGACTCAGACCCTTGAACAGATCCCGAACGCCATGACTGGAATACTGCTCGTATTTGATTCTGGCTTCCTGACCTACGGCTTTGCCGATCTCCTCCAGCAGAGCAGGGTCGAAGGCAGCGGCCATGCCGATACTCTGAGGAAACATGGTGGCGGTACCTTCCCGGGCCACGCCATGCAGTGCCTCGCTCCACCAGTCCATCTCCGGAATATCCAGCCGTTCCAGTGCCGGTGCAGAGGAACGGATCTGTTCAATTTTTTCATCCAGCGTCATGCGGCTGACCAGGTCTGCCGCCCGTTGTGCAAAATCAAGCTCCTGATTACGATATGCTTCCATAATGCCTCCAAATTCTCCGGATTTTCAAAACGGGTCTGTCGCAGCTGCGGCAGACCCGTAAGTATGTAGAATATCAAATATCGCTGTAACGCTGGCCGCCCTTTTTCTGGACTTCCAGATCCTTGGGGATGTTGTTGCGGGTCTGGAAAGCGGTGATCTGCTTCTCCAGATCCTGATAGTAGGAATCCTGAATCTTCAGGGACTTGGCGGTGCTGTCCTTGAAAATGAACTCGGCAGAGGTGTTGTTCACGCGGGCGGCACGGGAGTTCATGGGGTTGGCGCCGGGGAACTGCCACAGGATGGCACGGATATCATCGGCAGAAATGACGCGGATGTTGAACATATTGTACTGAACCAGATGCTTCTCGTAGATTTCGACCTTGAGGTAGAGAATCTGACGCAGCAGACCGCCGATCACGGCCGCATCAACCACACCGAGGATGATCGCAATAAAAGCAGGGGCAGTCGCGTTGATGGCTTTCAGCAGGAAAATTACAAAAACAGCGGAAACCAGCAGGGCACACATGACCAAGGGCAGATAAACCATACCTTCGACTTTCATTGTGGAAAGCTTTTTGCCGTACTTTTCTTCCATGTTGAACCTCCAGCGTTCAATATTTTAACTGTATGATAACACTTTATCCCGAATAAGTCAATTGCGGATGTTCCATTCTTTCAAATCCTTCAGCTCCGACATGAGGCGGCAATAGCTCTGGTAGCGGCTCTGTCCGATGGTTCCCCGCTCCATCGCCTCCCGCACCGCACAGCCTGCGTCCTTCCCGTGGCGGCAGTCCGGATATCGGCAGGAACCGATCAGCGGACGAAATTCCCGGAACAGCTCCGGCAGCCGCTGCTTCAGTTCCAGCGAGATCTCATCCCCGTCAAAGGCGGAAAAACCCGGCGTGTCGATGGCCATGGCGTCGCAGCCCAGCCGGAACAGTTCCACGTGTCTTGTGGTGTGTCTGCCGCGGCCCAGCTTGTCGCTGATCTCGCCGGTTTCCAGCATCAGGCGCGGCTCCAGCGCGTTCAGCAGGCTGGATTTCCCCACGCCGGAATTGCCGGTAAAGGCGCAGAGCTTGCCCTCCAGTGCCTGCCGCAATGCCTCCAGCCCTTCCCCGGTAACGGCGCTGGTTTCCATCACTGCCAGACCTGCCATACGGTAGGTTTCCAGAAGCTGCGGGTCTCGTTTCTCATCGCATTTATGAAAACAGATCAGCGGTTCACAGTTTTTCAGTTCGGCGATGGCGATCATCTTATCCAGCAGATAGGGATCCGTCACCGGCATCACGGCAGAGGCCAGAATGACCAGCATATCCACATTGGCAACGCTGGGGCGGATAAAATCGTTTCTCCGGGGCAGGATGCTTTCCACGCTGCCCTTCCCGCCGCCCAACAGCTGCAGGATGACCCGGTCTCCCACCAACGGAGTCATATTCCCGCTCCGCAGCTTTCCCCGGGCGCTGCAGCAGACCAGTTCGTCTCCGGTGTCCACATACCAAAGGCCGCGGACTGCCTTTACTACTAAGCCCTCAGCCAACGCCGTTTTCTCCGTCATGGATGTCCGGCGGCACTTCCTCCGAGCCTTCGCCGGGTTCCTGCTCCGGTTCGGGAGTGGTCTCCGGTTCCGGTTCCGGAGTGGGAGAAGGAGCCGGGCCGGTGGAGATATTCAGATTGATACGGGTCTTTTCCGCAACGGAGTTGCCCGGCGTGATGCTCTGGAAGATGACCTCTCCGGCAGGCGCCTCGTCCTCTACCTCCGTCACGGTTCCCAGAACCAGATTCATAGCCTCCAGCTTTCCCTTTGCAGAGGACAGCGTGCCGCCCAGCATGTCCGGCACGGTGGCATACTTCACGTCCGGACCGGCGGAGATGGTCAGAAACACGGTATCTCCCGCCTTCAGCTCCGTTCCGGCTTCCGGAATGGTGGAAATCACATAGTCCGCAGTCACATCTTCGGACTTGACCCGCTCCTCCGCCACCACCAGCTTCTGCTTCTGGAGCCGGATATAGGCATTTCGATAATCCTCGTTTACCAGATCCGGCATGATGATCACCGCATCGCCGGAGCTGACCACCAGCTTGATATCCGCTTTGTTCTCGTTTTTGATCACTGTTCGGTTCGCGGCGGGACTCTGGCTCATGATCATGCCTTCCGCCACGGTCTCACTGGCCTCGTAGGCGGGATTGATGTTGTAATAATCCGTATAAGCCGGATTTGCCAGAATATCCTCCAGCTTCATGCCCACAAAGGAGGGAACGGACATGGTTTCCGGCTCGGTGAACATATCGTCAAACCAGTAATTCCAGAGATAGAGGAAAATACCCAGAATAAAGACGATCACCAGCAGCATACCGCTGAGGATGGACACCTTCCTGGCGCGCCGGGAATTTTCCCGGTAATCCTCCTTGCTCAGTTCACCCCGTCGGCTCACGGGAGTCAGCTTTGACCGCGGCTCCCGGATCTCCTCCCGGGGCGGTTCCTGCGTTTTCACAGGTTCCGGCTTTTCTGCCGGGGCATTCTGCCGGAATGGCAGCTCGCCTTCCTCAAAGGAGGCATTGGGATCCTTCCGCAGCGCTTCCAGATCCTCGTAAAGCTGATCCGCATTCTGGTAACGCTGATCCAGATTGGGATTCATAGCCTTCATCGTGATCTTTTCCATCCCTGCCGGGATATCCGCATTCAGATCACGGGGCATCAGCGGCACCGAGCTGATATGCTGGATGGCAATGGCAACGGCATTCTCCCCTTCAAAGGGCAGGCGGCCGGTGAGCATTTCGTACATGACCACGCCGAGGGAATAGATATCCGTTCTGGCATCCACGCTGGAGCCCTTGGCCTGCTCCGGCGAGATGTAATGCACGCTGCCCAGCGTCTGCTGGGTCAGCGTATTCTGGGTGGAGTTCAGATGGGCAATACCGAAATCGGCCACTTTCACGCTGCCGTCCATCAGAATCATGATGTTATGAGGCTTGATATCCCGATGGATGATGCCGCGGCTGTGTGCATGGCTCAGCGCCTTGCTGATCTGGGACGCAAAATGCAGTGCCTCCCGCCAGGTAAGCTGGCGTTTTGCCATATACTGCTTCAGCGTGATGCCCTCAATCAGCTCCATCACGATATAGTCCACATCCTGTGTACGGCTGACATCATAGACCGTTACAATATTGGGATGACTCAGCATGGCAACTGCCTGTGCTTCCGTATGGAAACGGCGGCGGAAATCCTCATCCACCGCATAGTCATCCTTCAGAATTTTTACTGCCACATACCGGTTCAGACGATGGCACAGCGCCTTGTAGACAACTGCCATACCGCCGATGCCGATCCGCTCAACGATCTCATAGCGGTTGTCCAGCATTTTCCCGATGTATTTATCGTTATGATCCATGTTATCCGTCCTCAATTATCTTCGGCTTTGGATTCTGCCAGCAGTACGGCAGTCACGTTATCCGGCGCACCACGTTCCAGTGCGATCTCGACCATGCGTTCCACTGCCGTATCCAGCAAGCCGCCGTAAAGAACCTCGAACAGCAGCTCCTGCGGATTCACGATCCCGCTGAGTCCGTCCGTGCAGAGCAGCAGTACATCACCCGGTTCCAGTGTCCGGGCAAAAATGTCGCAGTCCACCTGCGCTTCCACGCCCATCGCCCGTGTGATATAGTTGCGCCGGGGATGCTGCCAGGCCTCCGCCCGGTCGATCTCGCCCCGATCCACCATATCCTCCACCACGGAATGATCCTTGGTGATCTGCGTGATGGCATTATCCCGCACCAGATAGCAGCGACTGTCACCCACATTAGCGATCACCGCCTGATGTCCCTCCACCAATGCGGCGACCAGCGTTGTTCCCATGCCCCGACAGTCCGGATCCGAAGCGGAGCGCTCATAGACCATCCGGTTGGCCGCTTCCGCAGCAGCCCGAACCAGCATTTCCGTGCTTTGCTGACGGGAATCCGTCTGAATCGCCTGCATAAAAGCTCCGGCTGCAAGGGTACTGGCCACATTGCCCGCCTTCGCACCGCCCATACCATCGCAGACAACGGCAACGGTCATTTTCCGGCCATCCTCCCGAATCAGCCGACGCACCTGAAATGCGTCCTGATTCTGACGGCGAACACGGCCGATATCGGTCTGACTCCAGGACTTCATTCAGGTGGCCTCCTTTCGTCTCAGCTGTCCGCATGCGGCTTCGATGTCCGCACCCAGACGCCGCCGGACAGTCACGTTCACTCCCAGATCGCTGAGTTTTTTGGAAAACGCCCGGGTATCTCCGGGAATCAGCGGACTCCCTTCCACCCGGTTCAGCGGGATCAGATTCAGATGTCCGTGGGTTCGCTTCATCAGGCGGCTCAGTGCCTGTGCCTGTGCATCCGAATCGTTCACGCCCTGTATCAGTGCATATTCAAAGCTGATCCGCCGCTGGGTTCTGCGGAAATAATCCTCGCAGGCGTCCACCAGCGCTTCCACATCGTACCTTCGCGCAATCGGCATCAGCTTCACTCTGGTTTCCTGATCCGGTGCATGGAGGGAGATGGACAGGGTCAACTGCAGATTCTCCTCTGCAAGCCGGTTGATACCGGGAACCAGTCCGCAGGTGGAGAGAGAAATATGCCGCATCCCGATATTCAGCCCGGCAGGATGGTTCACCAGCTGCAGAAAACGGCGCACATTGTCGTAGTTCTCCAGCGGTTCTCCAATCCCCATCAGTACGATGCCGGTGATGGGAACACCGCTGTCCAGTCCGCTCCACAATACCTCCGCCAGCATTTCTCCGGCGGTCAGATTCCGGATGAAACCCAGTCCGGTGGAGGCGCAGAAAATGCAGCCCTGACGACAGCCCACCTGCGAGGAAATGCAGACGGTATTCCCGTAGCTGTAGCGCATGACCACGCTTTCCACAGCGTTTCCGTCCGCCAGACGCCAGAGGTACTTCACCGTTCCGTCCTGCTGGGAGACCTGCCTTCGCAGGACCTCCGGCTTTACCAGCGTGAAAGACTGCTCCAGCTTCTCCCGCAGCGGCCGTGACAGGTTGGACATCTCCGAAAAGCTGCCAACGCCCCGGGTCAGCCATGTGAAGATCTGCTTTGCCCGGTAAGCCGGTTCGCCCAGTGCCTTGACTGCTTCTTCCAGTTCCTCCGGCAGCAGGGAATTTATTTCTCTCTTCTCATCCTGCATAGATAAAATCCATCCGTATCGTATTCAAAGGGCCAGACGGTACGCTGGCCATCCTCCGCCATGCCGAAGGGTTGCGGCAGCGGCAGTGCTTCCATGCGGTACTCCGGGTGTTTTTCCAGAAAAGCTGCGGCAACCTGCTCGTTTTCCTCCTCCACCAGTGTGCAGGTGGAGTAACAAAGGATACCGCCGGGCTTCACACAGTCCGACAGTCCTTCCAGAATCCGAAGCTGCGCTTTGGGCAGCGGCTGGATTTCCTGCCGGGTTTTATAGCGGATCTCCGGCTTTTTCCGCACCACGCCCAGACCGGAACAGGGTGCGTCCGCCAGAATCAGGTCAAACCGCTGTTTCATTGCTGCATCCGGGCTGCCTGCATCCATAGCCTTCGTCTGAATACAGGTGATCCCCAGCCGCTGTGCGCCTTCTGCAATCCTGTGCAGCTTATTTTCATGCAGATCGCAGGACAGGATGCTGCCCCGGTTCTCCATCTGCTGTGCCAGCAGAAAGCTCTTACCGCCGGGAGCGGCACAGGCGTCCAGCACGGTCATCCCCGGCTGCACACCGGCTGCCAGCGCCGGCAATGCGGCTGCCGGGTCCTGCACTGTCACCAGCCCCTCCCGAAAGGCTCGAAGTGCGGTCACATCCCCGGTGTGCTCGGTAGCCAGAAAGCCGGAAACCGCCAACGGCTGCACGGTAACTCCGTCCGCTTCCAGCAGCTTCGCTGCCGCCGCTTCGTCCCCCTTCAGCCGGTTCACCCGAAAACAGGTGGGCGCAGGACGATTGCTGCATTCCAGCAGCAGGCGGGTCTTCTCTGCTCCCAGTTTATCCAGAAAATACGCCGTCCATTCCTGCGGATGGCTGTATCGGACAGACAGGCTCTCCGCATCATCCCCCGCAGGCAGCGGCGGCAGCGGTTTCTCTGTCAGCCGGCGCAGCACCGCGTTGACCAGCTTCGCCGCGCCCGGATTCCCCATGCGCTTCGCCAGCTCCACTGCCTCGTTCACCGCAGCGGAAACCGGAATCCGATCCAGAAACGCCAGCTGAAACACCGCACAGCGCAGAATCGCCCGGATGGCAGGCTGCAGCTTTCCATGCACATAGGGTGCCAGATACCAGTCCGTTGCCTCCCGGTTCTGCAGCACACCGGCGCAGATGCGGTAAGCCAGTGCCGCATCCCGCTGCTGGGGTTTCTCCCTGCGGATATAGGCATTCAGCCAAGCATCCGACCATGCTCCCTGCTGCTCGCAGGCCAGCAGCGCTCTGGCTGCCGCTTCTCTGGCGGTCACAGGCTGTGTCCCCTCAGGTAATCAGCTGCACGCATCCGCTTTCCGCCGGGAGCCTGCAGCTCGGTGATCAACACGGTCTTTCCGTTCCCGCAGGCGATCTCCACGCCGTTTTTCTGCTGGCTGACCACGCTGCCGTCGGGAAGCTCCGTGCAGTGATCGGTAAAGCGGGGCGCAAAGACCTTAAATTCCGTTTCGCCCAGCTTTGCACGGGCGCCGGGTTTGGGATCCAGTCCGCAGATACGGCTGACGATCTGCTCCGGCTGCCAACTCCAGTCCACATAGCTGTGTTCCTTCGTGATCGGCGGCGCATACGTTACCAGCGATTCCTCCTGCGGAACGGCGCCGGTTTCGCCCCGTTCCAGTGCCTGCAGGGTTTCCACCAGCAGGCTGCCGCCCAGCACTTTCAGACGCTCATAAACGCTGCCAAAGGGTTCCGTTTCTCCGATTTCCAGAGAAGCGGTACGCAGCACATCACCGGAATCCATTCCCTCCGCCAGATACATGGTGGAAACGCCGGTGGTTCTTTCCCCGTTCAGCACCGCCCACTGAATGGGCGCAGCGCCCCGGTAGGCCGGGAGCAGGGAGCCGTGCACATTGATGCAGCCCAATTTGGGCAGCTCCAGCACCGGCACCGGCAGCAGCTTTCCATATGCCACCACCACAAACAGGTCCGCCTGATAAGCCGCCAGCGCTGCCTGTACCTCCGCTTCCCGGAGGCTTTCCGGCTGCAGAACGGGGATCCCCGCTTTCACCGCATACTCCTTCACCGGACTGAAACTCATCTTCATACCACGGTTTTTGGGGCGATCCGCCTTGGTGCAGACTGCTTCCACCGAATATCCGGCCTGCAGCATAGCATCCAGACAACTCACCGCAAAATCGGTGGTGCCCATAAACAGGATTTTCATTCGTCCTCGCCCATCTGCTCGATCTCCTCGTCGCTGAGGAACCGATCCGCAACGGAGTCAAACAGCACACCGTTCAGGTGATCGATCTCATGGCAGCAGGCGCGGGCCAGCAGGCCTTCGGCCTCCAGTTCAAAGGGATTTCCGCTGCGGTCAAAGGCTTTGACCTTTACCTTTTCGGGGCGGGTCACAATACCCCAGATATTGGGCAGGCTGAGGCAGCCCTCAGGTCCGATCTGCTCGCCCTCCTGAGAGACGATTTCCGGGTTGATCAGCTCATAATAGATCGGTTCTTCCCCGCTCACATCCGCCACGATGACGGCGCGGCGCAGCACGCCTACCTGCGGTGCCGCCAGTCCCACGCCGTTGGCTTCCGCCAGCGTGTCCAGCATATCGTTCAGCAGGATCTGCAGTCTGGCATTGTATTCCGTAACAGGGCGGCTGGTTTTTTTCAGGCTCAGATCGCCCTTCTTGATGATCTTTCGGATTCCCATGGTAATAACCTCACTCTATTTTTATTCCTGCGGATCCGCCTCTCCGTAGAGGACCAGATCCTTATAGCGGCTGTCGGCGCCGAACTTGCGGAGCGCCGCCGCGGTCAGTGCGCGAACCTCCCGCCCGGGGGGCGCACACAGCAGCACCCGATAGCGAAACCGCTCGTTGACCCGCAGCACACCGGCGGGGGCGGGTCCCAGAACCTGCAGCTCCGGTACAGAACCGGCGGAACGCTTCAATGCCGCAGTCAGCTCCGTGACGCAGCGCAGGGTCAGCGCTTCGTCGCTGCCGGTAACGGTGATCGCATACAGTCCCCGGATAGGGGGAGATTGCTGCATCGCCCGGGTATGAATCTCGGATTCGTAAAACGCATCGTAATCCTGCTTCGCCGCAAAGCGAATGACCTCGCTCTGAGGCGTACAGGTCTGAATGACGGCCCGACCGCTGAGGCTCCCCCGGCCGGCCCGGCCTACCACCTGCGTGATCAGGCTGAATGTTCTCTCCTGTGCCCGGAAATTTCCGGCGTACAGGGCCTGATCGGCGGACAGTACGCCGACCAGCGTTACATTCTCAAAATCCAGTCCCTTCGTCACCATCTGGGTGCCGATCAGGATCGGGATTTTCTCCTTTTCAAAGCGCTGCAGCAGCTTTTCATGGGTATTCACCGCAGAAACCGTGTCTGCGTCCATACGGAGCACCGGCACATCCGGGTACAACTCCTGCAAAACCGCTTCCACCTTCTGGGTACCCAGACCGGTATAGCTGAGTATGCCGCCGCACTGGGGGCATTTGTCCTCCAACGGCTGAGACCAGCCGCAGAAATGGCACATCATTCTGTGGTTGGCGCTGTGATAGGTCAGATTCACGCTGCAGCGGGGACAGGCATACACATGCCCGCATTCCGGACAGGTGACGGCGCTGCTGCTGCCGCGCCGGTTGAGAAACAAAATACTCTGCTGGCCGCTTTGCAGATTCGCGTCCAGCTCCCGGCGGAGGATGCTGCTGATGCAGCTGCCGTTTCCGTCCTTCAGTTCCTGCTTCATGTCCGCAATCAATACCTGCGGCAGCGGCCTTGCGTTATAGCGGCTTCGCATGGTAAACAGATGGTAGCCGCCCTGCTTTGCTTCGTACATACTGTCCACCGATGGAGTTGCAGAGCCCAGCAGCAGCATGGCACCATAGGCCACACAACGGAACTTTGCCACATCCCGCGCGTGATAGCGGGGTGCGTTTTCCGACTGATAGGTACTTTCCTGTTCTTCGTCCAGAATCAGCAGCCCCAACCTCTGCAGCGGTGCAAATACGGCGCTGCGGGTACCGATGGCCACGTCCACCAGACCTTCCCGGATCCGCTTCCATTCGTCATACCGCTGTGCGGTGGTGAGGGAGCTGTGCAGCACCGCCACCCGCTGGCCGAAATGGCTGTAAAACACAGCCATCAGCTGGGGGGTCAATGAGATTTCCGGAACCAGTACCAGCGCCTGCCGCCCCTGTGCCAGCACATCCCGGATCAGGGAGATGTAAACGGCGGTTTTTCCGCTTCCGGTAACGCCGTAGAGAAGTGAAGCACAGGCCTCCTGCCGGTTCAGCAGGAAACGCAGCCCCTCATAGACCTGCTGCTGTTCTTCCTTCAATCCGGTGATCAGCGGCTTGTCTGACGGTGTAAAGGACGGTCTGCGAAAGGCGGGCTGCTGCCGCAGTCCAATCAGTCCGGCTTTTTCCAGTGACTTGATGCTGTTCATACCGGCGCCGGTAAAATAGCGCAGCTCCTTCACGCTGGATTCGCCCAGATCACTGAGCAGCCGCAGGATCTCCGCCTGCTGGGGCGCTGCCCGCCGTTTCCGGCGGCTCCACTCCACGGCTTCCTCCGCCGGAACCTGTAAAGACGCCAGAAGTCCGGTTTTATCCGCCACGGTCTTTTTCAGAGCCACCTCACAGCGAAGGATCCCCAGTTCCTCCAGACGCTGCAGCGACTGTGCGGAACAGGCTCGGTTCAGCGCGGACACCGGTGCGCTTCCTTCCTGTTCATAGAGCAGATCCAGAATCGCTTCTCCCTCCGCATCCAGCGCAGCCGCAGCGTAGTTACCCTCCTTGTCGACAGGGTTCGCCAGCGTATAGACCGGACCGGCATTCAGCCAGATACCCGCTGGCAACATGGCTTTGATCGCATCATAATAGGTACAGAAAAAGCGGGTCTTCATCCAGCGGGCCAGCTTCAGGCTGTGCTCGTCCAGAATCGGAGTGTCATCCAGAAAGCTGTCCAGCGGCTTCAGTTTGCCGTAGTCGCTGCCGTCCTTCAGGGCAAAGACCATTCCCTCCCGCCGTCGGTTGCCTTTGGCAAAGGGAATGCTGACCCGCTTTCCGACTGCGGCTTCTGCCTCCAACCGGGTAGGCACCAGGTAGTCATACAGCTTGTCCATGCTGAATAACGCCCCGGAAAGGGCAACCGCAGCTACCATGCTCAGTTTTCCTTTGCGGGATGGGGAATCACGTTGAAGTCACCGTTTGCCAGCTCGTCAATGGCAATGGAAACGGACTTCTTTTCCAGCGGTTCATCGGTGGCAATGGCTTCCTCTGCAATATCGCGGGAGCGCTTGGCAATCACATTCACCAGCATATAGCGGCTATTCACCCGGTTCAGCAGGGAAGCCATGGAAGGGTACAGCATCATAGGGATTTATCCTCCTTCAAAATATGCAGCCGTTGGGCTGTTCTGCACTTTTCGGCAGTCATCACCGCTTTGACCTCTGCCACAGCGGTATCCAAATTGTCGTTGATAATGATATAGTCGTAATCTCCGGCCTTCCGGCATTCGCTTCTGCCCTTTTCCAACCGGCCTTTGATTTTCTCCGCCGTTTCGGTGCCGCGGCCGGTAAGCCGCTGCTCCACCATGGAAAAGGCGGGGGGATAGATGAACATGGCAACCGCATCCGGCCGTTTCTCCCGAACCTGTGCCATGCCTCTGGTCTCGATATCCAGAATCACATCGAAACCAGCTTCCAGCTTTTCCTCCACAGGACCGGCCGGGGTACCGTAATACTCGCCCTGATACTCCGCCCATTCCAGCATTCTGCCGCTCTTTATCCTGTCCTGAAAGTCGGCTTTCGATACGAAGTAATACTCTTTGCCATCTGTTTCGTAATCCCGTTTCCCCCGGGTGGTGGCGGAAATGGAAAAATACAGCCGATCACTGCCCTGCAGCAGATTTTCGATGATGGTTCCCTTTCCCACTCCGGAGGGCCCGGAAATGATAAACAGCTTTCCCGGCATCAATCTTCATCCTCCTCTATTTCCTCCGTCATGGAAACGGAATCACCCGTCCCGATGATACGGTTGGATACGGTTTCCGGCTGGATCGCCGAAAGAATGATATGGCCGCTGTCGGTAATGATGACGGCACGGGTACGGCGGCCATAGGTAGCGTCCACCAGATTACCGCTTTCCCGGGCGTCGGAGATCATCCGCTTAATAGGCGCGGATTCCGGACTGACGATAGCCACGACCCGGCTGGCTGACACCATATTTCCGTAGCCGATGTTGATAAGCTTCATCTTCCGTCACCGCTTATTCCAGATTCTGTGCCTGTTCGCGGATCTTTTCAATGCCGGATTTCATGTCCAGCACCGTCCGTGTGATATCCAGATCGGTGCATTTGGAACCAATGGTATTGACCTCCCGGTTCAGCTCCTGAATCAGGAAGTCCAGCTTGCGACCGACGGCACCCCCGTCCCGCAGCAGATCCCGGAACTGGTGAATATGGCTGTCCAGACGAACCAGCTCCTCGTCCACCGCCACCTTATCCGCGTACAGCGCGGCCTCGGTCAGGATCCGGCTCTCGTCAATCCCGGAGGCACCCAGAATTTCCTGCATTTTCTGGGTCAGCCGCTCCCGGTATTCCTTCACGGTCTCCGGACTGCGTTTCAGCACAAACTGCCGCTGCTGCTCCAGTTCATCCAGCTTTTTCATCAGGTCGTCCGCCAGACGCTGCCCTTCCCGGCTTCGCATGGCCATGATCGCATCCAATGCCTGTCCTGCCACTACCAGCAGATCCGCCGTGAACGCCTCCGCGTCCACCTGCTTTTTCTCCGTGATGAACACATCCGGCAGACGGCTGTAGGCCGTGCTTTTCGCATCATTCTGGATGCCCAGCTCTGCCATCTTTTCAAAGGCGGCCTTGTAGGCCCGCAGCACCGGTTCATTCAGACTGATGACCACATCATCGTCCTTGCTGGCGTCGATGTTCACAAAGACGTCCACCTTGCCGCGGCCCAGCCGGGACTGCACCAGTCCCTTCAGCGGTTCCTCGGCAAAGGAATAGGTTCTGGGCAGCTTTACGGAAGCATCCAGAAAGCGGTTGTTGACGCTTTTCAGTTCCACCGTAATGGCCAGCTTTCCGCTGGCACCGGTGGCCGTCCCGTATCCTGTCATACTGTAAATCATATTCATCGTCCATTCCGCCGCTTCGCGTCGGCACAAAAAGTCATGAAATTACTGCACATCTTATCACGCGAAGCAGTGGAATGATAAGATGCCGGGTTATTCATCGTGTGAATGGGAGCTGTCACGCCATCCCGTCTGATTCCGGGGATTCCTTCGCAATAATGGTGTATTCCAGCGGCCGATCCCGCCGTATCCAGCGGTTGATCCCCACGG
>DCGQ01000017.1:0-4182 GCA_002314635.1 Clostridiales bacterium UBA1774
ACAACATGATCTTCACCAGCAACAAGAACCCGGCTCTCTGGCGGGAGGACTTCGATGAGGATGCGACTCTGCTCTGCGCTCTGGATCGCATCTTTGATGATGCAACGGTCTTCAAACTGCGCGGTGAGAGCTTCCGTGGGAAGAAACTGGAGACTGTTTCGCTGCAAACCGGCAAGGTCAAGGCTATTGAGCCCATGACCGAAACAGAAGAATAATTCTTATACCAATCTGGGTTGTTTGGTCGTTCCGATTGGTCTCAAAATGGTTGTTTTCGTTGAGCCCGTAAAGGTCGTTTCAGTCGACCGCTAACACCTGTGATAGTAGTGTGCCGAGGTAGTGTCTGCATTCCTTGGGATAAAATGCGATTTTCTGACAGTATCAGATTTGACAAAGGTAAACGAACTGCAGACCGGAGATGTCCGGTCTGCAGTTCGTGTCTTAACGAAGTGATACTGTACCGCTCAGTTCCAAAATGGGCAGCTCTTTGCCGCTGTAGCTCCCACGCAGATCCCAACTGATCTGCAGTGACAACTCATCTGGCAGAGTAGGCAGAGTTTCAACATATGTGTAGAGAAATGTTCTTGTGATAACGTCGGATTCCACCTCTAGTGCTGGAGAATAAAACCAGTGAGAGTTCCCGTTGATTGTAATTGTGTTCGTGCTTCGTTCGCCGACAGAAAGGGAATAGGATTCCAGGGAGAGCTGAATGGTAAGTTGGCAGCAGTTCTCATTTTCGGTAATAAACCAGTCTGCAAACAGATTCAGTGCTGTTCCAGTGTCACTGCGTAACAGGCCGCTGAAAAGAATATCTCCGGTTGGCAGCGGGGCTTCGGTTTGTTCGGTGGGGGCAGGTTCCGGTGTAGGCGTTGGGTTAATGACACCGGAATGATCCGTATCTTGAGTGGGATTGCCGTTCGGGTAGACTTTGGCATCCGGTGCGGGAGTAGCCATTGGTTTCTGCTCCGGCGGCACCTCTCCGGAGGTATTTGTTTCATCAGGCAGCGGAGTTGGTTCGGAAACCGACATTTCATGCTCAGGGGATATCGGCTCTGTCGTGGAGGAAGCCGGACTCAGCGTATTCATGGGAGTATCCGGTTTCAACAGTGGACTGCAGCCGACCAGCAGAAGCATAAAAACCGGAATCACAGATGCAATGCATCGTTTCATAATGACACCCCTTTCGTATTTCTGATTATAGTCCGAAAACAGCAGACTGTACAGAGCCGTATACAAAGAAATGCAGGATTCTTTCGCGCAGAAAACCGGATAACTGCCGAGCATTGACGGCAGCTATCCGGTTTTATCAATAATCGACTTCCTGAGACAGCGGCTGATCCAGAAGCTCCGGGTTTTCCAACAGTGTTTTCAAAAGCTTTACCGTTTTAGAATAATAGTAGCCATCGGCAATGCGCTCGTCCACGGTAAGACCCAAATCCAGAGAGTCCCGCATTTCTGTTTCGCCATCCTCCCGGAAAAACGGACGTAGCTTTCGTTCTCCTACCACGACAAACACGGAATTGGTACCCCAGTTGGTCAAATGGTGGTAACCGGCATGGAGCTTGATAGAACCCAGATTGGTCAGAACGACAGTGCAGTAATACGGATCTGTTTCGATCAGCGAGGCAGGTACCCAGCCGTGAACATCCAGCCGGGTAATACACCAGACGATAAACTTGGACAGAAAACGGGGAAGACGGTTGAAAAAGTCCATACTCTCGGTAGAGGAATCTGTCTTTCCGCCACGGTTTGCGGTGATCTGTTCCACGATCTTATCTTTGATGCTGTCCATGTTATCGTCCGCATCAAAACGGAGCTTTGCAAGACCTTCCGCACCGTTATCGGAAAATTCTTTTTTTACCACGAAAGCAGCCGTCAGTTCCTTGCGCTGGTAGATGTTCTTGTTTGCGATAAAACGATTCATCTTGGGACGCAGCTGAATTGTGCGTCCCAATGCTGCAACGATAACATAAAATAGTTTCAACGGATATTCTGGGTGAGCGCCATTTTTGCGTTCCAGATAAGCGTTTAATTTTGTCAGATCAATCTGTTCCGAAATATAGGCTTCGTTGTCGCAGCGGTTGGGATAGAGAAGCGGTACGATAAAATGCATGGAATCCAGATCACGCAGCAATACACCGTCTTTTCGGTCCCCCAGACGCCGTCTTACCTGATTCACGGCTTGTCACGCCTCCAAACAACAGAAATTAATTGGATTATAAAGGACATGACTGGAAAATTCAAGACTAAATGGAAATTTCTGTACGTGTATCAAATATTTTGTAGGAACCGCTGCGAAGAACTTGAAGAAAATCAGCGTCCGTTCTGATGGGAGTATCGGTTTCAATGCCGCAGAGACGCTGCTGCTTTCCGGCGCTATGGTTATCGCTTCCGGCAAGAACCGCCAGACCGTAATTGCGGGCATATTCAGCAGCACGCTCATTCTCAAAGTCCTTCCGACAGGCGTTGATGATCTCCACTGCGTCCACTTGACGGGGCATCAACTGAAGGTATGGAATATAAAAATCCTCGCGGAATGGGTGTGCATGGGCAACGAAGGCGCCTTCCCGCCGGACAAAATCCAGATATGCGGTGATGGACATCCTGTCCAGACCTTCATTATCCAACAGCCATTCTTTGCTCAGACCATAGGTCAGAAAATCGGTACCTTTACCCTGATCTGCGTGTTCCCAGGCGAAAAACACGTTGACCCCCAGCTTGTCTCCGGCTTCTCTGGCTTTTTCCCAACCAACGCAGAAAAGCTCCACACGCCGCTTCCAACTCAGCTCCGCAGGAACCGTGGTGTTCCCGGTGAGAAAATGGTCGGTAATGCACACACCGGAAAAACCCCGATCCGCATAATAGCGAAGCTGCTCTTCGGCAGAAGCCCGGGCACAGCGACTGCACTCGGCGGTGTGCATATGTGTTTCGTATCTGTATTTCATGCCAGCGCGTAATACAGGCCGTCCATCATCATACCGCAGGCTGCTTTCGCGTTGGGATCCTCCGGCATCATGGGATTACGCCCACCCAGGGTCATGGTGAAGCCGTGCGCGGAGCCGAGGAAACGACGGCTCCATACCGGTACACCGGCAGCAACCAACTTGCGGCCGTAGGCTTCGGCCTCATCCCGCAGCGAATCATACTCAGCAGAGATGATACAGGCAGCTGGCAGACCTTTCAGATCCTCGACTGCGGCAACGGCGGGACTGACCAGCGGGTCGTTTCCCTGACCGGGTGCAATGTAGCATGCGTCAAACATGGTGGCAATCTGGGGTGGGATCGCCATAGGATGACGCAGTTTGTCAAAAGCGCTGATGCTCAGATCCAACGGAGGATAGTCCAGAATCTGGAGCTTGAAACGGAACGGCGTATTCTCCCGCAGCGTTCTCAGACAGGTGACAGCCGCCAGATTTCCACCGGCGCTGTGACCGCCGATCGCCATTTTATCCGTGTCCAGATCAAATTCTTCGGCATGTTGATAGAACCAGCTGACAGTGTCAAAGGCATCGTTGGAGGCGGTGGGCCAGGGGAACTGGGGTGCTTTCCGGTAGTTTATGGTGATCACATTAATGTCCATCTGCGTCCGGATCAGATCGCACCAGAAATCCATCTCCTCACAGCTGCCGCCTACAAAGCCGCCGCCGTGCATATCGAAATACACCGGCGCATGGGGGCGTTTCGCCCGGTACAGAATGACTCGGATATTACCGGCACGGGTAGGTACCTCCATTCGCTCACCGGCTACCGGAATCGTCAATGGATCGGGCTGATCGGCGGACTGAGGCAGCATGGCTTCACCCATCATCAGATAGAGATTAACCAGCTCCTGCCGTCCCATTTTCCGCATATTTTCTTCGCTCATGGTTTCGGGAAACTGAATCGCATCCATTCAAATCACCTCGTCAGTCATTTTTGTGTCTTTCCTTTCGCATAATTTCATGATACGATATTTTGGTTCTGTTTGCAAGGAGGTCCTGCCATGAAACTTCTGATTTACTACATTCTCCAATTCAGCTGGGGGATTCTTCAAAACTGCGCCGGGGCGCTGTGGTTCCTGCGATATCTGACAAAACCGCATAGTCTGTACCATGGGGCGATCCTGACCCGGGTGCACCGAAAGCATTTCAGCGGCGGTTGGACGCTTGGGTGCTTCATTTTTCTGACAGAACCGCTTTCGCCGGG
>DCGQ01000017.1:4210-4838 GCA_002314635.1 Clostridiales bacterium UBA1774
TTCGCCGGAGACGGAACACGACATTCTGATTCATGAATACGGCCATACGATACAAAGTCTGCTGCTGGGGCCGTTCTGGAGCATCAGCATGGGACTCCCCAGTATGCTCTGGTGCAATCTGCCTTTCTTCCAGAAACTGCGCCGCCGGAAGCGGATTCCATATTGCGCGCTGTTCTGCGAAAAATGGGCAAATCGGCTGGGAGAAAAAGTATTGAAAGAGACGATTTCAAGAGAGTGGTAATTTAGAAAAATAAAACGGTAAAATTCAAATGAATACTTGACAAAAGCAACCGCGGGAGTTAATATAATTTCATAAGACACACTAAGGGTGTTTTGCACATACCTGCAGTTTAACGAAATAAAAGAACAAATTACAAGAAGAAGGTTACGATCATGCCGATTACCGATTTTCTGGAACGGAACGCGAAAAACTGGCCGGAGGATGTGGCCCTTGTAGAGATCAACCCGGAACGGGAGGGACGACAGAACAGCAACTGGGCAGAGTTTAGTCTTGTAGAAAGCGATCCGGAGACGGCATATCGTCGGGAACTGACTTGGGAGGATTTTGACCGCAGGGCGAATCGGTTTGCTCATCTGTTGATGACCGCGGGCACCAAAAAGGGAGACA
>DCGQ01000017.1:4887-15665 GCA_002314635.1 Clostridiales bacterium UBA1774
ACTGTCTGGAATGGCTGCCGATTTATTTTGGCATCCTGAAGGCGGGCTGCATTGCAGTACCGCTGAATTATCGGTATACGGCGGATGAGATCGAATACTGCCTGAAACTGTCCGATGCCAGTATGCTGGTATTCGGTATGGAGTTTATTGAGCGTGTGGAATCCAAGCTTTCCGATCTGGATACGATCAAGAAGTTCTACTATGTCGGAAATCACACGCCCATGTTTGCCGACAGCTACTATCAGATGATTACATACTGTTCCAGCCGCAAGCCGGAAATGGAACTGACGGAAGATGATTATGCCGCAATCTATTTTTCCAGTGGTACCACCGGTTTTCCCAAAGCCATTCTGCATAAGCATCGCAGTCTTACCCAGTCCTGTCAGGTGGAGCAGGCGCATCATGGCCAGCAACGGGAAGATTGCTTCCTCTGCATGCCGCCGCTGTATCATACCGGCGCGAAAATGCACTGGTTTGGCAGCCTGATCTCCGGCAGCAAGGCGGTATTGCTCCGCGGCATCAGCCCGGAATGGATTATGAAGGCCGTTACCAACGAGCATTGCACCATCGTCTGGCTGTTGGTTCCTTGGGCGCAGGATATTCTGGATGCTCTGGATCGGGGTGATATCAAAATCAGTGATTATAAGCTTGACCAGTGGCGGCTCATGCACATCGGTGCACAGCCGGTTCCGCCGGTTCTGATTCAGCGGTGGCGGGAGTATTTCCCTCATCATCAGTATGATACCAATTACGGACTCAGCGAATCTATCGGACCCGGCTGTGTCCATCTGGGCGTGGAAAATATCCACAAGGTCGGAGCCATCGGCGTTCCCGGGTTCGGCTGGCAGGCGAAGATCGTGGATGAAAGCTACAATGAAGTGCCGCGCGGCGAAGTCGGCGAGCTGGCTGTCCTTGGCCCGGGTGTAATGGAATGCTACTATCATGATCCGGAAGCCACTGCTGCCGTCAAGCATGGCGACTGGCTTCTGACCGGCGATATGGCAGAGGTGGATGCTGACGGCTTTATCTGGCTGGTTGACCGGGCCAAGGATGTGATCATCACCGGTGGTGAGAACCTGTATCCGGTTCAGATTGAGGATTTCCTCCGCCAGAACGATAAGATCAAGGATGTAGCGGTGATTGGCCGTCCTCATCCCCGTCTGGGCGAGATCGCCGCGGCGATCATCGAATTGAAACCCGGTGTGACCTGTACCGAACAGGAGATTCGGGACTTCTGTCAGGAACTGCCCCGGTACAAGCGTCCCAGAGAGATCTTCTTCGATGTGGTGCCCCGCAACCCCACCGGAAAGATCGAGAAACCGAAACTGCGTAAAAAGTACAACGGTGCCGGTCTGGTGGCAAAACAGGTCGGTCGATAAAAGAAAAGTTTACACCCCATCGGATGAGCGTGATCCGATGGGGTGTTTGTAACAGGAAACGGTATCGGTTTCCGCGGCAACTTCGTCATTTTCCGAAAACTCTGCCCGCAGTACAATGCAGCATTCCATGCTTTCAAGCAGCTCCGGATTCGCAGTCAGATTCCTACAGCTTTGGGAAAGAACGCCGCTGCCGAAATCCGCAGTCAGATTTGCCAGAATCAAACGGGAACCGGGCTTTACTTCCAGCTTTTCGTTCTTCTCGTAGGAACTGAATGACCAGCCGGAAGCACCGGCAGGGAAGGCAAAATAGGTGAGCAGGGAAGCCGCAGATTCGCCTGCATCTACCTGAACCGTAAAGCCTTCCGCCGTGCCGTTTTCCTTCGTTCTCGGTGTCAGCAATATGGTGACAGATTCGGTCGTGTCATCAATCACCAGCGGGGTCGAGCCAATGCACTGGCCGTTCTGCCATTCCTCTGCATAGATCACAGCGGAATGTACCTTGTTCCCCAAAGACAGGCGAAAGTCGGCACAATATATACCTGCAGGCGTATCGGAGCGGACGTAACGCAGATAGTCACCGTTCAGAGGATTGGCCAGTAAATAAAGGAAAAACATCAAAGTAAGCAGAAGCGGAGGAAGAATGGACAGAATACCGGCTTTTTTCTGTTTCTTCATAAGGAAAATCGTCCTTTCATATGGCTGAAAACTGCACGGACAGATAACCGACCGGCATACGCTGCGCGAGTGTATCATGGTTCTGTCATACTGTCAAGGAAAAGCGAAAAATGTCCGGTTGTTTCATACTCCGGAATGTGGTAAAATAATTTTATCTTTTGGAATCTACGGGAGGCAGCAGATGAAGCGAACCGTAATCGGGGTTTT
The DNA here is from genome assembly GCA_002314635.1 of Clostridiales bacterium UBA1774. GTDB lineage: Bacteria > Bacillota > Clostridia > Oscillospirales > Oscillospiraceae > UBA1774. The sequence continues at coordinate 7,149 of DCGQ01000017.1, forward strand.
GGCACATGTGGACGCAGGAAAAACCACTCTGTCCGAGGCCTTGCTATATGCGACCGGTGCCATCCGCAGGCTGGGAAGAGTGGATCATGGTGATGCCACTCTGGATCATTTTGCGTTGGAACGGCAGCGGGGCATTACGATTTTTGCCAAACAGGCGCTGCTGCGTCTGCCGGACTGGCAGGCAACTCTGCTGGACACCCCGGGACATACGGATTTTTCCGGTGAGATGGAGCGGACATTGGATGTACTGGACTGTGCAGTGCTGGTGATCAGTGCCACAGACGGGGTACAAAGCCATACGCGAACACTTTGGAAGCTGCTGCGAAATCGGGGAATCCCCACATTGATTTTTGTAAACAAAACCGATTTGCCATGGGCGGGCAGGGAAGCCATGCTGAAACAGCTGCAGGAGCAGCTTGGCACAGGCGTGTTTGATGCAGAGACACCCGGTTTCGAAACCCTTGCAATGGAGGACGAAACGCTGCTGGAAGCCTATCTGGAGCAGAACAGCCTGACGCCGGAACAGATCGGCAGAGCAGTTGCGCGGGCCAGCTTGTTTCCCTGCCGATTTGGTGCAGCGCTGCGGCTGCAGGGCGTGGAGGAGTTTTTGAAAGACCTGCAAATCTATGCGCCTCAGTCGCCCGCGAGGAATACGTTTGGCGCGCAGATTTTCAAAATCAGCCGGGAGGACGGAGCAAGGCTTACTCACATGAAGATTACCGGCGGGATTCTCAGACCCAGAGACAGTGTATCTGGTGCTGGGTGGACAGAGAAGGTCACCCAGCTTCGTGTCTATACCGGCGGGAAATTCGAGCAGGTGGAGGAAGCACACCCCGGCGATGTTGTTGCGGCTGCGGGTCTTAGCCAGACACGGCCGAGGCAGGGATTGGGTTCCGCCTGTCAGGGACAGGCACCGGTGCTGGAACCGGTACTGAATTACGAAGTGCTGCTGCCGGTAGGGTATGAGCCACATAAAGCGCTGGCTCAGCTCCGGCAGCTGGAGGAAGAGGAACCGCTGCTTCGCGTCAACTGGGACGAGCATACCCATCAGCTGCGGGTGCAGCTGATGGGGCCGGTGCAGCTGGAAATCCTGAAACAGCTTCTGGCAGACCGCTTTGATCTGCACGTCAATTTCGGCCCCGGCCGAATCCTGTACCGGGAGACGATTACCGACACGGTGGAGGGAATAGGACATTTTGAACCGCTGCGGCATTACGCGGAGGTGCATCTGATCCTGTCGCCCGGGGAGCGGGGAAGCGGGATTACCGTGCGCTCTCAGGTGTCGGAGGATGATCTGGATCGTAACTGGCAGCGATTGATTCTGACACATGTTATGGAACGGCAGCATCCCGGCGTGCTGATCGGCGCACCGATCACCGATGTGGTCATCACGCTGGCGGCGGGACGGGCTCATCTGAAACACACGGAGGGCGGTGACTTCCGGCAGGCAACCTATCGGGCGATCCGTCAGGGTCTGATGCAGGCGAACAGTATTCTGCTGGAGCCGTGGTATGAATTGCGGCTGGAACTGCCGCAGTCCAGCGTGGGCAGAGCGATCACCGATCTGAGCCGCCTTGGTGCGGAACTGAACGCACCGGAAACGGAGGGCGAAAACGCAATCGTGACCGGTAAGGCACCTGCAGCCGCGCTGCGAGACTACCCAACACAGATTGCGGCCTATACCCACGGACTTGGGAACCTGATCCTGATACCCTGCGGTTATGCACCATGTCAGAATCAGGCGGAGGTGGAGGCAGATTACGGCTATGACGCTGCCGCAGACACAGATAACCCGCCGCACAGCGTATTCTGCGCACACGGTGCGGGTTTCGTGGTACAGTGGCAGCAGGTACCGGAAATGATGCACCTGCCCAGCGTGCTCCATCCGCCTGAACCGGAACCAACGCCCATGGAACAGGCACGGCGCTATGTGGCACAGGCAGCACTGGATGACCAACTGGCTGCCATTTTTGAACGAACCTATGGCCCCATCAAGCGGAACATCGTACAGGCCATGGAGTCACGGCCCCGGACGGAACAGAAGGATCGCCCGTGGAAGTTGACACCTCATGACAGCGGACCGGAATACCTGCTGGTGGACGGATACAACATCATTCACGCATGGGAGGAACTGCGGGTTCTGGCAGAGCGGGATCTGGAAACGGCACGCTCCCGTCTGATTGATATTCTGCGGAATTATCAAAGCTTCCGGCAAAGTCCGGTGATTCTGGTGTTTGATGCCTATAAGGTCAAGGGAAATCCCGGTTCGGTGGATCATCTGGATGGACTGGATGTGGTCTATACTCGTGAGGCACAGACTGCGGATATGTATATCGAAAAAGCAACCTATGATCTGAGCAAAAAACACCGGGTTCGTGTGGCTACCTCAGACGGTCTGGAACAGATCATCATCATGGGTCACGGTGCGCTGCGAATCTCCGCCTCTGCATTTGAATCAGAGGTTCGTGCAGCGGAAAATGCGATCCGAGCCGTGCTGCGGGAACTGAATGAGAAGCCAAAAGGAAAGATATGAAAACGCCGAAGGAATTGACAGCGGCAGGTGAAAATGCTAAGATTGAATTACAAATGATACGTTTGAAAGGAGCAATCCCATGCTGACTGCAACGAATTTTATTTCTCTGTCTGACAACCCGTTCTCCCGCCGTGGTTCTTATCTCGCCTTTTTCCTTGATCCCACCGGCAATACGCTGTACGGAAAACCCAGACTGTATATCAGCAATATCCGCGGCAACGGCCCTTATCGCCAGATTCAGGCTCAGATCGTGAAGGATGGACAGGCATTGCCCACGGTCGTTTCTTCCACCGAATCCGAAGTGATTCTGGAGAGTATGGCCGGTTCCTTCCGCTTCTGCATCGGTGAAAGCAAGTTTGTCCGGATTAAGGGCACCGACGGCCTGACCCTGCGGCTGACGCCCAAACTCAGCGGCTTCGGTCTGGTAACTGATCTGAAAGACGGCTGCTGGCAGTTTGGATTCAGCACCTCTACTGCGGTGCTGCTTCCCTTCACCGGAAAGGTGTCTGCCCGTGTCATGTCCAGCCGCGTGCTGATGGGTACCTCCAGCGCGACCTTCGAGATCGCACCGGATGAAAACGGCGTAGTCGATGTGGGTATCGAGGAATATCTGATCGATCCCATCCATCGTCCTCTGGATCAGTATCCCTCTTATGAGGAATGCGTGAAGAGCTATCAGGATGAGTTTGATACCTTCTGCGAGAAGCTGTGCCCCAGCCTGCCCGAACCTTGGGAAGATATGCGCCGTAAGGCACTGTGGACCATATTCGGCTTGATGGTTGAGAATGATAATGGAGAGACCATCTTCAAGCACACCATGATCAAGATGCTGCACGGCACCTTCGAGCATGTTTCCGGCTGGCAGCAGGCCATGCACATCATCTGCCTCAGCGGCAGCGATCCTGCTCTGTGCTGGACGATTCTGCGCGCGCTGTTTGACTATCAGGATGCCAACGGCCGTATCGCGGACATTCTCACCGATATCGGCTGGAACCACGGCTCTATGAAACCGCCGATTCAGGGCCTTGCGCTGAACTATCTGCTGGATGCCGATCCGGAGCTGAAATATGTGTCCCGGGAAGATGCGGAAATCATTTACAAGGGCATTGTCGGCTGGACACAGTTCTTCTTCCGCTGCCGCGACTGGAACAAAGACGGCTTGATGGAGAATCAGGGTGCCGGAGAAACCGGCTGGGAAGATGCACCCTACTTCAATATCGGATTCCCGCTTGCCAGTCCGGACATGAATGCCTATGTGGCCATCCAGCTGCAGGCACAGGCTCGTCTGGGACGTCTGCTGGGCAAGGACGAGGCGGAATGCGCTGCCTTTGAGAAGCATTATCAGGATATGGTAGACATGATCGTCAAGTCTTTCTGGGACGGTGAGAAGTGGTTTGCTTTCAACACCGATACCGGTGCCCGCAGCCAGACCAACACCATCAGCCTGATGGGCGCCCTGATTCTGGGCAAGGCTCTGCCGCAGGATATCATCGACAAGACCATCAAGACCCTGACGGAAAAGGACAAGTATCTGACGCCTTACGGTTTTGCCACCGAAGCGGTGGACAGCCCCTACTTCAACCACGCCTTTGCACAGGGCAGCATCATCCCGCCGGCACAGCTGATCTTCTGCCTTGCACTGGAACGCAGCGGCCGCTTTGATCTTGCCCGGGAAGCCGGTCTCCGCTACCTGATGACCCTGCGGGAAGAAGGTCTGTTCCATACCCACAATGCACTCACCGGAAAGCCGGAGCGCGGTATGGTAGCCTTGGACGAAAAGTTCCTGTTCTGGTCTGCCTGGTCCTCCTCCATCTATCTGTTCATGAGCCAGCGCTACGGTAAGGTCGAGTGATTATCCGGAATCTGCGAGCGGAACCGTCACTTCGGGATCCGGCAGCCTTGTGGTTTTCCGAAAAGTGGGGCATTCCGCTGAGTGCCTATCAGGAAAGCATGGATGACTGTATCGGCGGAGTATCACCGGTGCCCCAGTGGTATGTGATGCTGGATGGGGAAAAGATCGTCGGCGGTATGGGCGTGATCGAAAATGATTTCCATCCACGAACGGATCTGGCACCTAATGTCTGCGCGGTCTTCACCGAGCCGGATTACCGCTGCCGGGGCATTGCGGGGAAGCTGCTGCAGCATGTCTGCGAGGATATGCATGGCTTCGGTGTGGATACACTGTATCTGTTGACCGATCATACCGGGTTCTATGAACGGTATGGGTGGCGGTATCTGTGCCCTGTCACCGGGGACGGGGAGGAAGAACCCTCCCGGATGTACATTCACGAGATGAAATGAATAGGACAATGCCCTTCCGGGCGGAGCGGTTTTCCCGATCCGATTCCGGGAGGGCATTGCTGTAAACGGGAAAGAAAAGGCGGCTGCCTCTCATTGGAGAAGCAGCCGCCTGAACCTGCATTAGATGCTGTGTTCGGCGCGGGAAATGATGTCCTCCTGCATAGCAGGGGTCATGTCAGCAAAGTACGCGGAGAAGCCGGCGATACGAACAACCAGATTGTGATACTCGTCCGGGTTCTTCTGCGCCTTGCGAAGGGTGGCAGCGTCCACCACGTTGTACTGTACTTCCATGCCGCCGTCTTCAAAGTAGGCCTTGGTGGCGTTCTCCAGCTTGGTAACGCCGTCGGTGCTCTTCAGAGAAGCGGGATGAATCTTCAGGTTCAGCGCCATGCCGTCCATGAAGTGACCGTGTTCAAAGGAAGTGGAGGAGGTGAACACGGAGGTGGGACCGTTTACATCGCGACCCTGAGCGGGGCTGGCAGCATCGGCGATGGGGGTGCCGGTCTTGCGTCCATCGGGCGTTGCCCATGTGATCTCGCCCTGCACCACATGGTCGGAAGCACCGAAGGTGCCGCACTTGTAGACCTTGCAGCGGGTGTTGGAGAACTTGCGGGTGATGTTGTAGTACAGGTCGATGACATACTTCATCTCTTCGTCCGCATAGGGATCACCGTTGCCGAAATGGGGAACCTCATTCAGCACGCGCTGACGGAGCTGTTCATAGCCTTCCCAGTTGGCCAGAATGGCATCCAGGAATTCCTTAGCGGAGACCAGCTTCTTGTCATAGACCATGTACTTCAGAGCAGTCAGACTGTCGGCCGTGGTAGCCAGGCCGGTAGCGGTACCGCCGTAGGAGTTGTACTTGGCGCCGCCTTCGGAAACGTCCTTGCCCTGTTCCATGCAGCCGGTGGTGGAGATGGAAAGGTTCGGATAGGGGAAGAGACGGGGATACTCATGCTCGGTATAGTTGTTCAGCGTGGCGGACCAGGTCATCATCCAGTCAGCGATCTTCTCGAAAGCTGCCTTGACTTCGTCCATGGACTTCATATCATACAGATAACCGCTGCGCAGGCGCTCGGGAACGGCAGCACCATTCATCGGGTTCACGCCGTTATTGATCGCCATCAGCAGAACGATGGCCCAGTAGATGCCGCTGTGACCCATGGCAGAGCCATTGGGAGCGGGGTAGTCGCAGCCGGAGCCGGTGATTTCCTGGCAGCCGATGACGGCAAAGTTGCGGGCGTCTTCCAGCTCGAAGCCAAGCTCCCGCATCAGGGAGGGAACGATCACTTCGTCATTCTGCAGGAGGGGCAGACCGCCAACGCGCATGGAGGTGGCCATAGCGCAGTCCCAAAGTTCCTTGGGGGTATTCTTGTTGATGCGGAGGGAAATCGTAGGCTCGTGCAGCTCCAGACGAGCCATGGCTTCCAGAACCATGTAGGATACCGGGTTAGAGGCATCCTCACCGGTCTCGGGAATCACGCCGCCGATGGTGGTATGCTGGCCCTGATGGCCGATACCGGCAGTCTGAGCGGTTTTGCCGAAGCCGCCGCCGTGGAAGGTGTTGATTTTCAGGAAGAAAGCGTCAACCAGCTCCTGCGCCTGCTCTTCGGTGATGGTGCCGGCCTCCAGATCCTTCTTCAGGTACGGCCAGGTGTACTGGTCAAAACGACCGATGCTGGTGACGCCGGGGCCGTTGTCAACGCGAAGGAACACATTGTACAGCATGACCTGCTGGCAGGCCTCGCGGAAGGTGCGGGCAGGATAATAGGCAATGTAATCCAGACTTTCGGCCATCTGAGACAGCTCAGCCTTGCGCTCCTCAGTGGGGGCAACGGCGGCCTTCTCGCGGCACAGGTCAGCATAGCGTTTGGTCAGCGTAATAGCGCCGTCGCAGGCAACGGTAGCGGCGGTATAGAAGATGAACTTGCCCATGTTGTCGCCCTGAACATTGCCTTCGTGAGCATCCAGCCAGTCCTGCGCCTGCTTGCGGATATCCGCATAGCCGCGCTTTAGAATGTTCTGGAAGCCGGGGGTCAGGTGTCCGGGAGGGAGCATGACGGGGAAGCCGCCGATCTTGCCGTAGTCGGAAGCCTGCAGAGCAAAGAACTCTCTGGCACCCTCGGGCAGCCACTCTTCGGCACGGATGCCGCTGGACATGCTCATGCGTTTCTTGTTCAGTTCTTTGAACCGAGCCAGCTCTTCGGGGGAGATGGCCAGCTTCTGATGAGAGTAGAGAGGATCGTCATCGGGAGCGTGATAGAGACCATCCGCTTCCATCGGCCAGGTGTGCTCAATGTCCATGAATACCCACATGGCACCGCTGGCAGCACCCCAACCCTTGCTGCCCATATCGCCGACATAATAGTCTTCGTCATGCATATTGATGGGCATATGCTGAATCACATACAGGGATTCATAGGGCTTCTGGAGCATAGGGGGGAAGTTCTTGTATTTCTGCTGGGCATCGAACTTGATGTAAGACATCTCGGCATCGGCAACCATGACTCTGTCGCGGACAGCGGCACGCATACGCTCGATTCGGTCTGTCTTGGGCTTGAAAGTATACATGGGATCCTTCCTTTCCTGTGACATATATATAATTTTTTGTATAAAACGATAGAAAACAACGCCTGCACCACAGAAGCAGTGTAAAACACACCAATCCGTTTCAATTATAGCAAATCAAAACGCATTTGTGAACCGATAAAGTCAAAGTTCACGAGAAAAATTTGCGGAAAAGGGAAGCAGAACCCCCGGTCTTCCGGCTGCGAACCGGAAGACCGGGGTTCTGAATATCAGGTGATAAGCAGCTTGCGTTTTTTCCACTTGCCGGAGATATAGTAGAAGAACACAATGACGCCGATCACATTGCCGGCAATGGCACCGCCCAGCCAGAAGCCGCGAATGCCCATGTCCAGCACAACACCAAACAGGATAGAGAAGCCGATGCGGGCAACAATGCCGTCCAAGATACTGCAGAAAAAGTTCAGTGAGGCGTGGCCGATGCCGTTGAGCAGCGAGAAGCCGCCTGCACGGGTTGCAAATCCGATAAACGAGATTGCACCATAGATGGCATAAACATGGGAGATTGCAAGAACCTCCGGATCCTTGTCGAACAGGGAGAAAATCTGTTCCGGGAACAGCAGAATCATGGCAGCCAGAATCAGACAGAATACCATGCTGATGCCCACAATGCCGATCAGGGTTTCCGTTACACGCTTGTGCTTTCCGGCAGCGAAGTTCTGACCGATGATGGAGGTACCGGCAGCGTTCATGGCGTTGGTGACGATGGTGGCGATAAGTACCAGCTTGTTGCCAACGGCGGTGGCAGCGGAGGCCACGATGCCCAGCTGGTTGATCATGGCGTTGATGTACAGCATGGATCCGGAAATGGCAATGCTCTGAATGGAGATCGGGATGCCCATTTTCAGCAGAGGCTTAAACTCCTGCTGATCGATGCGGAAGCTTTTCAGCTTGAAATCGAAGCCGAAATCCGCACGGTTTTTATACAGGAAGCACAGTGCAACCACGAAGGAGGTTGTCTGGCTGATGACGGTGGCGAGGGCGGCACCGAAGCATTCCATATGGAGCGGGCCGACAAAGAGCAGGTCAAGAAGGGTATTCAGAACGGCAGCGATGGCAATGAAAATAAAGGGGTGCTTGCTGTCGCCCATGCCGCG
>DCGQ01000017.1:15700-21822 GCA_002314635.1 Clostridiales bacterium UBA1774
GTTATAGCCGAACACCGGGATCATGCCGCAAAAATAGGTAAAGGCGTAATCGTGTGCATAATCCATGGCAGCTTCCGGAATTTTGATCAGTTTCAAAAACCAGTCACAGCCTACAAGAGAAACAACGGTGGAACAGGCGGCCAGAATGAAACCGAAGGTGAACATGGTGCCGATGGCCTTTCCCAGCCGATTTAAATTGCCCTTGCCGATATGCTGGGATATTATAATCTGTCCGGCCTGTGCCACGCCCATGGAAATGAACAGAAAGAAGGTGGCAATCTCGCCGCCGTTAGAGGCAGCGGTAAGACCGGCAGAGCCGACAAAGCGGCCGACGATAATCATATCGACCATGTTGTAAAGCTGCTGCAGCAGATTGGCAAAGACAAAGGGAAGCGCAAAGGATATCAGCTGCTTCAAAGGACTGCCTGAGGTAAGGTCACGAACAAGGGTTTTGCGTTCCAATGTTAATTCCTCCATATTTGAGCGGTAATTAGTAGCATACTACAGTCTGCCGGAAAAAACAACACTTTCCGCTTTCTATTTCACATCACAGAACAAAATTGACATACCGTTTGCCGACAGGTATAATGCCGCTGCGAAAAGGCTCTGGAAAGGATGATAGCAGTGTATAAGCTGTTTCTTGTTGAGGACGATGAGAATATTGCTGCCGCAGTCTGCCGGCGGGCAGAGAACTGGGGACTGGAAACCCGGGCGGTGCAGGATTTTCGGAATGTGATGGGTGAATTTGCGGCGTATCAGCCGCAAATCGTGCTGCTGGATGTGCTGCTGCCCTGCTTTGACGGATACCACTGGTGCACGGAGATCCGACGTGTTTCCAAAGTGCCGATCATTTTCCTGTCCTCTGTATCGGATAATATGAACATTGTGATGGCGATGAATCTTGGTGCAGACGATTTCATTGCCAAACCGTTTGACAGCGGTGTACTGATGGCAAAGGTACAGGCGCTGCTGCGGCGAAGCTACGACTATGCAGGCACGGCTCCGCTGCTGGAGCATCGGGGTGCATTTCTGGATACCGGTGATAATTCTCTGCGCTGCGGAGATGAGACCGTGTCTCTTACACGAAATGAGTACCGGATTTTGCTGTGTCTGATGGAGAATAAGGGAAAAGTGGTCAGCAGAGAAAAGCTGATGCAGCGCCTATGGGAAACGGAGCAGTTTGTAGATGAAAACACGCTGACTGTCAATGTAAACCGCCTGCGCCGGAAGCTGGAGAGTGCCGGTCTGCGGGATTTTATTGCCACCCGGTTTGGCGTGGGTTATATCGTGGAGTAAGCCCATGAAGCTGCTTTGGGAATATATTCGCCAGCATGGGAAAAGTCTCGGCCTGCTGTGCCTGTTTGCTTTGATTCTGATCATCTGCTTCCTTTTGTACCATGTCCCCATCGGCGTGGTTCTGTACCCGCTGGCGCTGTGCCTTCTGGTAGGTTTTCTCTGTCTGCTGGCCTATTTCAATCGCTTCCGAAAGCGGCACCTTACACTGGAAGCATTGCGGAAACGCTCGACAGACCTGCTTTCGGCGCTGCCGCCTCCGACAAATACACTGGAGGCGGATTATCAACAGATTATCGAGGATCTTTGCAGGAAAAACAGCACACAGATTCAGGAAGCGGACGCCCGTTATGACAGTATGATGGAGTACTATACCGTGTGGGCACACCAGATCAAAACGCCGCTTGCTGCGTCCCGGCTGCTGCTGGAGAATGAGGATTCATCCCTGTCCCGCCAGCTGATGGTTCAGCTGAAACGGACGGAAAGCTATGTGGAGATGGTGTTGGCCTATCTGCGTCTGGATTCCGCTGATACGGATTATCTGATCCGCGCCTGTTCTCTGGATGAATTGCTGAGAGGCTGTGTCCGTTCGTTTTCCGGGGAGTTTATACAGCGTCACATTCATCTGGAACTGCAGGAAACCAATGCCGTTGTCGTTACGGATGAGAAGTGGCTGTCCTTTGTGATGGAACAGCTGCTGTCAAACGCATTGAAATACACGGGAGAGGGCGGAACGATCACCGTTAAGATGGAAGCAGACAGAACCCTCTGCATTGCCGATACCGGCATTGGAATTGCGGCAGAGGATCTGCCGCGGGTGTTCGAGCGAAGCTATACCGGCAGCATCGGGAGGAACCGCAAAAAAGCCACCGGCATCGGACTGTACCTGTGCCGCCGGGTCTGCGGAAATCTGAATATCCCCATTCGCATGGAATCTGAACCGGGAAAAGGGACTCGCGTTTATCTGGGACTGGGGCAGTATGATCTGAAACCGGAATAAAGCTTACAGCAATGTAAGGTTTGACCGGACTTCCGTAAGAAAATGAAATGGAATGTGCATCATTATGCTGGTATACTGTCGCCAGTTTCAGATTGGAGGTACAGGAATCATGAGCATTTTGGAAGTTTCCGGTCTGCGGAAAGTCTATACCACCCGCTTCGGCGGCAATCAGGTGGAGGCACTGAAAAATGTAAACTTCACCGTGGAAAAAGGCGAATACGTGGCCATTATGGGCGAGTCCGGCAGCGGAAAAACCACGCTGCTGAACATTCTGGCTGCTTTGGATAAACCAACCGCCGGGACCGTAATTCTGGATGGAATGGATCTGAGCCGGGTAAAGGAGTCGGAAGCAGCCACATTCCGGAGAGATAATCTGGGTTTTGTGTTTCAGGAGTTCAACCTGCTGGATACCTTTACGCTGGAGGATAATATCTATCTGCCGCTGGTTCTGGCGGGCAGACCCTATTCGGAAATGCATAACCGGCTGCAGCCCATTGCCCAGCGGCTGGGCATCACCGATCTTCTGAAGAAATACCCTTACGAGGTATCCGGCGGACAGAAACAACGGGCAGCGGTGGCACGTGCGCTGATTACCAATCCCAAGCTGATTCTGGCGGATGAACCCACCGGTGCGCTGGACTCCCGTGCTACCGATGAACTGCTGCGGCAGTTCGGTGACATCAACCGGCAGGGCCAGACCGTGGTGATGGTGACCCATTCAACCCGCGCAGCCAGCACCGCGGGTCGCGTGCTGTTTATCCGGGACGGACAGGTATTCCATCAACTGTATCGGGGCGACTGTACGGATGAACAGCTATATCAGAAAATCTCCGATACGCTGACCCTGCTGGCAACGGGAGGGGACAAACGATGAAGCTGGGCTTTTATCCCCGCCTTGCTGCCGATGGAATCCGCAAAAACCGCCGGCTGTATGTGCCCTATCTTCTGACCTGCATCTGCATGGTGGCGATTCACTATATTCTGACGTTTCTCAGCCATTCGGAGGCTGTATGTCGGGTTCGAGGCGCCAGCGTTCTCTGTTCTACCCTTCAGATGGGCGCTGATGTGGTGCTTGTATTTTCGGCGATTTTTCTGTTTTATACCAATTCTTTCCTGATACGGCGCAGAAAACGGGAGTTTGGACTCTATAATGTTCTGGGTATGGGGAAAAACAATCTGGGGCGGATCATTACATGGGAGGCGCTGCTGACTGCGGTGATTTCTCTGATACTTGGTATCCTGTTGGGCGTGATCGCATCCAAGCTGGCGGAGCTGGGTCTTCTGAATTTGATGGGATGCGAAGTGGACTTTCGATTTGCCGTCAGCATGAGATCCATTTACAATACAACAGTCAGTTTTCTTGCAATTTTCGTTCTGATCTGGTTTTCCGGGGTGCTTCGGGTTCGCAGAAGCAGCGCTGTCAGTCTTATGAAAAGCGAAAACGTGGGTGAAAAACCACCGAAGGCAAACTGGCTGCTGGGATTTATTGGATTTATTCTGCTTGGCGTCGCCTATTATCTGGCCGTAACGGTGGAAAACCCGGTGTCTGCGATTCTCTATTTCTTCATTGCGGTGCTGCTGGTGATTCTTGCCACCTATCTGCTGATGATCGCAGGCAGCGTGATGCTGTGCCGCATCCTGCAGAAGAATAAGAAATACTATTATGACCCCCGGCATTTTGTTTCCGTTTCCTCCATGGCATACAGAATGAAGCGCAATGGGGCAGGACTTGCCTCCGTCTGTATTCTGGCAACCATGGTGCTGGTCATGCTGTCGTCCACCTCCAGTCTGTATTTCGGTTCTGAGGATGCGTTGAACAGCCGTTATCCCAGAGAGATCAATCTGGAACTGCACTTTAATAAGCCGGAGGACATGAACGAAGAAAACCTGAACTGGTTCCGGGAGCGGGCACAGAATGCAGCAACAAAACTGGGTTATACCGCGCAGAACTTCCGCACCTATCGGCGTGCTGAGATTTCCGGTCTGCTGGAAAAAGACGGTGTACAGGTAGAATATGAAACACAGAACGTAAATGTAAACCTGCTCACCATGTTCTATTTTGTCCCGCTTGAGGATTATGTGCAGTATACCGGGGAAACTGTGGATCTGCCGGAGGGCAAGGCTGCGCTGCGGACCTTCTCCTGCAGCTTCACCGGAGACACGCTGACCTTCAAGGGCCATGGGAGCCTGTCCGTTGCAGAGGTAAAGCCGGGAAGCATCCAGATGGATGAGAGTGCGCTGGGGTCTTTTGATGCCATTATTGTGATCGTAAAGGATCTGGAGGATGTAGCGGACATTCTGGGCGGAACCGGGGGCGATGAGGAAGCATTGCAGCTGAGCTGGCTTTACGGCTTTGACCTGAATGCCGGGAATGAGGCTCAAAGGCAGGTCGATGAGGCGCTGCAGGAGACCTTCTGCAGTTGGGAGAATATGGGCGCACACGGCTGCCAATACTACAGCAGCTCAACCCGGGCAGCCGGCAGCGATGATTATTATGCTTCAAACGGCGGTCTGTTCTTTATCGGCATCCTGCTCAGTCTGGTATTTATTCTGGCTGCTGTCCTGATTCTGTATTATAAGCAGATTTCCGAGGGCTATGAGGATCAGAACCGCTTCCATATCATGCAGAAAGTGGGTATGACGAAGAAAGCCATTCGCCGCAGCATCAACAGTCAACTGCTGCTGGTGTTCTTCCTGCCCCTGTTCATGGCGGGGATTCATCTATGCTTTGCCTTCCCCATGATCCGCAAGCTGCTGACGCTGTTTGCTCTCTACAATGTGGGACTGTTTGCCGCTACTACGGTCATCAGCTACTGCGTGTTCTGCCTGTTCTATGTGCTTGTATACCGGGTTACCTCCGGGGCCTATCTCAGCATCGTCAGCGACAGGGAAGTGAATGTATAAAGAGAGGGATTCCATCCGCACGGTGGAATCCCTTTTCGGTATCATGGCTGCGTAAAATGAACATGGCTTGTGATGTGCTCCTGACAGAAGCAGTGATACCCGACACATTTGGAACAATAACGAAACTCCAATTCCGGGTGTTCGGTATCTGTTGCGCCGCATACGGCACATTTCCGGGTGTAACTGCGGTTTTCCTCCTCTTTTTTAGCCTCCTTCACCGTGCGGCGGAACTGACGAGCCTGTGGGCGGATGCGATACCAAAGCAGCTTTGCAGCCGGAATCAGCCGGTCTCCGCAGAACAGAAAATAGTTTGCAATGCCCACCAGCGGCAGCAGGGTAGCGCCGAAAATCATATTCAGCAGAAACATAACTGCTTCCAGATAGGCAAGCCACTTGATTTTGATGGGGATGATGAAAAACAGCAGCACCCGATTGTCAGGCCACAGTGTGGCGAACACGAAAAACATGGAAAGGCTGATGTAGCTGCCGGTGACTGCCACCTGCGACCCGGTAATCAGGCTTGCCAGGATCCCGTAAAGGATGCTGAGTACCATACCGGACAGATAATATGCGGTAAATCGGCCTCTGCCCCAGACCCGTTCCAGCGAACTGCCAATCAGATAATAAAAATATAACTGCAGAACCAATGACAGCACACGATAGGAATCCGGGACAAACACAAAGGTAACGAGACGCCAGATCTGCCCTCGCAGGACCTCACCGGGTATAAAGCAAAGATACCATGCCAACATACCGGTGGTATCCATTTTCATAAACAGATAGACCAGCAGGTTTCCGATGACGACATAAAGCATCAGCCGATTTAAACCGAAATTCGGGTGATTCAGCAGAAAGCGGCTGAGCTTCTGTTCAAAACGCTTCAGTATTTTCATAGACAATGCCTCCCTATAGTTTTTAGTGCAAA
>DCGQ01000002.1:0-14798 GCA_002314635.1 Clostridiales bacterium UBA1774
AAATTCCAAGCTGTAGCTGTAGATATTGAAGCCGGACCCGTCCTTGGCGGAGACGCTGAACATCACAGTCTGCGTGCCGATCTCCTGCTCTTTGACCTTATAGGTCAGATTGCCTTTTTTATCCGTCACCGGCCCTTCGATCGCAACGATGCCGCCGCTGGAGGCACACCATTCATAGCCCTCCGGCAGGTCGGACTGCAGGGTCAGCAGATAGCTGTTATCCCGCTGCTCCTGCCATGTCAGCGTATAAATGCCGTCTGCCGCGCCGGAATCCCGGTGCTTTGCGCAGCCGGGCAGGCACAGAATCAGACTCAGGATCAGGGTCAGACCGATGATTCGTTTCATGGAAACCTCCTGTTTCAAACGGGGCGGCTCTTCCCCGGGTCAGACCCGGGGAGCGAGCTTATGCTTCTTCGGTGTTTTCCTGCGGTTCGGGCGTTTCCTCCGCAGGGGGTTCTGTGGGTTCGGTGTTTTCTTCGGCGGGTTCGGTCTCCGCAGCGGTGTTGTCTCCGGTGTTTTCTCCGGTGTTTTCTCCGGTGTTTTCTCCGGTTTCTTCATCCGGGGTCTCCGGTTCCGGCTCCGGTTCGGGCTCCGGCTCGGGTTCTGGCTCCGGTTCGGGTTCTGGCTCCGGCTCAGGTTCCGGTTCGGGTTCCGGCTCGGGTTCCGGCTCCGGGTCGGGCAGGTCAACCTCGATCAGCATGGAGGCGGACAGGGACGGCAGCTCCACGCAGCGCACCCGCAGACGATAGGTGCCGTCTGCCAGCGTAAACACATCCGTTTCCGCCATTGCCGCTCCGTTGGAAATCTCCGTTTCCAGACCCTCCGAGCTTGTACTGATCTTCTGCATGGTAAAGGCCCATGTCACCACACCGTCCAGCTCATTGGGCGCTACGGCCAGACGGAACTGACTGCAATCATCCACAAACAGGGAGTTTTCCTTCTTCGCCACGCCGCTGAACTGCATACTGTGATTCGACCCATCGGCCCAGTACAGAATGCCGTTGACCTTGGTATTCGAAATGTTGATATCCAGCGGGCCGGGGGTATCGTCCGAGGAGACCCAGTCATCCACCTCTGCGGTATAGCTCACATCCTTACCGGCAGAGGTAATATTGCCGCTGACGGTCATGGAGCCGACCATCCACTTGGCGGCGGACTTCTCCTTGGCGGATTTGATGTACACCGTCACGGAGAGCAGCGTTTCCACGCCGGGAACCAGCAGCCGCGCCTTACAGCTCTTTCCCGTCTCCAGCGAGCCTTCGCAGAGAATACGCGCCAGATCGGTCGCGGTTACATAGCTCCGCAGATTTCCCGCAGAATCCAGATAGTTCAGCTTCAATGTGACCGTACCGTCGGCGGTGGTGCCGGTGGTGAAGCCGATCTCCAGCGGACACAGCCGGTTTACCACGGTAAGTCCCGCTGCCGGTGTGGTCTGACCTGCGGCGAAGTAGGTTTTCTTTGTGCTCAGGTTGGCGGACTGTCTCAGGGAGCAGTTGAACCAGCCCTCCACCCCGGTGACGCCGGTATCGCCCGACCGCACGTTCTGGCGGACGGCCACCCGGTTCATTCGCAGGGTGGCGCCGGTGACGGTGGTGCTGACTGCCACCTCGCTGATCTTGTCCAGCCGATCCTCCGAGAAGTCCAGCTCCACCACCATGCCGGGGCCTACATGGGTCACGCCCGACTGATAGAGCGAAACGGTTTCGGAGGTATAGAGCAGTCCGGAAACATCATTCTTCTGATAGTACCGAAGCTGCACCGACACATCGCTGCTCTCCGTCAGCGTGGCCTCCTGACAGTCGTCGCCGAAACTGAGATAGACCTTCTGATCGTATTTGTCCAGCGTCTCTGCCGCGGCGGATACGCTGCTCTGGATCGTCAGCGCCAGCTTCTCCCGATCTGCGCCGTACAGCGTCCGATAGCTGCCCACGCCGAACTGGCTGAAGCTGTGCAGCGCCGTGTTATTGCGGATCTGGGTCACATACACGCTGGCGATTTCGATATTCTTGCCGGCGCTCAGCTCAATTTTCAGTGGGATGCAGAACAGCGGCGCTTTGACGATGAGATTGCTGTCGTACACAAAGGTCTGATATGTGGAATTGTAGACCAGCTTGATATTCTCCAGCAGCTTGCTGTCGCCGTAGACGTCCTGATAGGTCATGTCTGCATACATCACGTCTCCGCTGCTGAGGCCGTTGACGCTTTTGACCTGTACCTGCATATCCACCGTGTCGTTTATGGATTCATGCTCCGCTGCCTCCACGGTCATCTTGCCGTCCTCGCCCACCAGCGTGATGATCTTGTTTTCGGTGAAGTTGATCTGCAGCGCCGCGCTGGTTTCGTCTGACACGGCGATGGTTCTGGGGGTGTCGCCGCTGCGCTGGGTGCAGAGGTTCATGGTGTTGCCCACGCCGTAATCCCGCTGGTACTCGCCGAAGCCGTCGGCGGTGGACTTGAGCCGCAGCACGCCCTTGCCGCTGACCTGACGGACGGACAGGTTCTTCACGCCCCATGTGCCGGTATAACCCCGCTGCGACTTCACAAGGAAGGTGATGTCGATGAGGGAGCTGATGTTCACAAAGTCCACCGTAAACCGGTTGGTCCGGTTGGGCAGGAACATATATTCGGTATTGCTGTAGACCTCCTGTGTGCTTTCGCCGGTGTTGCCTGTCAGCCGGTTGGCGTAGACCTGAATGGCCTCCACCAGATCCACCGTGATCATGCTGACCGCGCCGGTGCCGTCCCGGTAGCGGATGTTGGCCTTGTAGGAGGCGGGCAGCGCGTCCAGCGTGGTTTCGCCGTACTTGCCGGTGGTTCCATCCGCCGTGACCAGCGTAAATTCCAGCGTGGTGGTGTACTGGGTCTCGGTGACGGGGTAGGAGCGCACCATATCGTCCGTGGTTCGGGTGCCCAGATAATCCTCCTCCGCGTCATTGTAGGAGATATCGATCCACCCTACATTATTAATAATACTGGCCACGCCTGCACCGCTGTCATTGGTATGGGTGACGCTGATGGTGTCAATTTTCAGCTTGTCAAAGGTGTCGCTGTCGGTGCTGATGTCGTCCGGCAGGATGTTCACCGCCACCAGATCGCCGTAGTCGCCGTTGGTATAGATGTTGAAGGAGGATTTCTGACCGCTTCGGAAGCTGTCGCCCTCCAGCTGCTGGTTGGCGTTGACAAAGCTGCTGGTGTAGGTCTTATCGTCCTTCTTGAATACCAGCTGGAAGAAGAACTGGTTTTTGGAGCCGGTATCGCCGTATTCGATGGAGGTGTATTCATCGTTGGCCACGGCCACCTCTACCGTATAGACATTCCGGGCGGTGGTCATGGTCAGGTCACGCATGGCCTCCTGATAGGTCATCTTCTCTCTGCCGATGACTTCGTTCTCATCGTTGGTCTTGGACTCGATGCTCATGCCGGTGGAATCGGAGAAGTCGATATACACCGTCTGTCCCGGCTGCACCAGAATGCCGGAATCCGGCTTGTAATAGACCTTGTGGATGCCGCTGTAGTCACTGCGCCGCCAGATACGGTCGGTGTAGGACATATATTCGCCGCTGCCCAGTGTGATGATGTTGTCCGGATACGAGAGATACAGCGTACCCGGATCCGTCACCTTCAGGATGGCTAAGCTGCTGAACTGGTAATCATCCGGATAGTTTCCCTTCATTTCCAGCGTAGCGCCGGTAAATTCCCCCGCATTGGGCACACTCATGAAGATGATCAGTTGATTCCCGGGCAAAACGCAGTAACGGTAGGCTCCGTCCCAGGAGGAGGTGACGCCTTCGGGGAATTGCTTTTCCGTGGTACTGTCCAGATAGCTGGTGTGGTTCAGCATGACCTCCCGGCTGTGGTAATTCACCATGTCCCGGTTCAGCTTGCCGTCAGCATAGGACAGGTATTCGCTGCGGCAGAGGGCGGGCCAGTAGCCGTAAGAGTCCTGCGCCGCCTCAGCCAGAGAAACGGTGTTGCAGTTGATGGAGTCTTTCTTTCTTCTCGCCTGCCGTTCCGCCTCGGTCTCATCCGCCTCGCCTTCATCCGCATAGCCCTGCTCCAGATAATGCAGGGTCAGCTCCATGTCGTTGATGGTGCCCGCCTGCTGGAGGTTGTCCGTATTGAGAATGATCATATACAGGGAGTCGGAAATCTCGGGTTTCAGATTGACGGAACCGGCGGGGCTGCTGATGATATCCGTGGTGATATCCACATAGTTGCCGCTCTGCAGAATGGTGCCGTCCTCATAGGGGGAGACATAGTAGCTGGTGACGGTGGTGTCGGTGCAGCTGACGTCGATCGTGCCGTGATTGAAGGACACATCCGGATTGCTGGAGGCACTCAGCTTCTGCAGACTGATGCCGGAGATCAGAAGCTGGTCATTGGTGCCGTTGACCGCGTTGGCACGGGTGGCCAGATCCGCGCCCAGACCGAAGGTGCCGGAGGCCCCGTAGGCATAATGGCTGAGTCCGCTGTTCTGGGCAGCCTTGGCTACCGCATCCGTACCGTAGCAAAGATACCACTCCACCACATGG
The DNA here is from genome assembly GCA_002314635.1 of Clostridiales bacterium UBA1774. Taxonomy (GTDB): domain Bacteria; phylum Bacillota; class Clostridia; order Oscillospirales; family Oscillospiraceae; genus UBA1774. The sequence goes on from DCGQ01000002.1 coordinate 4,533, forward strand.
TCCAGCGCGGGGAACTCGCAGACAAACTGGATGCTCTGCCCCTGCTGGCCGAAAAAGGCGATGGACTTCAGAACATCCGTTGTATCGGCGGCCAGCGTTCCGTACTCGGTCTCCGCCGCCCAGAGCAGGGCGCTCATGGTGATGGGGATCAGCGCCTGCCGGTAGTTGCCGGTCTTATCCACATAGCGCATGGTGACGGACAGGCATTCGTCAAAGGCGCGGCTGGCAAGGGTGGCGGTGGTGCTGATATCCTTCGTGCCGAACAGGGCGTTGAAGGTGTCGATGCCGGCGCCCTGCACATCCGCCAGATCCAGTGAGAACAGATACTGTTCCGCCGCATTGTCAAAGCCGGTGGCCGCTTTATATGCGGCTTCCGTGGCATACTGCCGGTAGAGAATCTTATTATCCCGGTAGTCCGAATTCTTTTTATTATAATTGGAGGGGTAGCTGATCAGCGTATAGGCATTTTTGGCGGCCTCCGCGTTTTCCGGGTTGCCGAAGGCGATCACGTCACCGGCGATGGTGAAGAACAGATCCATACTGTCGCCCTCCAGCTGTGCCTCTGCCATCAGCGTGCCGGAAAAGCTCAGATACCGGGTGGTGGAGATATAGCCGTACATCCGCACGCCGTTGATCTGCGTGGCCTTGTAGATCTGAATGCCCTTCATCGTCCAGGAGGTGGTCTTGGAGGCATGGATACCGATGGCGACAAATTCCTTCACTTCATTGGTCAGATACATCACGTAGCTGTCCGTGCTCATCAGGGTCATCGGCTCCATGGGCACATCCCATGTGCTGATATCGAAGCCGTAGCTGGCGGCTGCCGAGATCCGTTTGCCGGCGGTTTTGCTGTCCATGTCTTCCTGATCCGCCGGTACTTCCTGCATGACGGTATAGCCGGTGTCGGGGAATACCACCTCGGTATGTCGGCTGCCGTTCACGTCAATGTATTCCACGGTGAAGAACGAGATCCCGGAACCGTCACTGTTGCCGGTGGCCACCTGCAGCACATAGCGGCTCGTCGGCAGATAGTACGGTGTGGCAGTCGGCGACGGTGTGGGGTCGTCCGCCGCGGCGGTATCTATCAGCGCCAGATCGTCAAACAGCGTCAGCTTCTCAGGCAGCAGCTCACGGATGGGCAGCATCAGCAGCACCATCAGCAGCGCTGTCAGCCGCCGGAGGCATCCTGTTCTGAAATTTTTACGGTTCTGATTCTTCATACCGTGATCTCCTTTTTATATGCCGATAAAACGGGGACGGCGCCGGTTCCGGCGCTGCGGATTCTGACAAAACATCCGCATATCCATACGGCTACCGATTATGAGTCCAAGATACTGCATTGTATCACAGAAATAACGATTATGCCAGTATGTTTTGCGAAAACCTCGTATTTTTTTTTCATCCGGGCGCAAACCGACTCCCCTGCGGCGTTACGCAGAAGGCCGCAGCGTGAAATATTCTGCGGATGAAAAGAAAACACACCCTTCCCGGCGAATACAGCGGCAGTATGGTGGGTTCTGCGGATACTGTCGGGACTGTTTTCCGGCGGGCGGATGTGTTTTCCCCTTCTGCGGCTTCCTGCGTCCGTAGGCGCGGAAAGCCGCAAAAATGAATATTTCAGATAAAACGATGAAATGATTTCCGTTTTCAATGGGTGTTGTTCCGAAAAACCTCCGGATTTTCTCCTTGGGGATGGGCGAGATCTCCCCCCGCCGTATAGGACGGGTGCAGCGTGACCTTGGTTTGCTTCGCCATGATAATTCCCTCCGATTTCTGTAAAAGTTGGTTCGCAGCGCAGCCGCAGTCCGGGTCAGAAGTTCGATAGGGAGTTATTCTTCTCCTTATTCTTCTCCTTATTCTTCTCCTTATTCTGCTCCTTTTTATGCTCCGTATTTTGCATCGCTTCGTCACGGCTTTTGACTTTCTTATCCACCGCCTTTTGGATCGGGTCGTTGTTCTGATTTCTGACGCTGTTCACGAAGCTCTCAAAACCCTTTTTGTTGGGCGAAAAGATCGTGGCGTTGAGTATATTGGGGTTTTTCATCAGATCCTCCGCTACGCCGTTGTCGAGAAACGACTGCTTGATCTGATCCCGCAGCTTGAAGCGCTTAGTGCCCGTTTCCTCCAGCTCAGCGTGCAGAACGGCAAAGGTCTCGTCATCCTTATTCGGCAACATACCGTTTTTGATCCGCTGAGAAAGCTCGCCCATGATATAGACGTCGGCAAGGCATTCTGCCACCTCATCTTTGGTTTTCGGCTTTTCAATGGTGCTATTCGGATGCGCCATCGCGACCAGCTTGGAGGTAGACTGGATGAACTTATAGCTGCTGGCGAGGAAAACCGTCCCACCTTTTTCCTCCAGACTTTGAATCGGCGTCACATCCTCCCTCCAGCAGCATCTTCTGGCATAGCTCTTACTGACCAGGCTCATCACGGAAGCGGCGGCCGCCGTGTTTTTCTGATTATAGGAAACGCCATTGCCCCTGATTTCGGTGTTCCAATCCGGCCCGTCACCGTTCCCATTGACGACTTTGTTCTGCTCCTTCTTCTGCGTCTGCTCCGTTTTCTGCTTCTGCGTCTGCTCCGTTTTCTGCTCCGGTTGCTGCGGATCGTCATCGTCCAGATCGATAACTTTGTGCTGCTCCGTTTTCTGCTTCTGCGTCTGCTCCGTTTTCTGCTCCTGCTGCTCCGTTTTCTGCTCCGGTTGCTGCAGATCGTCATCGTCCAGATCGATGATGCCGCTCTCCCGTTTTTCAGCTCCATCTTCCACCGGTCCCTCTTCCACCGATCCCTCTCTGACCTCATCGGTTTTAGGGGCAGGCTGGGACGGAGCCTCCTGCGAAGCCGCATTCTCATAGCTGCCTTTTACGAATTTATGCGTGGCGGAGTCATAGCGGAATCCGGGCATGATCATGTTTTTCAGATCGGTCGCTTTGAGTTCCTCGAATTTCTTTTCCTTCAACTGCTCCAGTTGGTTTTTAGCATTCTGAACTGCCTTCCGTTCGTGGTATCGGATCCGCGCATTTTTGAAACAGTCCTCCACATGGTCCTGAGCCACCTCATCATTGTTCTTCTTTCCGGTCTGAACGCTCTGAATGGATCTCTGGATCTGCTGAGACTTCACGTATCTCTCATAAGACTCCCATCTTTTCGATGGCTTGCCGGTGAAAAACTTGCATAAGCTGTTCCACACGCTGCCGCGGGAGGGTTTATTTTCGTCCATCGGCTTTTGAAATTCCGCGCTGTTCAGCTCCGTATACGCTTCCACATTCACGCGCATCTCATTGCCCAGTGATTTGGGCAGGCCATCCGCGCTTCTGACATGGGTGCTTCCGCTGTACTGCACGAACAGGGCGTTCAGCTCATTTTTATCGGCGCTGAGCCGAACCGGCTCGTTGTTCCTGCCGGGGCCGACGAAAACGATCTCCTTGCCGTTCATAAAGTCTTCCGCAATGCTGTCCTCGTTTCCGCCGAAGTTGGTTCCGTCTGGCCGGAACGCGCCGCCTCCCCTCACAACGCGATTGTAGAACCGCCGGAAGGCCTGCTCCCGCGCGTCAGAGGCAATGCTCAGCGCATCCTGATCCACGGTGTTCCTGCGGCGCTCCGTCTCCTCCGGAACACCGAAGGCCAACAGAACGTCGTCCGTTCTGTTAAAATAATCCCGAAGCGCAGCCTGAAGGAGCGCCTTTCTGATATCCTGCTGTGTAACTGCCATAATTCGTTCCATCCTTTCCGGCTCCGACTCTCCGGAGCCCCGCCCTGACCGATGTATGGTAATAATAGTACGGATCTCGCAAAAAGGTTACAGGCAAAAACCCTTTTTCGCCGTACGAAGGAGACACAGACCGCGGCGCAGCACTGACCGGTATGCTCCGCAGCCTGATTGAAATACTGCCTGTCGGTTCTCCGAAGGAATCCCTTATTCTGTTATCTTTTTCGGTGCGATAAAGCTGTGATACTGCTTTTCCGCATATTGCACCAGTTCCTTTTTCGATTCGCAGCCGTATTTCTCGCACAGCTTCCGCATCAGCTGGTTGACCCTGCTCATGGTGATGCCCTTCAGCTCGGCAATGACCCGGTTGGAGTAGCCGAAGTAGAGCAGCGCGATCATCTCCTCTTCCTCCGTTTTCATCAGGGGGATATTCAGATCATGCTGCGTTTTCCAGCTCTGCTGCCAGCTCATCAGGTTCTTATCCGTCTTCTCCTTCAGCCAAAGCGCATACTTTTTCCCGTAGCGGTCCAGGGTCTGGTCAAAGGCAACGGCGTCCATCGTGTAATACTTGGCCACCGCAGGCACCCAGCCGTTTTTCACCGCGATCCGGCAGGCGCAGTCCATATGAACCTGCCGATCCTCCGTCCGCTCCAGACGGCGGTACAGCACCGACAGAATGCAGTGCATCTGTATGGCAATGGGCAGAACGCCCTCCAGCTCCGCACGGCGGCAGGTCACACTGAAAAAGGTCACTGCCGTTTCCGTTTCCTCCTCGCCGCTGACGAGGGACGCGGTCAGCAGCAGATACTGATGGGTCAGCAGCGCATCGGGACTGAGCAGCCTGCTGTCCAGCCGGGCGAGGGGTTTGAAGTTCCAGTCCGTATGGAACCGGATCATCAGAAGCAGCAGCAGATAATCCATCTGATGCAGCTTTTCTGCTCTGCACAGCGTCTCCATTTTCGCAGCCGCTTCCTGATACTCCATGGGAAGGCCGATCAGCATGGCATTGAAGGCTATGGTAAAGTATGCCCCCACGGTCACGGCAGTGGTGGGTTCCTCCGCCAGAAGCTTCCGGCACAGGCTGACGCTTTCCACGTATTCGCCCTGCAAATGCAGCTCCTGCGCCTGCAGCAGCAGCTTTTCGCTGTCGCTCAGCTCCGCCTGAGACGCATAGTGCCGGGTGTAGATCAGCAGAGGGAAATGATACGGCTCCTCATCCTTCTGCGCTCTGGCATTTTTGGTTCTGCCGTCCACCGGACGGGCCGTATCGGCGGGGATGATCCATTGCTTTCCGATGGATTTTGCTCCCGAAACCTTTCCTTCCGAACAAAGATAGCGGACACGCCGTTCGCTGATGCCCCATTTGACGGAAGCTTCCTTTGCGTTGATATACTCCAAGGATGTGTCCCTCCGAAATATATGTATATACTGGAAATTCTATCATGTTTTTCCGGATAAAACAAGCATTTCCACTATATTATTAATATGAAAACACCCGGAGCAGGCGCTTCCGTCCGCTCCGGGTGATATCTCATCAGATTTCGTTATCCGTTCTTTCTGTGTCTTTCCGCTTTTCTTTCCAGCATACGCCGATCTGCCAGCTCCCGCAGGCCGTGAATATCCAGCTCAGCCGCCTCCCGATGGGCGGCAGCTCCGAAGGAGACCCGCAGCGTGCGGATCTCGTTGCCGATCCAGTTATCCACCCGATCCCGGAAGTCATCCAGCAGCCTTTCCGTTTCCTTCTCGTCGGCGCGGAACAGCACGGCAAACTCGTCGCCGCCCAGCCTATACACATGGCCGCACTTGCCGAAGGTATCGTTCAGACTTTCCGCCGCGCCCCAGATCAGCTCGTCTCCCGCCGCGTGCCCGTAGGTATCGTTGGCGAATTTCAAGCCGTCAATGTCCGCCGACAGCAGGCACAGCTCCCGGTTCTCCGGCAGCGCCAGTGCGCCTTCCTCCAGCGGTTTCAGATCCTCCAGAAATGCCCGCCGGTTCAGAATACCGGTCAGCTCATCGGTACGGCAGGCGCGGATCAGCTGTTCTTCCTTCCGTTTGTCCGCCTCGATGACCTGCGTGGTGAAAATGACCTTCTCCGGCTCGTCCTGCGCGTTGGTGGTGACGGCGATGAACCGCGCCCGGAACCAGCCGAAATGGGTTCCGATGAAGTCTGCGGAGATGGTGCGCTTGCCCCGCATCCGCTCCGGCAGGGTGTGCAGATCGGTAAATTCCAGACAGGCGGGAATATGCTCCGGCGAGACCACGTTGCTCATCACCGCTGCCATCTGCGCATCCGCATTGTTGACCCGGTTCACGTGCTCCTTTACATTGGTGGTGGTGGCAAATTCCGCCGTGGTGTTCTCCACAAGGTCAATGGCGTGCATGGTCATATAAATGCTGCCGATGGCGGAGAGATACAGGAGCTTCACATCGCTGGTCAGTCTCAGGGAACCGACGCTGGCTTCCTCCGCCGTTTCTTCCTTCCGGGCCTGCCGAAGCTCCTCCGCACGCTGGCGCAGCAGCAGCTCCAACTCCGCATAGGGCAGCGGCCGCCGGAAATAGTAGCCCTGGATCGTGTCGCAGCTGAGCTTTTTCAGGAAATTGTACTGATCCTTCCGCTCCACGCCCTCGGCCACCACCTGCATCTTGAGGAAGTGGGCCAGCTCGATGATGTGGCGCAGGATCTCGTCGCCCTTGGAGTTGCCGATATCGTCGATCAGGGACTTATCCAGCTTGACCGTGTCGAAGGGCAGGGCGCTGAGCAGGCTGAGAGAGGAGAACCCGGAGCCGAAATCGTCCATATGCAGGTGGAAGCCCGCTTCCTTCAGCTGTTCCACCAGCGTCCGCGTCTGTTCACTGTCGGCGGCGGCGCTCTCGGTCAGCTCCAGCGGCACCAGCTCCAGCGCAACGCCCGCATCCGCCGCGATCTGCTGATACAGCTGGGAGCAGCCGGGGTTAAACAGGCTGGTGCGGCTCAGGTTCACGGAGATGGGCACCGGCTCCAGTCCCGCAGCCAGAAGCTTCTTCTGCACGGCGCAAACCTGCCGGAATACATACTCGTCCAGCTGGACGATATAGCCGTTTCGTTCAAAAACCGGGATAAACTCCACGGCGGACAGCAGTTCTTCTCCGCTCTGCCAGCGAACCAGCGCCTCCGCCCCGTCCAGTCTGCCGGTCACGGCGTTGTACTTGGGCTGATAGTTCAGGATAAATTCCCGCCGCGCCATGGCACGGGCAAAGCCGGACTCCATCATCTGCTCCCGGTAGTGCTGCCGGATCAGCTGCCCGTCATAAAAGCCGACGATCTTCCCGTAGGAATGCTTCACATTTTTCAGCGCCAGCATGGCCTTGTCGCAGAGGGCGGAAACGCTGTCTCCCCGCTCCACGTAGCGAACCACGCCGAATTTCAGCGACAGATAGGGAATCGGGGCATTCTGCGCCAGCTCCTGCACAAAATCGGCAAAAACCTGCTCGTCCACGTGTTCCTTTGCTTCCAGCACCATGACGAACTGATCCGCACCGTAACGGGCGCAGATCCGGCATTGGGGCATCTGCGCATAGTTGTCCGCCAGATAGCGCAGCAGCGCATCGCCCTCCGCGTCGCCGTAGATGCTGTTGATCAGGCGGAAATTCTCCACATCCGCCATCATCACATCAAATTTCGTGTCCGGCTCCGTATCCAGCAGATTGCGGATATGGTGATACATGGCCTGCTTTGTATAGACCCCGGTGACTTCATCGGTTTCGATGGCGCGGATCAGCTGCTGCTGGTTCACGTCCACGCTGACCGGTGAGAAGGCAAAGGCCACATACTCAAAGCCCTCCCCGCCGATCCGGCAGCATTTCAGATAAAAGTTCTGCTCCGACCGATCCCGCAGCACCCGATAGAAGAAATCCAGACAGGGGGTTTTCTCCAGCTCCCGGCAGATCATATCAAAGTCGATATACCGGCGCATCTCCTTCCGGTCGGAGGGATGCACATTGTTCTCGATATACAGATTCATGATGGTGCGGTAATCCATGGTCCGGAAGGCCGAGCTGGAATCGTTCAGCTCCCGGGCAAGACCATGCTGACGAAGCACCCTCACCTGCTCCGTCTTTCGCTCCACACAATAGATATCGTAGATATCCTGACACAGCGCTTCCATCAGCTGTGCATTCTGTACGGTGTTCTGAGTTGCCATTTCTTTCTCGTCCATGCCATACCTCTTGCAATGCTTTTTCTGTTTACGCATTTGTATCATTATAGTTTTACCCATTTTAGCACAAGGAACCGGGGATTTCCAGCTTTTTTACAAATTTCCATCCATAATTTCTCGCGCCGTTCCATGCCCATCCGTCCTCCGGGGCATACAAAAATCGCAGACCCTTCGGTCTGCGATTTTATGTAGCTCTCGCTCAGAAATTTACTTGGTGGTTGCGGTGGGGAGGGTCAGATCGATCTTGGGGCCGCCGTTGTCAGAGACCCAGTCGGTCATAACGGGGGTCAGGAGCTTCAGGCCCAGCAGCAGGACGAAGATCAGCACGAAGCCGATGACAGCGTTCTTCAGATGGGACTTGGCCTTTTCGCGTTCCTGAGGTTCCTCAGCCTTGGCGAACTTCACACCCAGCAGTACGCAGTACAGAGCACCCAGCGCGCCGACAACGGCCAGCAGGGGTCCCAGCAGGCTTTTCAGCAGATCAACGACCGGAGCCACAACGCCGCCGAAGCCGTTGCTGTCTGCGAAAGCACTCATGCACAGTACAGCGGGAGCCGCAAAGGAAGCAATACGGGAAACTACGCGATTTTCGTTAAGGTTTTTCATGATGATTTCTCCTTTTCGTTTCGTGCTCCACGTTAACCGTATTATAGCACGACTTTTTTAAAAATCCAGTGGTTTTTATAATTTTCTTTGCGAAGTTTTATCCGTCTGATTCATCACCTCGGATGCTTTCCGGTAATTGTCCGGTTCTGCGTTTTTGGGGTTCTCTCTTTTCGTTTAACACCCACAATACGCGGGAACTGCCGGAAAGGTTACGGAGGAACAGAAATATTTTTTCTGAAAACCGGAAGCCTGATTTGCTGCCCGTCTCCCTGCTCCGAATGCTCGGACGGTCATCAAATCCTGCCGGATGAATCATTATTCCCGCACCGGTCATCTGAGTACCATAATAATAGGATATTACGTATCCGTTTGCTTTCTGCTTTCCTGAATACGGAAAACACGTTTTGCGTATGCGGCAAGCTGCCGTTTGCTTTGAAGTCCGCTTTCCTCGCACAACATCCGAATGATCCGGGAAACCTCCGCCTCCGGGATATCCTTCAGATTTGCAATCTTCTTATTGGAAAAGCCATAGGACAGCAGAAGCAAAAACTCATAGTCCCCATGCAGACGATTATCGAACCGCCAGGAACCGGTGGCTGTATGGAAGACATAGAAACAGTTTCGCAGATTTCGGCTGCGGATGTGTTCGATCGTCCGCGCGAAGTCCGCATCGTAAACGGACAGGCTTTTCCGATACTCCGCGGGCATCACAGCCGAGTATTTGGAAAGCAGCGTGACATACCGTTCCTCATAGCCAATGCGGCACAGCGTATCCATGTGGGACTGCCTGCCCTCTTTGTCTCCGACCCGCTCGCACAGCATTGCCAGCATCCCGTTGGCCGCCATTGCAGCGGGCAGGATCCCCCGTTCCTGCTCCTGCCTTGCATATGCGGAATAGATCCGAATTGCGTCTGATGTGGCTTCGGTATGGGAAAAAATCATCGTCTGCATGGTAACGCAGGAGAACGCGCTCAGCGCATCCGCACTAAGCTCGTTGACGCGGATGCTTTGCAGCAGTACCCCATCGTATGTGTACTGAAACCTGCAAATGCCGATGAGCAGACGATAATCCTCCGAATGCGCCGGGTCCTGAACGCAGATTTCCTCCATCTTCTGCATACACCGGACGATCTGAGAATAGAGCCCCAGCGGCAGACTGTTATAGATGATCGTACAGTTCGCGCCGAATTTCACCCACAAAGCCGCATCAGAGTCGATCAGCTTTCGGCAAAGCTCAATACTCTCCGAATATTCCCCGTAGAGAAATAACTTCTGAGCCTCCACAAGCGCAAGCTCATCCTCGGACAGAACCGAGGTATCCTTGAAATAAACGGTGAAAGCCAGCGCCGGAAAGTGGTAAGTCTGCCCAGAACCGCTTTGTTTTGACTCGCTGAACCGTCTGTCCAGCGGACGTGCAGCATCCTTCGGGATGAACCATTGCCGCCCGATCCGTTTTGTACCGGGGATTTTCTCGATTGAACAGTAAAGCTGCACGCTTCGCAGGCTGATACCCCATTTTTCTGCAGCCTCATGGGGAGTCATGTATTCCATCCATCGTCCTCCTGTGGGTCAGTTTTTCCCATTATACCTTTATTTCCGCAAAACGCAAGCTGTTTGCGCGGAACCGAGAGCCGCCGGCCAAGCTCTGTGATACCGATATCGGCCTGCCCCGCCGGGTCATACAATGGAAAATTGTTTCATGTGAAACTTTCCTGTAACCTTTTGCCGTTTTCCGGCGCTTTTACCGAAAAA
>DCGQ01000002.1:14866-38833 GCA_002314635.1 Clostridiales bacterium UBA1774
ATCATCCGGTTATGCGGCCTGCTTTCAGACCGATGGGGCATGATAAGGCCCGCAGCTCGGCGGAATCGGTTGACATAATGTTATGTCTTGGATTCGCCATGTTACGCAGATAACATGACAGAATCCGAAAACCGGCGCTTATATCTCGTCCGGATGAGCCAGATCGTAGCTCACCTCGCCCCGCACACGCAGATCGCCCTCGGTCAGGATATTGAGGATCAGCCGCTTCAGAAACCGCCGTGGAAACCGGGGTGCGCTGCGGCACACCGCGTCCCGGTACTCCTGTTCCGCGTCCCAGCACAGACCCGACAGCGCCCCCGACTCCACATAGGGAACCCGCCGCCAGAGCTGCCGCAGGATGCGCCCGTGGGGCACCTTGTCCGCGCCCAGCTCCGTCACCGGATCGGTCAGCAGTTCGATCATAGCATCTACAAACATATAGTAGAAATTCCGGCAGAACTCCGGGTCATCCCGGTCTGCAAATGCGTCAGGCTCCTGCATCTCGTCATAGCTGCAAAGCAGGTGCACGGTCTTTACGGCCAGCTCCTCATTGCCGCAGAGCGCCGAGGATAACCGGAGAGGTTGCTCAACTGCTATTGAGTCTCTCAGCACCCATTCCGCTCCGTCCGGCTGCGGCTGCGCCCACTGGTGATGGTAAGACTGATCTTTACAGGGTCTGGTAGTGTTTACGCGGGTAGTATTAGCGTCCGGAATTTCCGGGTACGGGAAAGCCGTGTCCGCCGAAACCGGGTCCGAAAACACCGTGTCCTGCATTTCCGGAAGCTGAAAATCCCTGTCCTGAAAATCCGGAGCCTGTATTTCCGTGTCCTGTTTTTCCGGTGCCTGAACCGGAACAGCCCCCAGCTGGGCCGCAGCCGGATCCGGCTTGTCCACCAGCAAAAATTCCATGGCACCCAGCTTTCCGCCGCTGTGCTTCTGGCTGACCGTCACATAATTCCGCTGCCGCAGCGCCTTCAAGGCAGCGGAATACGCATCCTTGCCGATGCCCAGATGGTACAGGATCGTGTCCTTACCGGGGCAGGCGGTTCCGCCTGAGCCGGAGAAGCTGCTCAGATAGGCATACAGCGCCTTTGCCTTGATAGGCAGCGCCGTATCCAGCATGACGGCCTTGGGAATGAAGCCGAAGCCGCCGCCCAGCAGCCCGTCCCGACGGATCAGCACGCAGTCCGCCTCGCCGACAACCGGCACCGTTTCCCGATATCTGCTTGGTTTCTCAACTAATATATACAGATTCCCGTCAAATCTGCCCTGAACCTTTCGTTTTTCCACGCGGATGTAATCCAGCTCGGTCAGCTCCGCGAAATAGCGGTAGTATGCGTCCTTGCTCAGATTCAGCGCGTGCAGAATGTAATCCCGACCGGGGAAGGCGGTGTTCCCGCTGCCGGTGAAGCTGGCAAAGAACGCGTATACGCCCTTGGCCGGGGCAGATAACCCCGGGTCCAGCATGACGGCCTTGGGAATCAGTCCGTAGCCCCGGCATCGGACGCCTTCTACCATAAGGCGATCTCTGCCTGTCTGCAGTTCCTTCAAGTTTCCCCCTTTTTCCGAACCTATGTGTCTCTCTGTCCTGCGGCAGAACCGAAAACCGCAGTACATAGAATTGACATTCGGGGGAGGATATGGTATATTTCTGAGCGGATGGGCTGCCATACCATCCGCTCTTATTACGCAAGCTGTGCTTCTGATCACAGCCTGCCCTTTTCCATCCCCCATTCTTCCCTAAAGAGAGAGATGTTCAAGCATCTCTCTCTTTCCCTATCTTGGAGTATTATACCAAACTCAATTTCCGTTGTAAAGACCTGTGAAAAAATACCTGTCAGCAGGGGTTTACAAATACATTTTCTGGGTGTATGATAGAAAAGCTTCATATTATCGTAACGGCAAGGGGGTATGATATGCTGCGAAACAGCTTTATGATGGAGCCGATCCCCAAGGACTGCTTCGGCGCCTATCTGGAACGGGCCATCATCGAATGTGAGCACCCGCTGGACTCCTACCGGGCCATTGCGGCCTTTCTGAAGGAGAACGGCGTGACAGATATTGACGAGCGGCGGGTCGCGGAATACTGCAAGGCGACCTTTACGCCGCCTTATGAAAAAGCGAAGCATATGCTGGACGCGCTGGGTCTATCGGTGGAGGACGAGGAGCTGATCACCGCACTGGAACGAAACCGGGCCTATGCCAAGGCACAGCGGCAGGGGTACCGGCGGAAATCCGATCAGGAGCTGCGGATCAGCGTCCGGCTGAAACTGAGCCAGCTCCAGCCGGATTGGGAACCGGATCGAACCGCGCTGCTGCTGGGTCAGCGGATCGAGCAGCTTTACGGCAGCAAATCCAACTATCGGGAATACTTGCAGGCGCTGATCCGCAAGGATCTTTCCGAGGCGATCTTAATCGAGGAATTGGCAGAGAAGGAGACGGCGAAATGAGCAAGACAAAAGTGATTACCATATCCAATCAGAAGGGCGGCGTGGGAAAGACCACCACCGTTGCCAATCTGGCCTATGCGCTGACCCAGATGGGAAACGACGTACTGTGCATTGACTTTGACTCGCAGGCCTCTCTGACCAACTATCTGAATGTTGGTCTGGAGGACGATAAGTCCTATTTCGGTGTATATGAAATGATGCTGCTGTCTCTCCGGAAGGTGACGCGCAGCGAATATCCGGAGCTGGCTGCCTATAATGCTCTGATCGAGACGGAGGAAGGCTTTGCCAAGCTATGTGAGGTCTGCATCCACCGTCCCACCTATCTGGCTCGGGAGGTACAGACCATCGACGGCAAGCGCCGCGTGGTGGATGTGGAACGGGAGTTCGGGTTCGACCTGCTGCCCTCCCATCTGTTTCTGGCGGACTACTCGCTGGAGCTGAGCCGCAGCGCCAGCTCCCGGGGCGGCGCCGGGGCGCTCCGGCTCTACTACGTGGTGCAGCGCATCATCAACTGGCATGAGTACGATTATATCCTGATCGACACCAACCCGTCGCTGGAGATCATGACCATGAATGCCATCTGCGCCGCCACGGATGGGGTACTGGTGCCCACCAATCTGGATCTGCTTTCCACCCGCGGCGTAGGCAATCTGGTGAACAAGATCGGCGAGATCCAGGAGCTGCTGCTTCATATGCCCGAGCCGATTATACACATGGGCGTCATCGGCATCCTGCTGAACCTGTACTCCGAGCGGCGCAAGGTGGATACCACGATCCAGAGTAATCTGAATACCTTCTATCCCTTCCGCATCCTGCAGCAGACCATTCCCGAATCGGTGGACGCGAAACGGGCCGTGCTGGGCGGTCTGATTTATTCGCAGGTACACAAGAAGGCCGCCGCTCAGTATCTGGCCGTTGCGGAGGAGCTGGAAGCCACGCTGGCGCTGATGAAGCAGGAGGGTCAGAAGATTCAGTATCTGGAAAGCGCCTCTGACCTGAAAATTGCCGACCCGGGCGAATAAGGAGGAACCGCCATGCCGAAACGTCAGATCATTGACCGATACAGCGGTCTGGAAAATGTGCAGAGCCGCAGCGCCAATCAGTACGCCCGCAGGCTGTTTGACGAGGGCGAGCCGGAAGGCGGCACCCGTCTGCATTTTCAGGATATACCGTTGGAGGAGATCACGCCCCGTCCCGTCAACCGCTATGCCCAGAACCGGATCGACCGGCTGGCCAATTCCATCCGCAAAACCGGTAATCGGCTGATCAACCCCATCACGCTGGTGGCGGTACGCGACCTGCCACGGGACGCTAACGGCGCCCATCCGCTGCTGACTGCCTACTTTGAAAAGGGCATCATTCAGGATGAAAGCCAGCTCCATTACATCATCGTTGCCGGGGAGCGGCGCTACCGCGCCTTCTGCAAGCTGCGGGACGAGGAGAACGCCAAACCCCACTATCCCGGCTATGAGAACCCTTTCCACTCCATCACCGCCAATGTGCTCACCGAGCTGGAAGCGGAAAACGAAGCGGTTTTCTATGAGGACAGCAATACCGAATCCCGCCAACTGAACGCGGGGGAACGGATGCGCCTGTTTGAAGCCGCGCTCAGCGAAGTCGATACGGACGAGAAGAAACAGGCCGCGCTGCTGGAAATGGAGCGCAGCGGTTTTTCGCCCGGATTCCCCATCCCGGAGAATCCCTATGAAGCCGCAAAGAAATTCCGGAAGGACAAGTTTTGCGCCTATTATATCAACGCGGAGCTGGGCGTGGAGGATTACAAGGAATCCACCGCCAGAACCTACTGCGCGGTCATGTCCCAGTGGTGCGACCCGGTTCGGGAAGCGCTGTATGACGGGAAGATCCAGTTTCAGGACTGCCGCAGCATCGTCCGCTACAAAACCGCCGCCCAGCAGGAAGCGCTGCTGAATCTGCTGCTCTCCGAAGGCAGGGAAGCCTTTGACGCGCAGCTGAAATCGCTGGCTCTGGCCGAAAGTCAGGAAACCGCCTATACGCCGAAAACCGCCCGAGCCGCCCTTCGCCGCACGCTGAAGCTGCTGGGGGAGGAACGCATGAAGCTGCTGGAGCAATCCGAGCATCTGGACGGTGAGGCGCGGAAAGCCATGGAAAACGCTGTCACGAAAATCAGCGCCACCGGCTGGGAGCTGGACGAGATTCTGAAAAGCATCAAGAAGCTCTAACACCCTCGGCCTCATGTTACGCACGTAACATGAGGCCGCTGCCTTTCTCCATGTTACGCGCGTAACATGAAAACTCTTTTCGATTTTTTGTAGTCTCATATCTTGCAACTTCATTTACGGTCTGCTATAGTTACAAATAATCTGAAATAAGGAGGTTGTCCATGCAGTTTTTGATCTCCTTCGATCTGGCATCACTTCTGTTTTTGCTGATCATTTTATGGAATTTCTTTTCCCATCGGCAGTTCCCCTCGCTTTCCAATAAGATTTTCGGCAGTGTCCTGATCCTGTCCTTTTTGAATCTACTGGCAGATATCTTTGGCACGATCTCTCTTAGACCCGGTTTTCCGATCCCGCTTTCCTATGTGATCAATACGTTCTGTTATCTTCTGCAGCCTGCCATGTCCTCTTTGCTGTGTATGTATGTGCTGTCACTGTCAGGTCTTCGAAAACGGGAATTTTTCAGTTATGCCCTCATACCGGCCGCCGTTTTTGAACTGCTGATCCTCTGCACCGTTCCCTTTGGACTTGTCTTTCAGATCGACCCGGTGGAGGGTTATCTGTATGGCCCGCTTTATTTTGTCACCTATCTTTGTGCCGGTTTTTACCTGCTGTCGACCCTGCTGCTGTCCGTGTTTCTACACAACCTCACTCGCCGTGAACGGTTCAGCATGATCGTTCTGATCGGGATCATATTGATCACGGTGCTGGTTCAGTTCATCGACTCCGCTTACTGCGTTACGGGAACCGGTATTGCTGCGGCGCTGGTCATCGTAGATTTTATGATACAGGACCCGACGCGCATGATCGACAGCACCATCGGCGTTTTTAATCACGCTTCTCTGCTGATCTATCTTCGCTCACAGGTCTTTCATAAGCGGAATCTGGTTCTCCTTGCAGTTGATCTTCACGGCCTCAAACAGGTCAATGCGTTGTACGGAACCCATGAAGGCGACCGTTTGCTGACCAGTCTGTGTGCCACGCTTTCGCAGGAAAAGAAATGCTGGGTCTTTCGCATGGGTGAAACCCGCTTTGTAGCGGCAAGCTCCCGACCGGATGTGATCGACCATGTGATTCAGCGCCTTCCTCAGTGGGAGAACCGCCACTGGCCGGAACACGGTCATGCCCGTGTCCATCTGACCTCCTGCTATATCCCGGAGGTGGATCCTTCTCTGGATGCGGAGGGCATCGTCACCATTCTGGAAACCGCACTTCTGTACGGCAGCCGCAGCGACAAACCCTTCACCCGTCTTGAAAATCGGGAGCTGAAGCATTATTCCCGCCTGTCCTCCATAGAAAACGCCCTTCGTCTGGATATCCCCCAGTGCCGCGGCTTTCATCTGGTATTCCAGCCGATCCGCGACCTGAGAACCGACAGCTTCCGAAGTGCGGAGACACTGCTTCGTTACGAAAGTCCCGAGTTCGGTCAGGTGAAACCGGACGAATTTGTGGACATTGCAGAGCGTGCCGGTCTTGCGGTTCAGTTGGACGAAATGGTGATCCGTCTGGCCTTCGGTGCGGTGTCCTCCGGCGTATTTCAGGGTCTGGGTTATGAAAATATCCATGTGAATCTGTCCTCCGCTTCTCTTGCGGGTGATACCATCGCAAATAAAATCCTCGCCCTGCAGCAGGAATATCAGGTTGACCCCTCCTTCTTCATTCTGGAAATCACGGAAAGCGCCGCTGCCTCTGCCGCCCGTGGCGCGTTGCAGACTATGGAGCAGCTTCGGGAAAAAGGCTTCCGCTTTGCCATGGACGATTTCGGCACCGGCTACAGCAGTCTGACCCGGCTTCTGAAATTCCCGTTCAACTATGTGAAGCTGGACAGGAGCCTGTTGTTCTCCGACCCGGAGTTTTACCGCGGTCTGGCACGGATCTTCACGCAGATGGGCATGGAGCTGGTAGCCGAGGGCGTGGAAAACCTCCGACAGGCCGAGTTTGTCCGGGATGCGGGCGTTCGCTACATTCAGGGCTTCTACTACGCGTATCCTCAGACCCCGGAGGAGCTTCGCACAAATTACGCTCCCACAGTCGAATGATTCAAGCCGGAAACCTTCGGGTTTCCGGCTTTTCGTTACCCGTCTTGACGCGATACCTTAATTCGGCTATACTGCTCAGGAATAACTGTAAACAGGTGTTAGAATGCTTCTGAATTTTGAACAGGTCTCCCATTCCTACGGAGAACGGCTTCTGCTGGATGGCGTGACCTTTTATCTGAAACCCGGCGACCGGCTGGGTCTTGTGGGCGTCAACGGCTGCGGCAAAAGTACGCTGCTGAAAATTGCAGCCCGTCAGCTTCCGCCGGACAGCGGCAGCGTCAGTACCGACCCCAATGTGCGGGTGAATTACCTGACCCAGACGCTGCGTGATACGGAAACCAATACCGCGCTGGAACAGGTGCTGCAGGGTCAGGACCCTGCGGCCCGTCAGGTGCTGGAATACGAGGCTGTGGAGCTGTTGACCCGCCTTGGCATCCCCGACCGGAATGCGAAGATCGGTACGCTGTCCGGCGGCCAGCGGAAACGTGTGGCGCTGGCTCAGTGTCTGGTCAGTCCCTGTGATGTGCTGATTCTGGACGAGCCGACCAACCATCTGGATATCAGCATGATCGGCTGGCTGGAGGAATACCTGTCCGGCTTTGCCGGTGCGATCCTCTTTGTGTCTCATGACCGCTATTTTCTGGAGCGCATGGCCACTGAGACCGCAGAGCTGAGCTTTGGCCGCTTCTTTCTCTATGAGGGCGGCTATTCCGCCTATCTCAACGGCAAGGCCCGCCGGGAGGAAATGGAGGCCGCTTCCGAGCGGAAACGGCAGGCCACCCTTCGTCGCGAGCTGATCTGGGTACTGCAGGGTCCCTGCGCCAGAGGCACCAAGAGCCGTGAGCGTCTGGAGCGCTACGCAGCATTGAAGGCCCAGCTTCCTCCGGAGACGGAAAGCGAGCTGAGCGCCATCCGCACCGTCTCCTCCCGTCTGGGGAAAAAGACCATCTCCCTCTCCGATGCCGCCAAGGTCTACGGAGCAAAGACCGTGCTGAGCCATGTGGATTTTCTGCTGCAGCGGGACGATCGGGTGGGCATCGTGGGTCTCAACGGCGCGGGCAAGTCCACGCTGCTGAATCTGATCTCCGGCAGACTTGCGCCGGACAGCGGCAGCTATGAAGCAGGCGAAACGGTGAAAATCGGTTATTTCACCCAGCACAGTGATGAGCTGGACGGGAATATGACCGGTTTGGAGTATGTGAGCCAGTGCGGCCAATCCATCCCAACCATGGACGGAAACCTGACGCCCTCCAAGCTGATGGAGCTGTTCCTTTTCCCCGGCTCCGCGCAGCACCGGAAAATCTCCCTGCTTTCCGGCGGCGAAAAGCGCCGTCTGTTCCTGCTGGGGATTCTGGCCTCCGCGCCCAATGTGCTGCTGCTGGACGAGCCCACCAACGATCTGGACATTCCCACGCTGCAGGTGCTGGAAACCTATCTGGAAACCTTCCCCGGCGCCATCGTCGCCGTCTCCCACGACCGCTATTTTCTGGACCGCATCTGCACCCGCCTGATGATCCTGCGTCCCGGTGAGCCGATTCAGACGGTGAACGGCGGCGATACGGAGCGCTGGCTCAGAGAGCTTTCCGCCCCGGTGAAGGAGCGAAAAGCGCCCAAATCCCCGGTTTCGCCCCCTGCGTCAAAACCGCAGAAGCTGCGTTTCAGCTTTAAGGAACAGCGGGAATTTGACGCCATCGACGGGGAAATTGCGGAATTGGAGACCCGGCTTGCAGAGAACCGCAAAGCACAGGAAGCCGCCGCCGCAGATTATGTGCGTCTGCAGGAGCTGATGGCGGCGCAGCAGCAGCTGGAAGCGGCTCTGGAGGAAAAGACAGAGCGCTGGATATATCTCACCGAGAAAAAAGAGCAGATCGACGCGCAGTCCTGAGATATTGTTCTCCCCGGCGCAGGAACGCCGGGGAGGGCGTCCGTTTTACATCGCTTGCTATGTTTAATGCGCTTTCGGGTGAAGTAACTCTTTACTTCACTTCGAAAATATCGTATAATTGACCCAGATTATAACCTTTCCGGTGCTGTGAGACTGTTCCGGAAAAAGGAGGAATTTCCATGCCGCCTGAGGATAAAATCAAAAAAGAACCCGAAAAACAGCAGGAACCTGCACCGCAGTCCATGAACGCCGAGCTTGAAGCGGAAAACCTCAGATTGATCAACGAAATCACCGGAATTATCCGGAACAACCCGGTCAAAATCGCCGAAGCGCCCAAGTCCGCCAGCAGCTCCGACTTTGGTAAAGTGCTGGATGCCTATTTTCCGGAATACCAGCGTGTACGAACTCTGACCGAGCAGCATTTTCGCAGCATCACCAATGATAACACCTTCAGCCTCGATCACCCTGAACCGCTGTTGGGTAAGCTGAACAAGCTCCAAGATGCCTTCTCCGCTCTGCTGACCGAGCCGGCACATCAGAGCCGTCTGAACGGATGTTTCCAAGATATCCGGGAGGCTATTACCAAAATAGGGCGAGTAAACGCGCCCTTAAATGAAAAATCCGTAATCTTCTCCCCGGAGCAGTATATGAATCCCTGGTCCGAGGTGGATAATTCCCTGATGGCACTTCAAGGGATCTATGAAAAAAACATTTCGCCGGAGCTTCGGGAATCCAAAGGCCCGGTTTTTAAAGCCATTCTCGGCCAGCTGGACAATCTGATGCTGGTCAATAAACCGGAGAAACCTGAGAAAGATATGGTCGGCCTGCGGAATGACGGCCCCATGGAACAGTTTTCCACGCTCATGTCGGTTATCCGGGGACTGCCGATGTCGCTCCGCAGATGCTCCGATAATGACCCGTCGCTCCTGTTTCGGGACTCCCCGGAGCTGAAGGACATTGCCGATCAGTCGGCTGTTCTGGAGCAGACCTTCCGCAACAAGCTGCAGGGCAACGCATTGGCAGGCGATCCCAACGCGCAGTTAACCAAGTTCGCACAAAGCATAAATAATGCGCTGGGTTCCCTTCCGCTGTTTGACAGTGAGCTTCCCGGATTCCAGCCGATGCCGGGTCAGGAGCATGTCTCTCAGGTATTCGAAGGCCTTTCCATGATGCAGGATTCGCTTCGCAAGCTGTCGAACCATCTTCCCGACAATCCGGGGTTGAAAGCGGTTGCGGACAACTGTATGGATGTTCTGGATCGGCGGATGAAGGAGGAGTACCGGAGAAATGCGGAGATCGCCTTCTCCGGAGATGTGCTGAACGAACCGGAGGCGAAAAAGGCCTGGTACAAGCTGTCCCGGCTCAGTCAGAAGATGCCGGAGCTGGATAAGCAGTTCCAGCAGGACCGGCTTGCCATGATGCTGCTCAAGCCGGATTTCTGTCAGGCGGAAATGGCCGAGGCCCGGAAAACGCTGGACGGGATCCAGGAAAAGGGCAGCTACTATGCCATTCCCCGTGAGAAGCGGCGTTATGCGCCAGAGGATATCCACCATAAATACATTCACTCCGCCGAAAACCTCATTCAGCAGGCTCGTGACGACGCGCAGCAGACGCTGATCGTGGGCGAAATCGCCATGAAGGGGCATCGGTTCATGGCAAATCCTGTACCGACGGAAAAGGAATATCTGGAAAACGCACCTTCCGTCTTTGTTATGAGTGCCATGAAGGAGCCTTCCAAGTCCGGCAATATCCAGAATCTGCGAAAATACGCGGCAAAGCTTGCTGCGGAAGCGCAGAAGCTTCCGAATACGCAGAATGATGTCTATCTGAACACCACAGAGAAGGAACGGCACGGTCTTTCCCCGGAGGTATTCCGGGATCTGACCTATCAGCAGCGCATGCAATACGGCTTCAAAAATGATATCTCGCTGGACCGATATACCCAGCTGCACCGGCAGAGTGTAGAGCGTGTCCGGGATGCGTTCTGCTTCGGCGCCAACGGCGTCCCGCAGACGGAGCTGCAGAAGGCCTCGAAAAAGGCCATTTCCGGTATTCACGCATCGGAAAACAGCCCTTTGGGTCTTTCCGCAAAGGAGCTTTCCCCGCTGATGGGAAAAGGCTCCCCGGAGGCGCTGGCGCTGAAAGAGAAAATCGTGGACTGCGTGATGAGTATCCGAAACGGCGCCAAATGCAAGGCGGAGGATCTGCGCCCCCTGTACGAGAAAAGCGTGGAATATATCAGCCTGAAATCCAGCGTCCCCATTACCTCCTCCGGCAAGGAACGGGCACGGGCCGCCGCGCAGGTGCTGCGGAAGGTAGGTCCCAAGCTGATGGAATGTTCCGAACCGCAGGCCGCAGACAAGATCAAGGACGATATCAAGACTTATATGATGCGGAACAAGGAGTTTCGTGACCAGATTCTGGCGGACAATATCAAGCTCCTCTCGGATTCGCAGAAGCAAAACAGCGCCGAAGCAGCGCTTTCTCCTGCCGTGCGGAAAAACTCCATGGAGCTGATTGCCTTTGCCTGCGAGTGCGACCGTCAGCTGAAAAACAAGGGAATCAACAACAAGCTGGATTCCGCTTCCGAAAAAAAGAAAATGGCCATTCTTATGGCCAACATCACCAGTTCCGTGTTCCCCAAGGGGCGTGAAAATGGCGTAGATCAGGGAATCGTGACCGCTGCCATAGCGCGCGCCGCCGCAGCCGAGAAAAAACCGGAGGCTCCCAAGGCCGCCCCCGCGAAGTCCGTGCCGTAAATTCTGCAGAAACCGGTTTTCTGTGATCCGGAGGTATCAGATGCGTTCAAAAAACAAGGAGATCCGCCGCTTTCTCTGCGGCTGCTGCCAGCAGCAGGGCAGCTATCTGGTCAGCGTGGAGGGATTCAAAAAAACGATCCTGACGGAGCCGCTGCTGGGTTCCTTTTCCGTCCGCTATCACGGGCTGTATTACATCATGCGGGAATACCGCCTGAACGGGAAGGCGGAGCCGATCCATGCATGGGTAGAGCAGCGGATCTTTGAGCTGGGCAGTCCGGCCATTCTGAAAAACCGGCTGGACGACGCCTGTTCGCTGCGGATACCCAGATTCACCAATCCGGTGTTTTATGACATGGAGCGGCGGGATAAAAGCCTGATCCTGCGGATCTACACTGCGCGGACGGTGTATGCCGCGCTGACCTGTAAAAAGGCGCTGGCGCTTTTTGAACAGGATCTGCCGGAAAAGCTGCTGCCCTGCGAGCCTATGACCCGGAAGGAGCAGCGGGAAGCAGACCGGGCAGCGAGAAAAGAGGATAAGGAGCTGCGCCGCAGCCGCGGGAAATCCGCTTCCGGAAAAGAAGAAGGGGAGAAACCGGCCCCGGAACCGGAACCGCCGGAGCTGGAAGAAAGCGAAAATACGGATGAATAATATCTGCCGGGAAGGATCGATCGGTCCTTCCCGGCAGATGCTTTTATATGACGCTTTCGGAAATCTGCTTCTTTTCCTGCTGAACCGGGACATTTTCCGGTTTTTTCTGTGCAAAAACCTTATTCGCGCCCTTCCGCAGCTCGTCGGTGCACTGTCTTACGGTCTGCCGCACACCGTCCCCGCTGACAAAGCTCCGCATCATGGCAAGGCTTTGCTCCGTGTAGCGCAGCGTATCCCCGTCCTTCTCCGGCTTCACCGCATCCGTCAGCTTCTGAAATGCAGAGCCGGGTTTCACCTTCAGATAGCTTGACGCCGCGACCAGCGGATCCCTGCTGTTTTTCAGCTTCAGCTTCAGCGACTCGCTGTGCTCCAGATAATCCGCCAGCACCATCAGCTTCATGGCCTCCACCGCATCCGCGTGGGAGGGAACCGGCTTTTTCAGGTTCTCCGCCAGATAGTTTTTCGCCGCTTTGCCCAGCTGCTGGATCAGCTTGCAGGGGTCATCCATGCTCCATACAACGGCCGTTTTCTCATTGGCCTTCTGGGGTTCCGGTGCTTTTTCCGGCTGAGGCCAGTTCTTTTCCGTCTGTTTTATGGCTGCCGTCTGCTTCTCCGCCCGGATCGCTTCCCGGCACTGCCGGTCGGCAAGCTCCTTGCAGCGCTCGATCATGGCGCGGCGCTCCCTGCCTTCCTCTGTTCTGGGGTTGGGGCGGGCTTTCAGATAGCTCTGCGCCTTGCTGCTCATCTCCCGGTAAGCCTCTTTCATGGCTTTCAGAGCATGCTCGTCCGGCTGCATCCCGGCCTTCCGCAGTGCTTCCATCTGTTTTTCCATAGCCGCCGCGTGTTCTGCCGCCTTCCGTACCGCTTCATAGGCATCGGAATTTTTCTTCGCGCCGCCGAACAGATTCTTTCGCACATTCCCATTCAGCAGATTGCTCAATTCCGTGGCTTCCTGCTCTGCACCGCGGTAGGGCTTCACGGGGATTTCCGCCGGTTTCAGTTCCTTCGTGCGCCGGATCGCCTCGGGAATAAACTCCAGCGGCTTGCCATTTCCCAGATACTGTCCCAGCAAGTTAATATAGGTTTCCTGTGCTTCTTCGCCCAGAACGATGTTGCTCAGCCAGCTTTTTCCCGCCGGCAACGGCTTCGACATCATCTCCTGCAGCGGCAGGACGGAGGTGCGCCGCTGCATGAACTCAACCTGCGTCACCTTCATCATCTCCACGCTGCCCTTCTGCAGTTCTTCTTTGGAAATGCCTGTCTGGAAAATGGACTCCAGGGGGTCCAGCGGTACGCCGATGCTGTCAAAGGTGTAGTCCTTTCCGGCAGCCTGCAGCTTCTCATTGATCTGCGCGACCAGCTTCACTGCGCCGGGTTTGGCGCTCCTTCCCACGCGGGGCAGGGTCTGGGTCATCCAGTTCTGCTTGCCGGAATACTTGATCAGCAGGGCAGGGTCAGTCTCGTTCAGATTACACATGGCGGTCACATTCCGGAAACGGGCGCCGTCCTCCTCCACCATATTGCAGATGCCCACATACATATCGCTGATGGCGTCCGTATCCTTGTCGATCACCATCTGCATAAAGTCGTCCTTCCAGCCCAAAAGCTTTTCCTTCAGCTCCGGACCGGGTTCTTTCCGAAGGGAGCACAGCTCATCCTCCGTCATGCCCCGGCTCAGGCAGTACATTTTGAAATGACTGGGCATATTCCGGCTGACCTCACTGAAGGGCTGATCCAGGTAATCCGGTCCGGCAAACACATCAAGCATACCCATTGTACCTTTTTCCGGGTTCTTGTTGCTCCCGCAGATATGAAATTCCTTCCCGTCACTGCTTCTGATGTAGGTTCGATCCTCTTTCAGCAGATTACCCAGCGTGTGATAAACGTCCATACTGGCATCCTTCAGCTTTTTATCACCGGCAATGATCTGGCTGACCTGCCGATACTCCTCGATCCGCTGGGTATCCAGTACCTCCAACCGTTCCGCCACAGGTGCCTTCAACGATCTGAAATTTTCACTGGAATCCAGCACATTCAGCGCATCCAGCAAATCCTCCGGCAGCGTCTGTATCTTCGGCTGACGCAGAAGATGCTCGGTCAGCTCCTGTCTCACGCCCTCATAGTTTTCCGCCATCCGGTTCAGTGTCTCAGTGGGTTCCGTGATCTCGCCCACCTCTGATAGCTGAGCATGCCGCTGATCGAGCTGCTTCTCCAGCTCCATCAGCTCCCGTTTCTTTCCCTCCGGTGCTTCCTGCTGCGGGTCTTTTTCCGCAATTTCGATCTCCGTCCTGAGCTGACCAGTCTGTATCGACAGTCTGATCACTTCCTGCTCCAGCTGCTGATATTTCGGCGAACTCTCCTGCGTCTCCGAGCTCTTTCTCGCCCGTTCACCGTCAACGACCCGGAACAGGGCTTCCGTGGCCAGATACTGCTGTTTTTCCTCCGGGGCCAGCTTCTGCTGTCCCATCGCGTCCAGCAGGAGCGCCTCCCGCGCCTGCAGACTTTCCTGATACAGTTTGGAATTCACCTGCACGGCACGATAACGCTTCATCTCCGCTTCGTCCAGACCGCTGTTTTCCATCAGCGCCGGGTCCTGCTCCAGCAGCTGCATCATCCGCTCCGCGTTCTTTACCAGCGCCGTAGCCTTGGAGGAAAACTTTGCAACATTGATGGCATAAATATTGCTCTGTCGGATACTATCCCCCAGAATTTTGGCCATCGGCTTCGGATCGCCTGCATTGTAGGCGATAATGGCATCATGCCCCAGCTCTCTTGCCGTATTGTAGGTGGCTTTGATATACGGGCCGATGCTTTTACGCAGTTCCTCCGTGAGCATCGCATCCTGATACATGAACACAAAGGAGCTGGTTACATTCTCCGTATCCTCGGCTTTGCCGCTGCAGCGAAGTCCGTGCATAGCCGACTTCGGCTGGCACAGCGCCGCCGTGTTGACCAGCGCGATCTCCTCCGAGGACAGCTTCGTTCCACCGTAATCGTACTTGGTCGGCGTATACTGTCCCTTCGTGTAGATTTCCCGCTGCATCAGGAATTCGCTTCCCTCTGCGTTCGGCCCCATCATCTCCATCATTCGATCTTCCATATCCGCATTGTTGCGGGTTACGAAATCAAGACTACTCCGAACCGAATCCAGTTTCTCCTGCAGTTCGCGCTGTTTTTTATTCTGTCTCACTTCGTCCATAAATCGATTCCTCCGTTCCTGCCATCTGTTTCTGACGGGAATAGGTCGGGGCAGCCGCAAAAGTTACAGCCGTCCGACATTTCATATACTCATTATACACATCCGTCCGCAAAAGGAAAGGGGCGGCAGGGAAGTTCCTCCTGAAAACAGAAAAATGTCGGATTTTCCGTAACCTTTTGCCCTTCTGCCGCGTTTTTTCGGTGTGCGGGATGCCGTATTCGGAAGCATGACCCGGTTTTTCGGATATTTTGCAGGAAAAATGCTCCGTTTGCTTCCGCAAAGCATCCGGCTTCGGCGAAACAGACGCGGCAGAAGCTTATTTTGACCGCACATTCCATCGTTTTGCCTGAAAAATTGCTGAAAAGGAGGATCGCATCCGGTCATTCTCTGCGTTTCACTTTAGAAAAAATATACAGAATCAGAAATTCACACTGGCAATAAGGAGGAAACTGTGATATGATGTAGTATCATATAATAGCTATAGGTATCGCTGTAGAAAGCTGAGTACATATGGATGCAATCAACGCACTTCTGAAGAAGCTGGATTATTACGGGTGGAGTCAGACCGTGTATCTGGCCTTTATGTGGGTGACTTATCTGGTCATCATCACGTTTCTGGTCTGCTACCGGAAACGCTACAATCTGACGCTGAAGCAGGGGTTTCTGATCCCGGCCATCGCCTTTCCGCCGGCCTATCTGATGCTGCTGGTGGTGTCATGGGCGGAGAACGGCTTTACAAACTGGGGCTCCAACAATATGGTGCGGATCTTCGTCCTGCTGCCGGTGGTGGCGCTTGTGGCCTCCCGGATCGTGCATCTTCCGTTTTCCACCATATCGGATTACATCGCTCCCGCTATGGCCATGATCCAGACCTTCGGGCATCTGGTCTGTCCGGTGACCGGCTGCTGTCACGGCTACCCCTGTGACTGGGGTTTCTGGAACCGGCAGACCCGGGATTACCGCTTCCCCAACCAGTGGCTCGAATGCCTGGTGGCGCTTTTGGTGGTCATCTCCTGTACGCACTATGCAAAGCGCCATCATTATGACGGGAACGGCAGGGTATACCCGCTGTTTCTGATCCTGTTCGGTTCCACCCGCTTCCTGCTGGAATTTCTGCGGGACAACGATAAGCTGTTTCTGGGTATCTCCAATCTGGCGCTCCACGCGGCCTTCATGGTGCTGGTGGGCACCGTCTGGTGGAAGCTTCTGAACCGGCGGGATCGGCAGAAAACAGCAAAACCCATGCAGAACGCATAAACGCAGCCTATATGAACTTATTTCCGCAATGAACGAAGGAGGACACTTCGAAATGAAAAAGATTCTGGATTTCTTCAAAAAGCTGGTAGGGCGAAAGCTGGCCATGTATATCGGTCTGGCGATCATCAGCATCCTGTTTCTGGGAGCGCTGTTCTCCTTTGTCTTCGCGAATTTCACCGCCTTCTTCACCGGCGGGCAGATTCGGTTTACGCTGTCCATGGTGTTCAGCCTGAAATCGCTGGGCGTGGGCCTGATCTCCACCATCGTGCTGGGCGTCGTCACCGGGGTTTTCGCCGGCGGCCTCCTTTCCGGCAACAACGGCAGCGGTCTGCTGCAGGGCAGCAAGGATGCGGATGTGTTCAGCGCACTGGAAAACAGCCGCTTCCTCACGGAGAAGGAACGGGACAAATACTTTGATCTGCACACCTACGAGGAGCTGGACGCGCTGAAAAAGCCCAAGCAGGACGGCGTCCCCGTCCGCGCCTATGTGGACAAAAAGGGCAAGCTGCAGGTAAACTTCCTCAACGGTGCCCACTCGCTGGTCATCGGTGCTACCGGTTCCGGTAAGACCACCACCTTCATCAACCCCATGATCCAGCTGCTGGGTGCCTGCGGCTCCGGCTCCTCCATGATCATGACCGACCCCAAGGGCGAGCTTTTCGACCTGCACTCCAAGTTCCTGAAATCCCGCGGCTACGACGTGATGGTGCTGGACCTGCGTGATACCTATTCCTCCTCCCGCTGGAATCCGCTGGAAGGCATCTGGGACGCCTATCAGGAGTATGTCAGGGCCGATCAGGGCATGATCCTGCACCGGGACAGCATGGCCGATTATCCGGACCTGACCCGCGTGGACGGGGAAGCCGAGGAGGACGAACCCTGGATCGAATGGAATGGCAAGGCCTATGCGGACGCTTACCAGTGCCAGAGCGAGGTCAGCGTGGCCAAGCAGAAGATCTTCGATGAGATGTACGAAGACCTGAACGATCTGGTTGCCGGTATCTGCCCCATCACCAATGAGAAGGACCCGCTCTGGGAAAAGGGCGCCCGAAGCATCGTCATGGCCACCTGCCTTGCCATGCTGGAGGACAGTGAAAATCCCGAGCTGGGCATGACCAAGGAAAAATTCAACTTCTTCAATCTGAACAAGATCCTCACCAATTCGGACAACGAATATGCCGTCCTGAAGGACTACTTCAAGGGCCGCAGTCCGCTGTCTCAGGCAGTCACCATGAGCCGTCAGGTTCTGGCCGCCGCCGATCAGACCATGTCCTCCTATATGTCCATCACCTTCGACAAGCTGAGCCTGTTCAATGACCGGGGCCTCTGCGGCCTCACCTCCGCCACGGATATCCACGCAGAGCAGTTCGCGGAGCGGCCCAGTGCCCTGTTCCTGAAGATCCCCGATGAAAAGGACACCCGCCACGGTCTGGCCTCACTGTTCATCCTCTCCATGTATAAGGCGCTGATCAAGGTGGCCTCCGGCAACGAGGATCTGAGCCTTCCCCGCAACGTCTACTTCATCATGGACGAATTCGGCAATATGCCGAAGATCGAAAAGTTCGGTCAGATGATCACCGTCGGCCGAAGCAGAAAGATCTGGTTCAACATGGTGGTGCAGTCCTACTCTCAGCTGAACAATGTCTACGGTGAAACCACCGCCGACATCGTCAAGTCTAACTGCGGTATGAAGATGTTCATCGGCTCCAACGATATCGGCACCTGCAAGGAATTCAGCGAGCTTTGCGGCAACAAGACGGTCAAGACCACCTCCACCTCCAGCTCCACCGGCGCCAAGGAAGGGGATATGAGCGTCTCCACTCAGACCCAGACCCGTCCGCTGATCTACCCCTCCGAGCTGCAGAAGCTGAATAACAAGGAGTCCACCGGCAACGCCATCATCGTCACCTTCGGTAACTTCCCGCTGATGACGAAATATACCCCCAGCTATAAATGCGATTTCTATCAGTTCGGCCGCATGGATATGGCGGAGATCCGCAGCAATGTGTTCCGTGCGGAGGATGCGTTCTATGATATCGCAAAGCGCAATGAGCTCATGGGCGTGGTAAGTGAGGAAGAGTAAGCAGCGCTACCGTGTTTTCATTGCACAAAGGAGAAAACGGCATGAATAATCAAAACCATAATTTCAGAAAGGGATGCCTCCGGCGGCTGACGGCGCTGCTGCTGGTGCTGCTGATGCTGCCCATCCGTGAGCTTCTGCCCGATGAGCTGACCCTGTTTGACGATCTCACGCTGATGGATACCGCGTCGGCGGATGCTTCGCCTTCGCCGTCGGCGCCGAGTGTTGGCGGTGTGACCGCGCCGCGCTATGTGTCATCGAACCGCTATGTTCTGCAGGTGGCCACCGGCAACAGCGACGGGTCCGACATCGCCTACTTTACGGTGGAATATCTGGACACCAGCAACAACCGGCACCGGGAGATTGTATTCCCCGACACCGGCTATACCATCACCCAGAATACCCTGCCGGACAAAAATGAGAACGACAGCAAAACCGCATCTTACCGCCTGACTGCCGCCGCGAGTTACGGCTATGACATCACCACATGGGATGTACCCATGGAGCCGCTGACCCTGATGAGTACGGACAGCTATGTGATGTACCTTCGCTATACGGTGCGGGAATTTGTGGCAATCAGCGTTCACGCGGCGCAGTCCACCGAGTGGACCGTGAAGGGTATCCAGCTCTACAGCGTCAGCGAGATCCGCGGCATTCTGATGTACGGCTACATCTCGCCTGACCGTTACCTGAGCTTTTCCGGCACCCTGATGGCGGAGGCAGAGATGGAGAACGGCAGCCGGGAGCTGTTCTTCACCTCCGTCGGCGATGTGATCTCCTTCGGCAACCCGGAAAACGCGGAGGCCGCCAAAAATGCCTATACGCTGATCAGCTACCCCTCCAACTATAATAAAAAGACTGCGGACTACCGGGATAACCATATTCTCTATCGGCAGTATGCCACCGAGGCCGAATATAAAGCGGCCGCCAGCTTCAACAATGCGGCAGGGCAGTATCTGTTCGAGCTGGATCTGGCAGACGTGAAGGGCGCCGGTATCGACACCTTCAACTCCCTGTTCGGCACGAGGAATCTCAGCACCACCGCCACCCTTGCCAGCCGCGCCTTTGACGAATGCCTGTCCGTCACCATGCGCTATGTGGATACCTCCGGCAACTACCGGCAGGTTCTGATCCCCATCACCGTCTGTGCGCTGGTCTGGGCTGCCGAGAAGTCCTTCGGCACCCTGGACGCCAACACCTGGGATATTCTGAAATCCATTGGCTTTTTCGGCCAGCAGGGGCAGAGCATCCAGTTTGTCTGCGAGTTCCCCGCGCTGGATCATGTGGTGGAGTGGTACCTGTGCTACGGCACGGATGTGGTGGCCAAGGCCGCCCAGAGCAGCGGCCTGACCCATACGACCAGCGGCTCCTCCGGCACCTTTGGCGTCGGTGCCGACCTGGCCGCCCGTGCCAATGCGGTCAACGGCACCAATGACCAGCTTTATATCTCCGGCATCAGCCTGCATAAGCTGAACTCCGGCAGCAAGGTGGATGTATCCTGCTATCATGGCACGATCGAGGTGACCAGCAGCGGCACCAGTGTGGTCAGCTACTATGTCTCCCCCCATGAGGACGGCACCATTCTGCAGAGCGGCAACTATGTGGACATCACCACGGGCATCATCAACAATCCCACCGGTTCCGTAAGTCTGGAACCCGAGGTTTCCGACTCCCTGTATATGGTCATCATCACCACGGACAACATCCAGCAGGCCGGCACCATCAACGACATGGAGCTGACGCTGCATTATCTGGATACGAGCTTTGTGAATGACCTGGGCGAGGATGAGACCGAGGCAGAGCGGCAGGAACGGAGAGAGAAAGCCACCCTCAGCACAAAAGCCGTCTCTCTGGCGGAGGAGGCGCAAAACTCCTACGGCTACTGGCCCGCCCTCAGCCGCAGCGAATACCAGTCCTATGCCGCCAGCACGCTGAACCGCAGCATGGTGGCATACCACAGCCGGGAAATCATGCTGTCTCACACCAGCTATATGGACGGAACCACGGAAAAGCCCTTCCCCGAAGGCGTCACCTCCACCTGGGACGGTGCTTACCGTTACTGCGTCATGCCCGGGCATGACCTCTGCTTCTTCATGTCCGTGCCCAATGTGCAGGAATTTACCGGCGCTACGCTGGAAATGAAGGGCGCCTATTCGGATGATTACCAGTTCGCCGTCTTCGCGATCGTAAAGGTGACGGATCCGGGCACCCTGTATTGCTGGTCTATGGACGAATTTTGTGCGCTGGGCTCGGGCGAGTATATGTCCTACACCGACCGTCTCTGGTGGCGTGATGACTGGAGCGGCCAGCACAAGGTATACTACAGGCCGGATTCCGGCGTTCTGGTGCAGCCGGGACAGACGGTGGATATTGATTTCTCCGATTCCACCGGCATGAGCATTGAATCCAAGTCCAACGATACAAACGACGCCATCGGCAAGGAGCGGCTGAGCTATCAGGAAGCCATGCGCGACCTGACCGTCACCACCGCCCGGGATGTATATAATGTAGAAGTCGCGGTTGCCAAGGACGAATATACCACCATCGAATACGGCGACACCGGCTCCGCCAACCAGTTCTTCTTCCAGCTTGTATTCAAGAAGGATGACAAGACCTACACCAGCAGCTATGTCAACGCCAACCAGCAGTTGGAGGGCGACAAGTTCCGAAGCGGTCAGAAATCCTCCTTCAACATCTATACCAACGGCGATTACGGCGAGCTTGTGGCAGTGAACATCCTGCCGGACGATATCAGCAGCGACAGCGACACCTTTGACAAGCTGAAAATCGACACGATCCGCGTCACCCATACCAATGAAAGCGGCGCAGGCGTGGCCAGCGTGATCAGCAATGTAGGCTGGATCGATATCTCCTATAATGACGCGGAGGAGGATTATCTGGGTACCCGAACCGCCTCCGACATGGTGCGGTCTTACCCCGTCACCGAGACCCAGTATACCACCACGCTGGAGTTTACGCTGGTCACAGCCGACGGGACCACCGGCAGCTACAACGGCACCACGCTGGACGCGCTTCCCGCCTCCTACAAGGCCAACATCCGCTATCGGGACGGCAACGGCGCTGTCAGCATGGTGACGGTGGATCTGGTGGAGGCCATTCAGGTCTACGCCAACCGGCTGGCGGGCAACAACGGTGCCAGCACGCAGGAGGTCTACAGCGATATCGACTATATGTTCCAGCCCAACCGGACCAACCGGTTCACGGTGGACTTTGTAAACATCACCTCTCTCATTGATATCACCTTCCTTGTGAAGGCGCAGCGTGGCTACAGCGGCACATGGGGCGTGAAAAACCTGTCCGTCCGCCAGGTCAGCGGCAAGGGCGTACTGCGCCTCAAGTCCACCGTGGACAATTACGGTGAGTACCAGCGGGATTACGGCTCGGGCAACACCATGAACCTCTGCACTCAGCGCAGCGGCGACACACCCAGAACCATCGCCGTGTCAGACGAAACCAGCGCGGCGCTGCAGATCAACTTCACCGAAAACAAGATCGTGGCGCTGGCAGGGGAGGACGGCAAGCTGTCCATCGAAGCAGAGGAGCATGTGTCCAAGAATGACACGCTGGATCTGCAGGTGGTGGTGAAGAATACCACCGGCCTTGTAAGCTCCGACAACGTCTACGCCACCATTACCTATCAGGATGTGTACGGCGACACCCGCCGGCTGGATCAGGTCAAGCTCACCTACAGTCCCACCTATCAGGCCTTCCTGTGTTCCGGTACCATCAAAGCGCCTCTGTTCTGCATCCCGCTGAAAATCGAGCTGGAATCCACCGTAGATGTGGAAATCGGCAATGTGGTCGTGACCCAGATTCGCAATAACAGTGCGCTTTACAGCTTCAGCCAGTTCGGCGTGGGCAGCTCCAGAACGCTGAACGGCGCGAGCAACGAAAAGCTGACGCTGACGATCCAGAGCAGCGTGTCCGATACCGCAGATGTGCTGGACAAATACACGCAGAAGGTCTATATCAGCTTCGGCGATGACTGTCAGGAGGCCACCCTCACGAAGGACAGCGATGTGTCGGTGCAGCTCCGCTATTATCAGAAGAACAACGCCTCCGGCCTGCTGTATACCTCCAAGACCGTCTCGCTCTTTGAATCGGGCGTCACCCATGTAGGCCCCGGCATCGTGGCAGAGCTGGACTTCACGGAGGATCTGCTGGAAAAGGTCAGCGAGGTAGCCGTCAGCACCACCGTCACCGGCACGACCCTGCGCGTCAACCGTGTCGCCGTCCGTCAGAATGTGCGCTCGGGCGACACCGGCACCACCGGTGTGGCAGGCTGGTTCAACTGCTCTCTGAGGCAGTCCGCTAACCTGTCCAACAAAAAGACCTACTTCACCCCGGGTCAGACCACGCCGGAAGCCGGACTTACCGCGCTGAACCGTCTGTGCCCGCTGGATGTCACCTTCACCACCGCAGAGGACACCACCAGCACCGTCAACGGCAGCACCGTCAGCACCTCCGCAACGGCCAACGGCGTTGTGACGCTGACCGTGAATTATCTGGATTCCGCAGGAACTCGGAAAAGCTATGTAACCGTTACCGATCTGGCGCGTATTATATACGAAGGCTCGATGGAGACGGGGAAGACCTGCAAGACACGGCTGCTGGTTCCCGGTCTGGAGAAGCTGCTCACCGTGACGGTGAACATCGAACCGGAGGAAAAGAATACCACCGCCAAGTGGCGCATCGGCTCGCTGACCGTCAGCGGCAATATCACCACGACCGCAAAGGATGTGAGCTACACCAAGACGGTGAACAGCTGGGTCACATCGGACAGCACCTATGGGCCGCTGGATATCAACATCGCCGACATTTCGGCGAAAGCCACGCTGCAGACGGATGCAGACGGCGCTGCCAATTCCTCCGACCTGCAGGCCTTCACCAACATCAGCGAAACCACCCTGTATGTGGACTACAGCAACAAGTTCAAGCTCTATCAGGATGCCTCGGATGCACCCAATGGCCTCACCTGGGTCTTTACCAAGCAGAAGATCAGCGAGAAATCCGAAGGAAAGGCGGAGGTCATCCCCGGTATGCTGATCGAGACCACGGGGCTGTACGCCACGGATGTGTTTGAGCTGGAAGATAACTTCACCTACCGTCTGCGGATGTACTGCGTGGAGCTTCCGTCCCTGTCCGCCACCATGCTGGTGGAGGTGGATCTGCCCGATCCGGAACCCGAACCGGAACCCGAACCGGAACCCGAGCCGGAGCCGGAAAAGCCGGACGAAGAGACCGACAAAGAAACCGGTGAAGAATCCGGTGAGGACAACGGCGAGGATAGCGGCAAAGATACCGGCGAGGACAACGGCAAAGATACCGCTGCGGAGACTACAGAAGAAACCGGCGACAACACCGCTGCGGAGACCGAACCCGCCGAAGAAAACACCGAACCCACAGAACCCCCTGCGGAGGAAACGCCCG
>DCGQ01000038.1:0-2117 GCA_002314635.1 Clostridiales bacterium UBA1774
GGCCGCCGTCCAGCTGAACCATGGGACGGATATCCGGGGGAATGACCGGCAGCACATCCAGAATCATCCACTCGGGGCGGTTGCCGCTCTGGCGGAAGGCTTCCACTACCTCCAGACGCTTGACCAGCTTGGCCTTCTTCTGGCCGGAAGCGTTTTTCAGTTCGGCGCGCAGCTCCACGGAGAGCTTTTCGCAGTCGATTTCCGCAAGCAGTTCCTTGACGGCCTCCGCACCCATGCCGGCGCGGAACTCATCCTCGTACTTTTCCCGCAGATCACGATACTGCTTTTCGGACAGGATATCGTACTTGCGGATATCCGGCACCGGGCCGGGATCAATGACCACATAGCAGGCGAAATACAGGAGTTTTTCCAGTGTCCGGGGACTCATATCCAGAATCAGGCCCATCCGGGAAGGGATGCCCTTGAAATACCAGATATGGCTCACCGGAGCCGCCAGCTCGATATGACCCATGCGCTCGCGGCGCACCTTGGCGCGGGTGACTTCCACGCCGCAGCGGTCGCAGATCTTGCCCTTGTAGCGGATTTTCTTATACTTGCCGCAATGGCATTCCCAGTCCTTGGTAGGTCCGAAAATGCGCTCGCAGAACAGGCCGTCCCGTTCCGGCTTCAAGGTACGGTAATTGATGGTCTCCGGCTTTTTGACCTCGCCGTGAGACCACTGGCGGATCACGTCGGGAGACGCGATGCCGATTTTGATGGCGTCAAATGTCGTATTGCTCATTTATTCGCCCTCCTCATCCGGGTCACCGAAGGGTTCCTCCCCATCCGGATCCTCGACATAGTCATCGTTGTAATCATCCAGAAGGCCGCTTCCGGCATCCGGATCTTCCACATCCTCAATGGAATAGCCGTTGGCTACGATTTCTTCATCATCGGGACGATAATCCTCCACATCGCTGTAGCGGACCTCATCCTCGTCGTCATCATTCTTCAGTTCGATTTCCTGGCCTTCCTCGTCAAGCACACGAACATCCAAACACAGGCTCTGCAGTTCCTTCACCAGCACCTTGAACGCCTCGGGTACACCGGGATTGGGCACATTCTCGCCCTTGACAATGGCTTCGTAGGTGCGGACACGGCCGGTCACATCGTCGGACTTGACGGTCAGTATTTCCTGCAGGGTATAGGCAGCACCGTAAGCTTCCAGCGCCCAGACTTCCATTTCGCCGAAGCGCTGGCCACCGAACTGGGCCTTGCCGCCCAGAGGCTGCTGGGTGACCAGACTGTAGGGGCCGGTGCTGCGGGCATGGATCTTATCATCAACCAGATGGTGCAGCTTGAGGAAGTAGACATAGCCGACGGTTACCGGGTTGTCGAAGGGCAGGCCGGTGCGTCCGTCATACAGGACGCTCTTGCCGTCGCGCCGGAGGCCGGAGCCTTCCAGCAGATCCATGATCTCGCTTTCGTTTGCACCGTTGAAAATGGGCGTGGCAACCTTCCAGCCCATCTGATGGGCGGCATAGCCCAGATGGACCTCCAGCACCTGACCGATGTTCATACGGGAAGGAACGCCCAGCGGATTCAGCACGATATCCAGCGGCGTTCCGTCCGGCAGGTAAGGCATATCCTCGCGGGGCAGAATGCGGCTGACGACGCCCTTGTTGCCGTGGCGGCCGGCCATTTTGTCGCCCACGCTGATCTTGCGCTTCTGGGCGATATAGCAGCGAACCACCTCGTTGACGCCGGGGCTCAGCTCATCGCCGTTCTCACGGGTAAAGACCTTCACGTCTACCACAATGCCGCTTTCGCCGTGGGGCACCTTCATGGAGGTGTCGCGGACCTCACGAGCCTTCTCGCCGAAAATGGCGCGGAGCAGACGCTCCTCAGCGGTCAGATCGGTCTCGCCCTTGGGTGTGACCTTGCCGACCAGAATATCACCGGCGCGAACCTCGGCACCCACGGTGATGATGCCACGCTCGTCCAGATATTTCAGTGCATCCTCGCCGACGCCGGGAATATCGCGGGTGATCTCCTCGGGGCCCAGCTTGGTATCGCGGGAGTCGATCTCATGCTCCTCGATATGGATGGAGGTAAAGACGTCGTCCTGCACCATGCGCTCGTTCAGCAGCACTGCGTCCTCGTAGTTGTAGCCTTCC